>NZ_CP109150.1:4878232-5183121 GCF_035920365.1 Micromonospora sp. NBC_01740 | reverse complement strand
CGATCCTCCGCCACGCCGCGCGACGGCGGGCTCGGTTCCGATCCGCCGGCACGCCGTGGGGCGGCGGGTTCAGTTCAGGCCGAGCCGGGCGATCGGCTCGACGAGCTCGCGTTCCTCGTAGGCGAGGTGGGACAGCAGCGTGTCGCTGAGCAGGTCGACCGCCGCGCGCAGCTCGGCCATCCCGTCGGCGACGGAGACGAACGCGACCAGCGCCCGGTCGACGCGTTCCAGCACGTCGTGGATGGCGTGGTGCTCCTGCTCCAGCCGGTCCAGCACCGGGCCGAGGCGGTCGTCGCCCCGGCGCAGGTGCGGGAAGATCCCCCGGTCCTCCAGCGTGTGGTGGGTGGTGACGACCCGGCAGTACGACTCGCAGTACGTGCCCAGGGTCCACTTGTTCTGCCGGATGGTCATGGTGTTGATGTGGGAGCGGGCCGTGCCCGCGTCGACCAGCCCGGCGCCCACCTGCTCCACCAGGTCGTACAGCCGGGTCAGCTCGGCGCGTAGCCCGTCGTGCACGTCGATCAGGTGCTGGGCGCCGGCCTGGTCGTGCGGGCTGTAGGTGCGTGCCGGGTCGGGCGCGGGGCCGGTGGGGCGCGTGGCCTCGTCCCAGACCCGGATCGCGCTGCGGCGCACGCCGTCGTCGGGCGTCGGGACGACGGCGAAGGACCCCGCGCCGGCGGGCGGACGGGGAGCGGGCGGCGGCTGCGCCCCGGCGCTCCCGGGTGTCGCCCGCGCCCCGCCGGCTTCGGGCGTCGCCGGGGTCACGGCGGCAGCGGCGCCGGCCGCGCGCTCGCCGGCCACGAGTTCGCGTACGGCGGGGGCGACCTCGGCGGCGAAGCGCCGCAGGTCCTCCGGGTCGTCGCTGCCCAGGATGAAGGTGCTGATCCCGTCGCTGAGCGCGAGGTCGGCCAGTTCCTCGGCCCACTGCTCGGCGGGGCCGTCCAGTGGTCCCCGGCCGACGGGGGCGAAGCGACCGGTGACGTTGAGCAGGCGGCGCACGTCGGCCGGATCGCGGCCGGCCTCCCGCGCGGCGTCGTCGATGATCGTGTTGCCCCTGCCCAGGTCGCCTGGTTGCAGGTAGCCCAGCGACGGCAGCCACCCGTCGGCCCGGCTCCCGGTCAACGCCAGCATCCGCGGCTTGTACGCGCCGAGCCAGATGCCCACGTCGTGGGCGGGCGCGGGGCCCCGCTTCGCGCCCACCACCCGGTGGAACTCGCCGTCGACCCGGACGCCGCCGCGCGCCCCGACGTCCCAGACCTGGCGGATGACGTCGATCGCCTCGGTCAGGGCCCGCACGCCCTGCCCGGGGGAGAGCCGGCGCCCGCCCATCGCCTCGATGGCCTCCCAGAACGCGCCGGCGCCCAGGCCGAGCTCCACCCGGCCACCGCTGAGCAGATCGAGACTCGCCACGCTGCGGGCCAGGACGGCCGGCGGGCGCAGCGGCAGGTTCGTCACGTTGGCGGCCAGCCGCACCGTGCCGGTCCGGGCCGCCACGAAGCTCATCAGCGTCCACGTGTCGAGGAACGCGGGCTGGTACGGGTGGTCCTGGAAGGTGACCAGGTCGAACCCGACCTGCTCGGCCAGCACGGCGAGGCCCACCACCCGCCCGGGCTCGGCGTTGCCGGGCGTCAGGAACGCCCCGAAGGCCAGTGGGTGGCCGTAGTCGCCCATCTCGGTACTCCCTTCCGCCCCGCAGCCTCTCACGTGGCCCGGGACGGTCTCCGGGCCGTCCGGCGAAACCGGCCGGGAAGGCGGGCCGCCGCCACCCTCCGGCACGGCCCGTGCCGCCCGCCGCCGGGCACACGGGGCGCTGCCACCGGCGTACGGTCGCCGGATGCGGCTGACCAAGTTCACCCACTCCTGCGTCCGGCTGGAGCACGACGGCGGCGTGCTGGTCATCGACCCCGGCACCTGGAGCGAGCCGCGGGCCCTGGCCGGCGCGGACGCCGTCCTCGTCACCCACGAGCACACCGACCACGTCGACGTGCTCCGGTTGGCGGGTCTCGGCGTGCCGGTCTTCGCCCCGCAGGGCGCCGTCCTGCCCGACCTGGCGCCGCTGTCCGTGACCAGGGTCGGCGCCGGCGAGCGGTTCACCGCCGCCGGCCTCACCGTGACCGCGCTCGGCGGTCGGCACGCCGCCATCCACGGCGGCCAGCCCGACTGCGCCAACCTGGGCTACCTCGTCGGCGACGCGGTCTACCACCCGGGCGACTCGCTGCACCGGCCGGACCGGCCGGTCGAGACGCTGCTGGTCCCGGCGCAGGCCTCCTGGCTGAAGCTCACCGAGGCGATCGACTTCGCCACCGCCGTCGGGGCCGAGCGGGTGTTCCCGATCCACGACGCGCAGCTCAACGAGCGCGGCCTGACCAGCGTGAACGGCTGGTTCGCCGAGACCGTGCCCGGCTACCGCCACCTGGCGCCGGGGGAGTCCGCCTGACCGGTGACCCCACCCAGGGGTGGTCTTGACCGACACCGGCCGTGTCGTCCACGGACGAACTGCTATACGGTCGCGGGGTGAGGGTCGAAGAACACTGGTGGAACGGCGACACGTCGCAGCGTGGGCGTCGGGACGTGTACATCCGTACCGACGGGCAGCGATGGGACGTACAGGTACGGATCGGCGGCGAGTCAGGCCGCTCCCGGGTGCAGGAGTGCCCCGGTCGGACGTCGGCGGTCATTCTGGCCGGCGCGTGGCGCGGCAACCACCCCGCCTGGCGCGAGGTGTCCGACTGACGGCGATGACCGGCGGCTCCCCGCGACAGCGGTTACGCTCGCCTCACCGTGAGCCTGGGGGAGCAGCATGAGCAGCGAGACCGTCCCGGCGGTGATGCCGGCCGCGTTCATCGGTCACGGAAGCCCGATGAACGCGCTGGAACTCAACCGCTACACGCAGGCGTGGCGCGCCTTCGGGCGGGCGGTCCCGCGGCCCCGGGCGATCCTCGTCGTGTCGGCCCACTGGTACATCGGCGCCACCGCCGTCACCGCGATGCCCCGGCCGCGGACGATCCACGACTTCTACGGCTTCCCGCCGGAGCTGTTCGACGTCCGCTACCCGGCGCCCGGCCTGCCGGAGCTGGCGGAGGAGATCGCCGACGTGGTCCACCCCACCTGGGTCGGGGCGGACGTCGACTCGTGGGGGATCGACCACGGCACCTGGTCGGTGCTCACCCACGCGTTTCCCGACGCGGACATCCCGGTCGTCCAGTTGAGCATCAACGCGTTCAAGGGCCTGGACTACCACCTGGACCTGGGCGCGCGGCTCGCCCCGTTGCGCGAGCGCGGGGTGCTCGTCGTGACCAGCGGCAACGTGGTGCACAACCTGCGGGGGGTGGACCCGCGCATGGTCGACGAGGGCTTCGACTGGGCGCGGCGGTTCGACGAGGCGGCGAAGGACGTCATGCTCGGCGAGCCGACCGAGGCGGCCGCGCTGGACGCCCACCGTGACTTCGGCCGGGCCGTACCGACGCCGGACCACTTCATTCCGCTGCTCTACCTCGCCGGCCTGGCCGGCGCCGCCGGCAACGGCGCGGAGGTGCTGGTGGACGGGTACGCGTACGGGTCGCTGTCGATGACCGCCTACACCGTGGGGTCGTCCTGCCGCACGGAGGCCCCGCTGGCCGGCGCACCCGCCCTGCCGACCGACGTGCCGGCGGACTCCGCCAACATCTGACGGCCGCCGTCGCTGTGGGCCGCTGCCTGGCGGCTTGCGCGACCGGCCCCGGCGGGGCGACGGGATGCGGGACCAGCCGGTCGTGCCCCCGGCTCGGCGGCCGGTCCGTACGGCGGGGCCCGCATCCCGTCGCCGCGTCCGTCAGAGGCCCTTGACGACCTCGATCAGCTGGTCCAGCGCGGCGCTCCAGCCCTCGGCGAAGCCCATCTCCTCGTGCGACTTCTTCGCCGCGGCGTCGGCGTGGATCGCGGTGGCCGTGTACTTCGTGCCGGTGCCGGTGGGCTCGAGCTTGATGATCGCGGTGAACGGGAGGTCGTCGCTGACCACCTGGGGGCGGAAGCCGGGGCCCAGCCCCGAGGTGAAGATCAGCGTCGAGCCCTCCTCGACGACCAGGATGCAGCCGGTGCTCGGGTACTCCTCGCCCTCGGGCGAGCGCATCACCGTGTTGAACCTGCCGCCGGGCTGGAGGTCGATCTCGCAGGACGAGGTCGACCAGGGCCGCGGGGCGAACCACTGCACGATCAGCTCGGGCGTGGTCCAGGCCTTCCAGACCAGCTCGGGCGCGACGTCGACGGTGCGCTCCAGGACGAGGTCGAGATTCGGGTTCACGCTCGGGTAGGCGGTCATGTCTGCTGCTCCTTCAGGTCGTGGAGAAACGAGTCGAGCTGGTCGAGGCGCCGGGACCATGTCGCGCGCTGACCGGCGAGCCAGGTGTCGACGTGCTCGAGCGGCTGGGGGGCGAGCCGGTAGGTCCGCACGCGCCCCTTCTTCTCCGACGTCACCAGGCCGGAGCGCTCGAGGACGCCCAGGTGCTGGGTGAACGACGGCAGTGCCATGTCAAACGGACGAGCGAGCTCGCTGGTTGTCGCGGGCCCCCGGCCGAGCAGCTCGACGACCCGGCGGCGGGTCGGGTCCGACAGCGCGTGGAACACGCCGTCCAGGGTCCCGTCGTCGCTTCCGGCTCCGCCGCCCGATTGCTTAGGCATGCACCTAAGTATGCCCGCGCCGAACACTTAGGTCAAGCCCTAAGCGAAGTCGTCGGCCGCCCCGGACGGTCGTCATCGTGGTTCCCGGTCGGGGCTGCCGGGTGGCGCCGCGGCGGACAGCAGCGCCACGGTGAGGTCGGCCAGCCGTCGGCCGGGCGCGACCGGCGATCCGTCGCCGACCATCACCACCGGGCAGCCGGCGGCAATCGCGCTGGAGACTCCCGTTGGTGAATCTTCCACGACAACGCATCGAGACGGTGGAAATTGCAGCCGGTGCGCGCCGAGCAAATAGGGATCGGGCGCGGGTTTCGCCCGAATCACGTCGTCGCCGCAGACGATGGTGTCGAATTGGGGAACGTCATTGTGAGTCAGCAGCACGTTCACGATCTCCCGGCTGCTCGACGTGACGAGCCCGACCGGCACGCCGTGCCGTCGCAGGTCCGCGACGAGGCAGAGCCCGAAACCGTCCCATCGCGCCATGCCGTCGAGGTGGCGCCGTCGTACGAACCGCTCCACCCAGGCCGTGTCGTTGGTGGGATCCGCCTCCGACCAGCCCAGGCGGCGATGCACGGTGCGGACGGCCTCCAGCGCCGTGAGTCCGCGCAGCCCGTCGAGCGCCCCTGCCGGCACGGCCTGCCGTCGACCGATCAGCGCGGTGAACGCGGCCCGCCACAGCGGTGCCGTGTCGACCAGGGTGCCGTCGAGATCGAAGAGTACGGCCCACTTCTTCACCACTGCCATGCTCCATTCCTCGACGTTCCCGGTCAACATTCGGACATGGCGGGAACGGTGATTGCCGATAGGATCGGTAATCCGCAGCGGAACGGAGGTCCCGGTGATGTACCGGGTCGAGCGCGCCATCGCTTTCGTGCTCGGTCGACGCGATGCCGAGCGCGTCGGGCTGGCATTCCTGGTCGGGGAGCGTTTGATGATCACCTGTGCCCACGTGGTCAACGCGGCCCTCGGTCGGCCGGCGCGGCACGCGGAGCCCGTGCCGAGGAACATCCGCGTCTCCCTCCACTTCGCGCTGCTCGGGCCGCCGAACAGTTGGATCGAGCGCAGTGCCGAGGTGGTGGCGTGGTTGCCCACCGGCGAAAGCTTCGACGTCGGGGACGTGGCGGTGCTCCGGCTCGGCGAAGGGCTGGGCGGCAGCGGCGCGGAGCCGCTGCGCATCAGGGCTGACCTGAACGACCGCTACAACGCCGCCGTGCAGATGTGGGGGCCGGGTCACGGCCGTGACCTCGGACGGCACGTGCGGGGCAGCCTGCTCGGCGCGGTCGGCAAGCACCGGCTCCAGGTCGACGAGACGGTGCTCCGGGTCTTCCGGGTGCAGTCCGGGTTCAGCGGGGGGCCGGTCTGGGACCCGGCCACCTCGCTGGTGTTCGGCATGCTCCAGGCCATCACCACGGACGGTTCCGCCGAGGTGCTCGTGCTCGACGGCGCGCTGCTGGAACGGGCACTGGCGGCGGTCGCGACCGCCCGCCCCGGTCTGGCGCTGCTGCACGACCACGGTGAGGTGCACTACGACGGCAGCCACTACGCGCTGCGACAGCGCCGGCTGCTGCGCCACGGCGGGGGTAGTCCCCGCGCCAAGTACGAGATGAAGGTGTCGGTGGCACGCTTCCTCAACGACGAGGCGTCCCGCAACCTGCGCCACCACGCCCGGCATCCGCTCAGCGTCGGCGACCCGGTCCGGGACATCGGGCTCCAGGCCTGGTGCACGGTCGACGACCGGACCAGGCCGATGGACGTCAAGGCGACGAAGGTGCGCCATGAGGAGATCAACTTCGACCTCTGCTTTCCCGGATCGGGGCTGCTGACGCCCGGCCAGCAGGCGGTCATCGAGTACCGATACCGGGTCAGCGACGAGATCTGGGGGCAGTGGTACAAGCGCAACGTCAAGCCCAACACCGACCGGCTCTCCATCGAGGCGTACCTGCCGGCCGAGCTGGAGCCGGAGTGCTGGGGCATGACCTCGCTGCCGTCGGAGACGGACCTCGAACCGCTCTCCGACGTCGAGACACGGGTGGAGGGTGACCGGATCGTCTACTCCTGGGACCGCAGCGCCGAGGAGGAGAACCTCGCCGAGGAACGCCGCGTCCGACTGGACTGGTTCTTCTGGCGCCGCATCCCCGACAGCAGCGAGTGCGACGACGCGGCACGCGTGCTGCGGCAGTTCGGCATCCGGCAGCTGCGCGAGCCGGCCCGTGGGCGCGAGTCGTCGAACCTGCCGACGAGGACGCGGCTCATCGACTTCGACTCGCCCCACGACCGGCAGTTGGCGGTGCGGGTCCTTGCTCATCTGCGCCGGGTGGCCGGCTGGGTCAACCGCTACCACGCCTTCAAGCCGCAGGTCAGCATGGGGATAGCGGCGCCGCAGCTCGGCATGGCGTACGCCATCGCGATCGTCCGCCAGCCGGGGTCGAACGACTACCTTGAGCTGGTCAATCCGAGCGTCGTCGAGCGGACCGACGAGGAGGTGCTGGACTTCGAGGGCTGCCTCAGCTTCTTTGACGTGCGGGGCCGGGTCCGGCGGCCCTACGGCCTGCGTGTGCGGCACCGCACCGCGCAGGGAGCCGACCGGGACGTGGTCCTGACCGGGGCCCTGGCCCGCAGCGTGGCCCACGAGATCGACCACCTCGGCGGCAAGCTCTACACCGACGCCGACCGGATGCCGAGTGACGAGGCCCCGATCGGCGTGCGCCAGTACCGGCAACTGCGCGACAGCGACCGCTTCACACCGCTGGCGCCTCCGCGGCGGCTGACCTGGCGGGCGCAGGAGCATCGGGACGGCGCCAGGTCAGGCTGACCTTGAAGGTCGCCTCGGCGGTCCCCTTCGTGAAGATCAGACCCGTCTCCCCGCCCACCGTCAGCCCCAGCTCGACGGAGATCTCGTCGGGGGTGGACGCCGCCGCCCGCAGCCCGGCGACCACGGCGCGCACGGCGGGCAGCACCCGCTCCAGCGAGTTGGTCAGCGTGACGCCGGCCCACGGGGCGCCTCCGTCGCCCGTCGCCACCAACTCGATGTTCCCGAGGTCCCGACGCTCCGCCTCGACCTCGACGTACTCGTCGCCGCCGTCGGCGACCGGAACCTTGAGGATCAGCGTGGTCATGTGACCTCCGTGCGTCGGCGGTGCCAGGGGCGCCGAGGGCAGTGAGCCAAGGTGTAGCAGCTCGCGGTGCCGAGCGGTAGGCATCCGACGGCTTTTTCGCAGCAACGCGTCCTGCCCCCCGGAAACGACCCGGTGCCGGCCGCGCGGCCGCTGGCGTTTCTCATCGGTGGCGCGTGGGTCATGCTGGTGCGGTGACTGACGTCGACGCCCCCGAACCGCTCATCCTCAACCTGTACTGCCGGCTCACGGTGGCCGTGACCGACCCGCAGGCGCTCACCGACCACGCGGTCGCCGACCTGCGGGCCGCGGACATCGACTGGTCGGCGGAGGAGGACGACCTCGACACGGCGGTGGCGGACCTACGCAACGACGTCGTGATGTCGCTGGCGTCCGTGGTGGACATCAGCCGGATGGTCGACGGGGTGCCCGGCGTGGTGGCGAAGGGCGGGCTGTGCTGGGCCGAGCCCGGGCCGCCCCGCGAGGCCGTCTGGCGTGCCGAGTGACCGCCCCGCGTGGGGCCCCCGCCGTCGACCCCGCTCAGGCCGGCGCGTCGCTGCCCACCAGGCGGGCGTCGGCCGCCGCCTGACCGTCGGCGTCCCCCGCCTCCTCGCACACGCCCGCCGCGTCCGCCCAGTGCCGCCGGGCCTCGTCGGCGTCGTCGAGGGCCGCCGCCGCGTCGCCCAGGTGCAGCAGGGTCCGCCCCAGGCCGGCCGTCGGCCGCCCGTCGCGCAGCCGCAGGCTCTCGGCCAGCAGCTCGTACGCCTGCCGGGCCTGGGCCGGCGTGGTGGACAACAGCGCGGCACCCGCGTTGAGTAGCGCGGCGGCCCGGTTGGTCGGATCGGCCACGGACTCGTACTCCCGCAGCGCCGCCCGCCACGACTGCGCCGCGTCGAGGTGCTCGCCGAGCCCGGCGTGCACCAGCACCAGATTGGTCAGCGCCGCCGCGTAGCCCCGGGCGTCGCCGAGCGCGCGGAAGGCGTTCGCCGCGCGGACCAGGTGGCGGTGTGCGACCTCCAGCTCCCCCCGGGACAGCCGGGCGGCGCCCAGGCCCAGATCGGTCAGCGCGTGCCCGGCCCGGTCCGCCGCCGAGCGGTGCCGCCGCGACAGCTCCAGGTGCTCCACCGCGTCGTCGAACTGCCCCAGGTCCAGCAGCACCAGGCCCAGGTTCATCCGCGCCTGCGCGGTGCCGCGCCGGCCCCGCTCCGCCACCGCGAGGCTGAGCGCCGTCGCCGCCGCCTGCGGGTCGCCCCGGCGGCGGCGCAGCACCCCCAGTTCGTTGTGCGCCCAGCCGGCGATCTCCGGCCGGTCGTCGGCGGTGGGCGTGGCGAGCACCGTGCGGCACACCTCCGCCCACTCGTCGAGGCGCTCGGCGTGGGCGAGCCAGCCGCACAGCGCCACCGCCAGGCGGAACCACCAGCGGCGGACCCGGCGCGGCAGGGTCTCCGCCGCGCCCGCCGGCACCCTGACCACGGCCAGCAGCAGCTCCTGGTGCAGGTCGAACCAGCCGTACGGGTCGTCGTCCAGCGCCAGCGTCGGCTCCCGGTCCGGCGGCGAGCCGACCACGGCGAGGCTCGCGGCGTGCCGCTCGGCCCGCCGGGCCAGGTGTCGGGTGAGCCGGGCCTGCGCGGCGACCCGCCGCCGCGCCGGCTCCGCGTCGCGCAGGTGCATCCGGGCGTACGGGGCCAGCAGCGGGCGCACCTCGTAGCGGTCCCCGGGCGCGCCGGTGACGAACCCGCCGGCGGCCAGCTCGTGCAGCAGGGCGGCCACCCGGTCCGGGCGGCGGCCGGCCAGCGCCCCGATCGTCGGCCGGTCCAGCGGCACCGGGCTGAGCGACATCAGCCGCCACAACCGCCCTGCCTCGCCGCCCAGCGCGTGGTACGCGGTGTCCCGCGCGGTCACCAGCAGGGTCGCCGGGGAGGCGGCGACGTGCTGGTGCGGGGGCGTGTCGACGGCGCGGCGCAGCGCGTCGAGCACGTCGGTGTGCCGCCACCCGTGCTGCGCCGTACGCCGGCCGAGCTCCGCGACCGTGCGGGGCTGCCGCCCGCAGAGTTCGACGAGGTCGCGTACCGCCGGGTCGGTTCGCGGGTCCGGGCGGTGCGGCCGGGCGACGGGCGCGGCGGCACCGGCGGCGGCGAACAGCTCGACGGCGTCGTCGGCGTCCGGCTCGGCGATCCCGTGCGCCACCACCCCGTCCACCGCGGCCAACGCTCCCGTGCCGGCCAGCAGCAGGCGGCACGTCCGCGCGGTCGGCGGCAGCAGCGGCCGGACCTGGGCCGGGTCGTCCACGTTGTCCAGCACCACGAGGGTCGCCCGGCCGTCGAGCTGGCCGCTCAGCTCGTCGACGGCGTCGGCGAGGTCGTCGGCGCGCCCCGACGCCGGCGGCCGGGTGCCGAGGATCCGGGCCAGCGCGGTCAGCACCTGCCGGGCGTCGTGCCGCCGCCCGCCCCGGCGCAGGTCCAGGTAGTACTGGCCGTCCGGGAAGTCGTCCCGGCACAGGTTGGCGGCCTGGATGGCGCAGGCCGACGTGCCGACGGCCCGCCGGCCGACCACCGCGACCGCATGCTCCTTCTCCAACAGGTCGATGATCGCGTCGACGTGCCCGGCCCGCCCGGTGAACCCGGCCGGCCACGGCAGGGTGGGCGCGCCGGCGACGGGCGGCGGTTCGGTGTCGTCCGGCGTCGCGGCCTGCTGCCGCTGGCGGCGCCATTCCACGATCATCGCGGCGGCGAGGCCGAGCACGATCACCCCGGCGCTCGCCGAGCCGAGCTGGGCTACGGACAGCTCGGAGAGCAGGTTGCCGGTGACGTTGCCGAGGACCGCGCTGACCGTGCCGCCGACCACGCCGCCGATCGCGAGCAGCAGGCTCAGCCGCCGGGGCCGCCGCGAGCGGCGAGCCGGCCCCGTCACCGCACGCCCCCGGCGACCAGGCCGGCGACGAGCTGGCGGCGGGCCAGCACCACCAGCAGCACCGGCAGGACGGAGGCGATGACCGAGCCGGCGGCGAGCGCCCCGCTGTTGGCCGCGAAGCCCCGGGTCTGGCCGGCGAGGAACAGCCCCAGCGGCAGCGCGCCGGGACCGCTGAACAGCAGACCCACCACCAGGTCGTTCCACACCTGGACGAACTCCAGCACCGCGACCGCCACCACGGCCGGGCGGTTGTGCCGGGCGAGCAGCCGCAGGGTGCCCCACCAGTGCCGCCCGCCCACCCGGGCCGCGCGTACCTGCTCGGCGGGCAGGTCCGCGAACGCGTTGCGCAGCACCAGCACGGCGAACGGCACGCCCAGCGCGACGTGCACCAGCGCCAGGCCACGCGCCGTGCCGGAGGAGAGCACCACGCCGAGCACCTCGTTGACCGGCCCGGCGATGACCTGCACCGGCACGATGCTGGCGGCCATCAGCAGCAGCCCGGTGGCCTGGGCGGGTGGCCCGGTCAGCCAGGCCAGCGGGTACGCGGCGAGCAGCGCGACGCCCAGCACCAGGGCGGTGACCACGGTCGCCAGCACCAGCGTGAAGCCCAGCGTGCGCCACAGCTCCGCGCCGGTCAGCAGGTCCCGGTAGGAGTCGAGGCCGGGCGGGCTCCACCACCAGCCCCGGGCCGCCGCGTCCACCGTCCCGTGCAGCGAGGTGGCGAGCAGCACCCCGAGCGGCACCAGCCAGGCGACCGCCGCGCCCGCCACCAGCAGCCGGATCGTCCGGCGTGGCGCGGGCGCCACCGGTTCGGGCGCGACGGGCACCGGGTCCCGGGGCGGCGGCCACGCCTGCCGCACGAACAGCGCGGCTACCAGCATGCCGGCGGCCACCGCCACCAGCCACACCACGCCGAGCGCGGCGCCCTCGCCGGTGGTGGCGCCGTTGGAGGTCTGCCAGACCCGCAGGGCGAGCACCGACGCCTCGTCGCGCACCGAGCCGGGCGTCATCACCAGGATCAGGTCGAACGTCCGGGCGGTGCCGAGCGCCGCCAGGGTGAACACCACCGCCACGGTGCGCAGCAGCAGTGGCCGCCACTGCGCGTCCCAGAGCACGTCGCGGCGGTTGCCGCCGTAGGCGCGCACCGCGTCGGCGAGGCTGGGCGGCACCGCGTCGAGGGCGGCCCGGAACACCAGCACGGCCAGCCCGACCCACGCCCACACGAACGCCGACATCAGCGCCACCGTGACCAGGCGGGGGCCGAGCAGTTGCGGGGCGTCGGCCGCCGACCGGCCGGTCAGCGTCGCGGCGACCAGCGTGGCCAGCCCGCGTTCCGGGTCCGGGTCGTACATCAGCCGGAAGGTGACCCCGGTGACCACCAGCGGCAGCGCGGTGGGCACCACCAGGATGAGGCGGACCAGCCCGCCCTCCTGCGAGCGGCGCGAGGCGGCGGCGAGCAGGTAGCCCAGGACGGTGACCACCGCCGGCACCAGCAGCGCCCAGAGCAGCGTGCGTCCCACCACGGCGCCGGTGCCGGGCGCGGCCAGCGCGGTGCGGAAGTGCTCCGCGCCCACCCACCGGCCGTCGGTGGTGACGCTGGCGTGCAGCGTACGTAGCACCGGCCACGCCACCAGCCCGCCGAGCAGCAGCAGGGCGGGCAGCAGCAGCGCCGAGGTGGCCCCCGCCGCCGGGTAGGCCCGCCCGCGCCGGGGCGGCCCGACGTCGTCGAGGACCGCCAGCTCGCCCAGGACCCGGCTCATCGGCCGCCGCCCGCCGACCGGGCCGCCGCCGCCAGTTGCCCGACGGCCCGCCGGGTCGCCCTGCCGGCGGGGACCCCGTCGGTGACGTCGGCGAAGAAGTCCTGCATGATCCGCCAGATGCCCACCCCGTCGGAGCCGGTGAACGGGCCCGGCAGCCGGTCGGACAGGTCGAAGCGCACCGCCTCGGCCGTGCGTAGCTCGGCGGCGAGGCGGCGGCGGACGGGATCGCGGTAGTCGCCCAGCGGCACGGACACGTTGGGGGAGAGGTAGCCGCCGGCGCGCAGCCACGGCTGGAAGGCGGAGCCGCCGCTGAGCCAGCGCACCAGCTCCGCCCCACGGGCCGAACCGGCGAACGCCACGGCGGCGTCACCGCCGACGATCAGCGGGCCGTCGGCCACCCGGGCGCCCGGGAAGCGGAAGGTCTCCGGCTGCTCCGGGCCCCGGCGGAACCGGCGGCTGACGTCGTCGACGAAGTCGGCCTCGAAGAGCATCGTGGCCCGCCGGTGGTGCACCACCTGGATCACCGACTCCTCGTACTGGGTGAGCAGGGCCCGGCGACCGCCGCCGGGGAACGCGCCGTCGACGCCCCACAGCTCGGCGAGCCGGTCCAGCGCCGTGTGCACCGACGGGCTCCGCCAGTCGGCCTCGCCGCGCGCCAGCGCCTCGTAGTGGCCGGGCGGGGCCACGTCGGCGAGCACGTTCTCGAACCAGTCGGTGAGCACCCACCCGTCGGCCGCGCCGACGGCCAGCGGCGCCGGGCCGTCGCCCGAGCGGGCCCGCGCGCCGAGCCGCCGGGTGAGCGTCACGAGCTGGTCCCAGGTGCGCGGCGGCGCGGGGAGCATCGACGGGAAGTACCAGAACAGCGACTTGTGGGCCGCCTTGACCCAGACGCCGTAGCGGCGCCCGTCGGCGGAGAGCAGGTCGGCCATGCCGGGCGGGAGGGCGTAGCTGGTGGCGGGGGTCAGCTCGCGCAGCCAGCCGCGCCGGGCGTACTCGACGACCAGCCCGGACCGGGGCAGGATCGCCACGTCGGGGCTGGTGCCGGCCAGTTGGCGGGCGCGCAGGAACGCGTCGATGTCGTTGCCGGCGCTGATCACCTGCACGTCGGCGCCGTAGTTGCCCACGACCTCGCGGAAACGGGCCAGCTCGCCGCCGCTCCACACGACCGCGACCTGGACCGCCGGCGGCGTGGCGGCACAGCCCGCGCCGGCCGTCGCGGTGAGCGCGGCGGTGGCCCGCAGCAGGGTGCGGCGGCTCAGCCGCGCCGCCGGCGCGGCCCGGCCCACCGGCGTCACCCGCCCACCTCGGCGACGACCGGCACGTCGGCCAGCGAGCCCGGGTCGGCCGTGCACACCAGCACCGCCACCCCCGGGGTGTTCGTCGGGGAGAGCCTGCCGACCAGGTCGGTCAGCCGCCCACCGCCGGCCGGTCCGGTCGGCAGGTCGATCACCAGCACCTCGGGCAGGCAGGCCACCGCCCGGGCGAGCGCCACCCGGAACCGCTGCGCCTCCGACAGCAGGTGCGGTCGCAGCTCCAGCGTCGGAGCCAGCTCCAGCCGGTCGACCACCGTCGCCGTCCACGCGTCGGCCATGTCCCGCACCCGTTCCCGTCGGCGCTGGCCGTAGGCGATGTTGCGGCGCACGCTCAGGTGGGGCAGCAGCGCGCCGCCGGCCGGCACGTAGGCGATGCGGCGCTGCGGCGGTGCCAGGGTGGTCACCTCCCGGTTGCCGACCAGGACCCGGCCGGCGACCGGCGGGGCCAGCCCGCTCACCACCCGGGCGACGGCGGTGCCGATCGGCGGGGCGGCGGCCAGGGCGGCCGTGGCACCGGCGGCGACGTCGAGGGTCACCGCGGCGGCGCCGGGCACGGCGACGAGCTCGCACAGTCGTAACGTGGCCATCACCTCCGGTGACCCGGGCAGTCGATCCCAGGGTCGCACAATCCGGCGACGACCGGCGCCCCGCCACCGTCCCCTGTGGAGTGCCGCGTGGGACCGGCCGCGCCGCCCACCGGTCAGCGCGACGCCGCGCCGAGCCGGTGGGGCATCTGCCAGCCCTCCGCGAGTCGGGACGGGTGCACGTGGTGCCCGCCGCCGAAGAACTCGCAGAACTTCATGATCAACGGATCTCAGCGCAGCGGGTCGACGTGGCTCGTCCCGGGGATGACGAGGTCCTGCTCGACGTACGCGCGCAGCACCTCGACCTGGAAGGCGCGTGCATCCGTCCACCTTCCACCGAGTGCGCGACCGTGCGTCGCGCCACCGGAGCCGACTATCCGGGAGCCGGCCGGCCGGCGCTGGCGGCGATCGGACGTGGCGTTGCGACCGCCGGTCGGTCAGCCGGCCGGGCGCGGTGGGAGGCCGGACCGCTGGCACGCCTCCCGGTACATCCGCACCACCTCCTGCCGGATCTGGGCGCGTTCGCTCAGCCGGTGGGCGAACGGCACCCGCACCGGGACCTCGATGTCGTCCACGGTCACGGCGAACTCCATCCCCTCGGCGTCCAGGCCGGTGGCCCGGGCCCGGGTGGCCGCCGGCTGCCCGCCGAGCGTGCGGCAGATGAGCAGCGAGTCCCCGGCGTGGTCGTCGTTCATGTGCCGGCAGACGGCGGCGACCACGTCGGCGCCGAACGGGGCGGTCACGCGGCCACCTCCGCGTCCGTGGCCGGCACGAGGTGGGACAGGGCGGCGAGGACCTCGGTGTTGTGCCGGTACGCCACGAGCACCTCGGCCCGCAGCGCGGCCCGACCCACCTCGTCGAGCGGGAGGGCGTCCAGCCTTGCCCGGTAGGCGTCCTTGTACGCCTTCGGGCTGGGGATCCGGTCGAACCGGTAGAACGCCGCCCCGGCGTCCCCGGTCAGCCCGTAGTGCCGGGCGAGGGACCGTCCGATGTGCAGGCCGCCGGAGAGGTCGCCGAGGTAGCGGGTGTAGTGGTGGGCGACGAACCGCTCCGGTGAGCTGGCGCAGACCGCGCCGAGGCGCCCGGCGTAGGCGACCGTCGCCGGGGTCGGGTCGATCCGTCGGCGCCAGTCGGGCCCGAGCAGGAACTCCAGGTCCGCGGCGAGGGCGGGCAGCCGGGTCAGCGCGTCGTCGACGAACGGGCCGGCGAGCGGGTCGTGGCGCATCGCCTCGGCGGCGCCCTCCAGCGCCTCGTAGATCACGTGGTGCTGCCCCACCAGCGCGGCGTAGCCGGCGCGGTCCAGCTCGCCGGCCACCAGGGCGGAGACGTACCGCTGGGACTCCGCGCCCTGGTGGGCCTCGGCGCTGGCGGCCCGCAGCTCGGCGGAGAACGGGGTGCTGGTCGGGCGCAAGTCTCCTCCAGGGGGACGAAAGGCCGGGGCGGGTCGCCGACCGGGAGAGATCAACGGTAACCGGGCACGTGGGTGGGGGCACGACCTCGAGGTCGTGCCGGCACACCCCGCCGTCCGGCGTGGTCAGGCCGGCGGGGGAGCGGTGCCGCGGTAGATCGCGGCCAGCCACACGTCGCGCAGCACGTCGACCACGTCGCGCTCCGCCACCGCCGGCCCGTCGCCGGCGAAGGTGGCGTACCAGACGCGCTCGTTCATCGAGTTGAGCGCGATGGCGAGGTCGCGGGCCGGCACGCCGTCGGGGGCGGCCCCGCGCCGCCGTTCGGCCACGATCGCGGTCTCGATCGCGTGCACCCAGCGCTCCAGCACCCTCGCCCAGAGCCGGCGCACCTCGGCGTTGGTGCCGCGCACCTGGGCGCAGGCCAGCACCACCGCGCGGTGCGCGCCGAACGTCTCGTGGAACCGGTCGATCAGCTCCCGCCAGCGCGCCGGTGGGTCCTCGGCCAGCCGCTCCAGCACGTTCCCGGCGGCGGCGTCGGCCTCCTCGATGACCCGGTCCAGCAGCGTCAGCAGCACCGCGTCCTTGGACGGGAAGTAGAAGTAGAAGGTGGGCCGGGAGATGCCGGCCCCGCGCGCCAGGTCGTCGATCGAGATGTCGGCGAAGGCCCGCTGCCCCAGCAGCCGCTCGGCGGTCGCCAGGATGGCCAGCTCCCGCTCGTCGCCGACGGAGCGCGCCGCGCGCCGTCCGCGCCCGGTCGCGCTGCCGGTGGCCGTACGGGCGGGTGTCATGCCCGGGGACTCTACACCGGATCAACACCGTGTCGATCCGACTCGACAGGGTGTTGACGAGCCTCGACAGCCGTGGCTAGTGTCCGGTCACACCCGCGGACGGAGACGAGATGGCCACCGAACACGTCGACGTGCTCATCGTCGGCGCCGGCCTGTCCGGCGTGGGTGCCGCCTGCCACCTGCGCCGCAACTGCCCGGAGAAGACGTACGCGGTGCTGGAGTCCCGCGACGCGATCGGCGGCACCTGGGACCTGTTCCGTTATCCCGGCGTCCGGTCGGACTCCGACATGTTCACCCTCGGCTACTCCTTCAAGCCGTGGACCGACCCGAAGGCCATCGCCGAGGGCGACTCGATCCGCGACTACGTCCGCCGCACCGCCGACGAGTACGGCGTCACCGACCACATCCGCTTCCGGCACCGGGTGCTGCGGGCCGACTGGGACAGCGCGAGCGCCCGCTGGACGGTGCACGCCCAGCGCGACGACACCGGCGAGACGGTCGCGCTGACCTGTTCCTTCCTGTTCACCTGCGCCGGCTACTACCGCTACGACGCCGGGTACGCCCCGAGGTTCCCCGGCACCGAGCGGTTCGCGGGGCGGATCGTGCACCCGCAGCACTGGCCCGCCGACCTCGACCACACCGGCAAGCGGGTGGTGGTGATCGGCAGCGGCGCCACCGCAGTGACCCTGGTGCCCGCGATGGCCGAGCGGGCCGCCCACGTCACCATGCTCCAGCGCTCACCCACGTACGTCCTGGCGCTGCCGTCGCGCGACGTGCTGGCCGACGCGCTGCGGCGCTGGCTGCCGGCGAAGGCCGCGTATCCGGTGGTGCGCTGGAAGAACGTCCTGCTCTCCACCGCCAACTTCCAGCTCAGCCGGCGCGCCCCCGCGTTGGTCCGGCGGCTGCTGCTGCGCGCCGCCCGGGGCCGGCTGCCGGCCGGCTACGACGTCGACCGGCACTTCTCGCCCCGCTACGACCCCTGGGACCAGCGGCTGTGCGTGGTGCCCGACGGCGACCTGTTCACCGCGGTGGCGCGGGGGAGGGCGTCGGTGGTCACCGACACCGTCGACACCTTCACCGAGCGGGGCGTCCGGCTCGGCTCCGGCGAGGAGCTGGCCGCGGACGTCGTCGTCACCGCCACCGGGCTCAACCTGCTCGCCCTCGGCGGCATGACGCTGACCGTGGACGGCGCCGAGGTGGAGCTGCCCGACACCGTCGCCTACAAGGGGATGATGCTCTCCGGGGTGCCGAACTTCGCGATGACCCTCGGCTACACCAACGCCTCGTGGACGCTGAAGGCCGACCTGGTGGCCACCTACGTCTGCCGGCTGCTGCGGCACCTGGACCGCACCGGCCAGCAGGTCGTCACCCCGCTGCCGCCGCCCGACGGCGAGCTGGAGCCGATCATCGATTTGACGGCCGGCTACGTGCTGCGCAGCGTCGACGCCCTGCCCAAGCAGGGCGCCCGGGCGCCGTGGCGGCTGCACCAGAACTATCCCCGGGACGTCCTGCTGATGCGGCACGGCCGGCTCACCGACCCCGGCGTGCGGTTCTCCCGCGCCGGCACACCGGAACGGAGGACCGCCCGTGCGTAGGTTCGTCTTCATCGGCGGCACGGCTGTGGTGACCGGCGCCGCCAGCGGGATCGGCGAGGCCCTCGTGCACGGGCTGGCCCGCCGGGGCAGCGACCTGGTGCTGGTCGACCGCGACGCCGGGCGCCTCGACGCCGTCGTCGCGGCGGTCCGCGCCGCGCACCCCGACCGGCAGCTCACCGCCTACGTGGTCGACCTGGCCGACGCCGCCGCCACCGCGCGGGTGGCCGAGGAGATCCGCCGGCGGCACCCGGCGCTGCGGCTGCTGGTCAACAACGCGGGGGTGGCGCTGGGCGGCCGGTTCGACCAGGTGAGCCTGGACGAGTTCAGCTGGGTCGTCGACGTCAACTTCCGGGCCGTGGCGCAGCTGACCCACGCGCTGCTGCCCACCCTGCGGGTCGAGCCGGGCGCGCACCTGGTCAACGTCTCCAGCCTCTTCGGGATCATCGCCCCGGCCGGGCAGACCGCCTACGCGGCCAGCAAGTTCGCCGTCCGCGGCTTCACCGAGGCGCTGCGCCAGGAGCTGGCCGGCGAGGGGATCGGGGTGACCTGCGTGCACCCGGGGGGCATCCGCACCCGGATCGCGCAGAACGCCCGGGTGGGCGCCGGCGTGCCCGCCGAGGAGTTCGAGACCGGCCGCCGGCAGTTCGAGAAGCTGCTGACCATCGACCCCGCGAGGGCCGCCGAGGTGATCCTGCGCGGCGTGCACCGCCGCCGGGGCCGGGTGCTGATCGGCTGGTCGGCGAAGCTGCCCGACCTGCTGGCCCGGGTGGCGCCGGTGTCGTACCAGCGGGTCGTGGCCTTCGCGCTCGACCGCGTCGGGGGCGAGTCCACGCGCCGGCTCACCACCGGGTCGTCCGTCCCGGCGCAGCGGCAGCCCGAGGCGGCCCCGGCGGCCGACCCGGCCGGGGAGCCGGCGTGAGCGCCCCGGCCGGACGCCGGCACGTGAGCGTGGACGGCCGCCGGGTGTGCCACCGCGTCGACGGCGACGGGCCGCCGGTGCTGCTGCTGCACGGCATCGGCCGCACCCTGCGCGACTTCACCGAGCTCCACGAGCTGCTCGCCGGGCGGTTCCGGGTACACAGCGTCGACCTGCCCGGCTACGGCGGTTCGCTGCCGATGGCCCGCCCCTGCACCCTGCCGGCGCTGGGCGAGTTCGCCGCCCACTACCTCGACGCCGTCGGCGTCGAGGAGCCGGCGCACGTGGTCGGCAACTCCCTCGGCGGCGCCGTCGCCATGCGCCTCGCGGCGTCCGCGCCGGCCCGGGTGGCCAGCCTGACGCTGGTCAACAGCGCCGGCTTCGGCCGGGAGGTGACCATCGCGCTGCGGCTGCTGGCGCTGCGCCCGCTGGGCCGGCTGCTGCTGCGGCCCACCCGGTGGGCCGCCCGCCGCGCCGAGCTGTCGCTCTTCCACGACCCGGCCCTCGCCACCGCCGAACGCGTCGCCCACGCCCTGGCGGTCGCCCGCCAGCCGTACGCCGCCCGGGTGATGCTGGAGACCGCGCGCAGCCTCGGCACCTTCCGGGGCGTCAGCCCGCAGTGGCGCGAGGAACTGCTGGCCGAGGTGGAACGGCTCGACGTGCCCACCCTAATCGTCTGGGGCGACCGGGACCTGATCCTGCCGGCGGCGCACCTCGACGCCGCCCGGTCCCGGCTGCCGCGCGCCCGCACCCACCTGTTCGCCGACTGCGGGCACATGCCACAGATCGAGTGCGCCGAGGAGTTCCACCGCCTGCTCGTCGACTTCTGGGCCGAGGCCGGCGCGGACGCCGCCGGCAGGTGAGCCGGCGGCGCGACGGGGAAAGCGGGCCGGATGCCCGAGCTGACCCTCTTCCTCGGCGGCGACGTGATGACCGGCCGGGGCGTGGACGCGATCCTGCCCACGCCCGGCCCGCCCGAGCTGCGCGAACCGGCGGTACGCGACGCCCGTGACTACGTCGACCTCGCCCGGGACGCCAACGGGCCGGTCCCGCGCCCGGCGCCGCCGGCCTGGCCGTGGGGCGAGGCGCTGCACCTGCTCGACGAGCTGCGGCCCGCCGCCCGCGTGGTCAACCTGGAGACCGCGGTGACCGGCCGGGGCGAGCACGCACCGGCCAAGGCGATCCACTACCGGATGCACCCGGGAAACCTGTCCTGCCTCGCCGCGGCCCGGCTCGACGTCTGCGCCCTGGCCAACAACCACAGCCTCGACTTCGGCCCGGTCGGGCTCACCGACACCCTCGACGCGCTGGCCGACGCCGGCATCGCCACCGCCGGCGCCGGCCGGGACGCGGCGTCGGCCTGGCGGCCCGCCCGGGTTTCGCTCGGCCGTGGCGGCCGGCTGCTCGTCTGGTCGGTGGCCGTACCGTCCAGCGGGGTGCCCCCGCCCTGGGCGGCCACCGCCGGGTCGGCCGGGGTGGCGTACCTGCCGGAGGTCTCGGTCGCCTCGGCGGACGCGTTGGCCGGACGGATCGCCGCCGTGGCCGGGCCGGGGGACCGGGTGCTGGTCTCCGTGCACTGGGGCACCAACTGGGGGTACGAGGTGCCGCCCGCGCACGTCGACTTCGCCCACCGGCTGGTGGACGCCGGCGTGGACGTGGTGCACGGCCACTCGTCGCACCATCCCCGCCCCGTCGAGGTGTACCGCGACCGGCTCATCCTCTACGGCTGCGGCGACCTCGTCGACGACTACGAGGGCATCGGCGGGCGGGAGGCGTACCGCCCGGAGCTGCGGCTGCTCTGGCTGCCGACCCTCGACGCGGACACCGGGGCGCTGCGGCGCCTGCGGGCGGCCCCGGTACGGATGCGCCGGATGCGGCTGGAGCGGGCCGCGCCCGACGAGGCCGGCTGGCTGGCGGGGCTGCTCGGCGGCTTCGGCCCACCGTTCGCGCGCGGGTTCGCCGTCGACGGCGACGGGCTGCTGACGCTCCATCCCCGCTGACGGTGGCCCGCGCCACCCCCGGCGGGGGCGCGGGGCGCGGCGAGGAGGGCGGGTCCCACCATAGATACATGACGCATCCCTCCCCGTCGGGCCGGACGGCCGCGCCCTCGGCCGCCGAACGCGCCTACCGGCACCTCAAGCGCGAGATCCTGGAGCAGATCCACCCGGGCGGGTCGCTGGTCAGCGAGGGGGAGATCGCCGAGGCCACCGGGGTCTCCCGCACCCCGGTCCGGGAGGCGCTGCTCCGCCTGGAGGCGGAGGGACTGGTCCGCCTCTACCCCAAGCGGGGCGCCCTGATCCGCCCGGTCTCCGCCCGCGAGATCACCGACGTGATCGAGGCGCGGCGGCTGGTCGAGCTGCACGCCGCCGAGCGGGTCTGGCCCCGGCGCGCGGCGCTGCGGGGCGACCTCGCCGCCCGGCTGGCCGAGATGCGGGACGCGCACGCCGCCGGTGACCTGGCCGCGTTGATGCAGGCCGACCGGGCGTTCCACGCCACCGTCGTGGACGCCGCCGGCAACGAGATCCTCGCCGAGCTGTACCAGCGGCTGCGCGACCGGCAGCTGCGGATGGGGGAGGCTAGCTTCCGGCTCTCGCCCGGCTGGGCCGAGACGGCGCTCACCGAGCACGCCGACCAGCTCGCCGCACTCGACTCCGACGACCCCGGGCGCTGGCTCGCCGCCGTCGCCGCGCACATCGACAACGCCGCGGCCGTGCTGCGGTCCCTGCGGTGAGGGTGCTGACCGCGCCGCTCGCCCCGCTCCGCTCGGCGGGCGGCCTCGTCTGGGGCGTGGCCGTGTCCGCGTACGTGGCCGCCGTGTTCCACCGCAGCTCGCTCGGCGTCACCGGCGTCGACGCGGCACACCGCTTCGAGGTCAACGCCTCGGCGCTGGCCACCTTCTCCGTCGCCCAGCTCGCCGTGTACGCGGCGATGCAGGTGCCGGTCGGCGTGCTGCTCGACCGGTTCGGGTCCCGCCGGCTGCTCATCGCCGGCGGCGCGCTGATGGTCGCCGGCCAGCTCTGCTTCGCCCTGGCCACCGACGTGCCCCTGGCGATCGCCGCCCGCGTGTTGATCGGGCTCGGCGACGCCATGACGTTCATCAGCGTGCTGCGCATCGTGGCGCTGTGGTTCCCGGGGCGGCGCTACGCGATGATGACCCAGCTCACCGGCACGCTCGGCCAGCTCGGGGCGATCC
Organism: Micromonospora sp. NBC_01740; assembly: GCF_035920365.1. Lineage (NCBI taxonomy): Bacteria > Bacillati > Actinomycetota > Actinomycetes > Micromonosporales > Micromonosporaceae > Micromonospora > Micromonospora sp. NBC_01740. The sequence continues at coordinate 5,160,887 of NZ_CP109150.1, read as the reverse complement.
TCGGCGCCGTACCGCTGGTGGCCCTGCTGCACTCGGCGGGCTGGACGCCCGCCTTCCTCACCGCCGGGGCGGTCGGGGCGACCGTGCTGCTGATGGTCGTCGTCGCCGTCCGGGACACCCCGGGCGGGCCGGTCCCGGCTGGCGCGGCGCCCACCCTCACCGACGTCCGCCGGGAACTCGCCGCCGCGTGGGCCCAGCCGGGCACCCGGCTGGGGCTCTGGACGCACTTCGTCACCCAGTTCTCCGGCGCGGTGTTCGCCCTGCTCTGGGGGTACCCGTTCCTGGTGCAGGGGCAGGGGCTCAGCCCGACCAGGGCGGCGTCGCTGCTCACCCTGATGACCGCCGCCATGCTGCTGACCGGGCCGGTGGTGGCGCACCTCTGCGCCCGGCACCCGTTCCACCGTTCGGTGCTGGTCTTCGCGATCACCGGCGCCACCGCCGTGGTCTGGGCCGTCGTGCTCGCCTGGCCGGGACGCGCGCCGGGTTGGCTGCTGGTCACGCTGGTGCTGGTGCTCGCGGTCAACGGCCCGGCCTCCCTCATCGGCTTCGACTACGCGCGCAGCTTCAACCCGGTCAACCGGATCGGCAGCGCCACCGGGGTCGTCAACGTCGGCGGCTTCGTCGCCTCGATCGTGCTGGTGCTGGCCGTCGGCGTGGTGCTGGACCTGGCCACCCCGGCCGGTCGGGCCACCCCGGACCTGACCGCCTTCCGGTGGGCCTTCGCCGTGCAGTACGTCCTCTGGGCGCTCGGCGCGGTCCAGGTGCTGCGCTACCGCAACGCGGCCCGCCGCGAGCTCGCCGCGCGGACACCCGCCGCGACGCCGACCTGACCGTCGCACCGGCCGTGTCACGCCCACCGCCCTCCCGGGGCGCGGCGCGTGACGCGGCGCGGGCATGGTCGCGCGCCGCCGGCGCGGGACCTCAGCGCCGTCGGCGGCCGTGGGTGAGGTCGTCCAGCACCAGGGTCAGGCCGGCCCCGAGCAGCCAGACGTCCTTGGCCAGGCCGATGCCCTGCTGGGTGGGCCGCAGGCTGCCCGCCTCGCGCATCCCCGGCGTCCGCAGGTAGAGCTGCACCAGGCCCGCGCCGAACGCCGCCAGCCCCAGACCGGCCAGCGCCGACGGTACGAACGGCGCGAGCAGCGCGGCGCCCAGGGCGATCTCGGCCCGGGAGAGCAGCCGGGCGAACCGGTCCGGATCGAGCTTGCCGAGCTGCGGGACGGCGCCGACGGCCATCCCGTGCATGCCCTGCGCGGCCTCCCCCTCCAGCGACCGCTTGCCCATCCCCGAGTTGAGGACGAACGCGCCGATGCTGACCCGCAGCGGCAGATGGCTGATCCTCATGGCGCACTCCCGTCCGAGCGTCGAACCGTGCCCCCGCCTACCCCTCGCCGCCCGCGATAACCGCCCGACGGCCCCGGTCGTCCGCGACGATCGGGAGTAGGTTCGGCCCGAGGAACGTGATCGGGTGCCGCGTCAGGGCACCGACGGACGGCGGCGCGGCGCGTCGGCGTGGAGCAGGAGGAAGCGTGAGCCAGGAGGTCAGGGGAGTCATCTCCCGCAGCAAGGGCGCGCCGGTCGAGGTGACCACGATCGTGCTGCCCGACCCGGGGCCGGGCGAGGCGATCGTACGGATCCAGTCCTGCGGGGTCTGCCACACCGACCTGCACTACCGGGAGGGCGGCATCAACGACGACTACCCGTTCCTGCTCGGCCACGAGGCCGCCGGCGTCGTCGAGCAGGTCGGGCAGGGCGTCGACGGCGTCGCGCCGGGCGACTTCGTGGTGCTCAACTGGCGGGCCGTCTGCGGCGTGTGCCGCGCCTGCCGCCGGGGCCGCCCGTGGTACTGCTTCGCCACCCACAACGCGGCGCAGAAGATGACCCTCACCGACGGCACCGAGCTCACGCCCGCGCTGGGCATCGGCGCCTTCGCGGAGAAGACCCTGGTCCACGCCGGGCAGTGCACCAAGGTCGACCCGGCGGCCCGGCCCGCCGCCGTCGGACTGCTCGGCTGCGGCGTGATGGCCGGTCTCGGTGCCGCCATGAACACCGGCGGGGTCACCCGGGGCGACTCGGTGGCCGTGATCGGCTGCGGCGGCGTCGGCGACGCGGCGGTCGCCGGCGCCGTGCTGGCCGGCGCGACGACGATCGTCGCGGTGGACACCGACCCCCGCAAGCTCGACTGGGCCCGCAAGTTCGGGGCCACGCACACCGTCAACGCCCGAGACGACGACCCGGTCGAGGCGATCCGCGCCGCCACCGGCGGCTTCGGCGCCGACGTGGTGATCGACGCGGTAGGCCGCCCCGAGACCTGGAAGCAGGCCTTCTACGCCCGCGACCTGGCCGGCACCGTCGTACTGGTCGGCGTGCCGACCCCGGAGATGACCGTCGACCTGCCGCTGCTCGACGTCTTCGGCCGCGGCGGCGCGCTCAAGTCGAGCTGGTACGGCGACTGCCTGCCCAGCCGCGACTTCCCCATGCTCACCGAGCTCTACCTGCAGGGCCGGCTCGACCTGGACGCCTTCGTCACCGAGGAGATCGCCCTGGACCAGGTCGAGGAGGCGTTCGCCCGGATGCACCGGGGCGACGTGCTGCGCTCGGTGGTGGTCCTCTGATGGCGGCCCGCGTCGACCACGCCGTCACCTCCGGAACGTTCTCCCTCGACGGCCAGACCTTCGACGTGGACAACAACGTGTGGGTGGCCGGCGACGACGCCGAGTGCGTCGTCGTCGACGCCCCGCACGACGTCGACGCGATCCTGGCCGCCGTCGGCGACCGACGGGTCCGGGCGATCCTCGCCACCCACGCGCACGACGACCACGTCCGGGTGGCCCCGGCGCTGGCCCGGGCCACCGGCGCTCCGGTGCTGCTGCACCCCGCCGACCGGGTGCTGTGGGACATGGTGCACCCCGACGAGGCGCCGGGCGGGGAGCTGCGCGACGGGCAGACCGTCGAGGTGGCCGGGACCGCGCTGACCGTGCTGCACACGCCCGGCCACAGCCCCGGCGCGTGCAGCTTCCACGCGCCGCAGCTCGGCGTCGTGTTCACCGGCGACACGCTCTTCGCCGGCGGGCCGGGGGCGACGGGACGCTCGTACAGCGACTTCGGCACGATCGTCGCCTCGATCCGGGACCGGCTGCTCACCCTCCCGCCGGAGACGGTCGTGCACACCGGGCACGGGGAGAGCACCACCGTCGGCGCGGAGGCTCCCCACCTCGACGAGTGGCTGGCCCGCGGGCACTGACTCCGCACCCAGCCACCAGCGGTCCCGGCAGCCGCTCAGCGACTGTCCGGGGCCGCTCCGCGTCCGCCGCCGCCGCGTGCGGTCACGCCGGCGCTCTCCCGGTCGCCGTCCGAGGTGACGGCGTCGAGCGCAAGGTCACGCCGGGTGCCGCACGTACATCCGGATGGTCGTCCCGGCGGCGGTGGTGTGCACGCGGACCAGGTCGCACAGCGCCTGCACGATCACCAGCCCCCGGCCGCCGATGCCGTTCGCGGCCGGGGTCAGCCGCCCGGCCAGCGGGTCGGCCAGCCAGCCGTCGTCGCGGATCTCGCAGACCAGGTGCTCGGCGGTACGCCATACGCGCAGCACGCCGGTGCCGCCGGCGTGCGCGACGCTGTTCGTCGCCAGCTCGGTCACCGCGATCTGGAGATCGGCCAGCCGGTCCTCGTCCAGCCCCACGGCCGCGCCGTGCCCGGCCACGAACCGGCGCACCGCGGACAGCGTGTCGACCTCGTAGACCAGCGCCGAAACGGGCTCCGTCGGGCTCGGCAGGGGCTTGTTGTAGCGGGCGACCACGTCCGCCGGGGCGTACCGGGCACTCGGCCGTCGTCCGGCGTCGTCGACGAGGATCGGGTGCGTGGCGTACGCGTCGGCCAGCACGTCGGCGTCGAGCCCAACGGTGTCGTACGGGCAGAGGATGGTCGCCTCGCGGCCGGCGAACGCCATGTTGATCAGCGCCTCGTGCTGGGCGCACGCCGGATACTCCGTGTCGCTGCGCCCGGCCCAGATCGGCTCGCCGATGATCCGTGCGCGGCGGCCGGCGTGCTGCTCGATGAACGCCTGCAACACCCAGGGGATGATCCGGCCCGGGTTCCGGCCGGCCTCCGACATGTCCGCCCAGCGCACCGCGTCCGTGGGGCCGACGGCGGCGCGGACCAGCCGCAGGTTCGCGCCGGGCATCGCGACCAGCACCGGCTCCCCGGCGGCGAGACCGTCGGTGATGAACGGCACCGTGCCCGCGAGCAGACCGTCCCGATCGTGGTAGAAGAGCCCCTCGTGTACGAAGGCGCCCGCCGCCTGCGCGTGCCGCGCCCCGGTCACGCCGGCTGTCCCAGGGCGGTGGCGAACCCGGTCTCGCGCAGCCGCCGGTGGCGGCACCGCGCGACCATCCGGTGGGGCACCTGCTCGACCACCGCACCACCAGTCATTCGTCACCTTCCGCTTCGGGCCCCACTGTAATCGCCGGTCCCGGTGCCGGCCCACCGGGTGAAACGACGCCGCCCATCCGGCCCGGCACGGGCCGGGCACCGCCCGCCCACGGCCGTGACCAGGGGTCACGATCGCTCGTCTGGTGGCGACCTCCGGGTGGCCCTGGAGGGTGGACGACAGCCGCGACGCCTCGCCCTCCGGAACCGAAAACGGGGTGCGTCCCGGCCCGCTGATAAGGGAGATTCGTCGCCGTGCGACCCACCACCGAACCGGCCGCCACGCATGCGGCGCCGGCACTCACCCCCGCCCAACGCGCCGCCCTCGCGCACGTACGCGAGACGGCGCTGCGCGAGCGTCCCGCCGCCCTGGCCGCCATCGCCCGGGCGCTCGCCGGCTCGGGTGTCGCACACGGGCCGGAGCACCTGATCGCGGCGGTCGGCGCGAACGGGCGGCTCACCCTGAACTTCCACCCGGACCGGCTGCTCGCCGACGGGCGTACGGTCGCCGACGCCCTCACCGCCGAGGGCGTCTACCGCAGCCAGTTCGAGACCGGCATCTCCAACGGCGGCCTGACGGCCTTCCCCGGCGGCGACCGGGACCGCTGGGAGGAGACGCTCTTCGGCGGCGCCTACCAGACGGCCGGCGTACGCCCCGCCGACCGGCCGAAGTACGGCGGCCTGAACCTGCTCGACCATCCGGACGGCGCGTGCCCCCGGTTCGGCTCCTGCCACCTGCGGCTGCGTCCGCAGGTGCTGGCGCGGGCCACGTTCTGCTTCGGCGACAGCCACCTCGGGCCCCGCGACCTGGGCACCGTGGACGTCTTCGAACCGGTGCTGGCGGCACTGCTGGCCGCGACCGACGGAACGGGAGTCAGCCTCGGCGTGCCGGGCGACGTGGTGACCCTGACCCGGGCGCTGCTGCGCCGGCGCGAGGACGCCGCGTGGGCCCCCGGCGCGGCGGGCCGCGCGCTCGACGACTACATCGAGGCGCAGGTCCACGGCGAGCTGAGCCTCGCCCGGGACGTCGCGGCGATGGTCGTCGACCCGTCCTTCCGGGGCACCGAGACCGGGGCGACGCTCGCCGCGCTCGCCCGGCGGCACGGCTTCGCCCTGCGCTGGCACGCCGGGTTCGCGCTGCCCGTCGACCGGATCGACGCGGAGTTCCGGGGACCGGCCATCCCGCCGCTGGCCGCCCGGGTGCACGCCGAGTTCGCTCGCCCGGGCGAACTCATCGACGCCGCCCTGATCGGCCGCGCGGCGGTCTCGGTGGTCACGGAACCGTCCCGCTGGGCCGACCGCGGGCCGACGGAGGTCACCCTCCAACACCTCAAGCAGCTCTGGCACGTCCTCGTGCGCTTCGGCGCCCCCCGCGCCACCTAGGACGACCGGCCCCCAGATCCTGCGCGCCTGTCGTCGGGTGAGCCGCCGCCTCGACCGGGTGGATCGTCCCAGCCGTCCGGTTGCGCCGCGAGCCTCCGGGACATCACCGCCCGTGCCTGCCTGTCACGAGTGTCGAGTGACCCGGGTCACAGCCGACCGGCACCCGCTCATATCCGGAATGACCGACAGGGTCGGGCTGGTTGTGTCCCCCGTACCGCCGGAACCGAAACCCCGTCCGGCGCGGAAGTTTCCCCCGAAGGAGTGCTCATCCAGGGAGCGCTTCGCCTGACCGAAAGGGCAACCATCGTGAAGTACGACTTCACTCGATGGCTCCCGGCCATCGCGAAGGACTCGAAGGACTCGAACCGCAGGATCGCGCTGAGCGTGGTGGGTGTCGCCGCCCTCGGCGGCCTGGCCCTCGGGCCGACGGCCGTGGCCGCCCCGGTCACCACCGCACCCCACGAGGGCGCCGTGGCGGCCATCGAGCAGGCCACCGGCAAGGGCAGGCCGGGCGCGGCCGACGAGTCGGCCCTGACCACGGGCGGTACCACCACCAAGCCGTCCGCCGACAAGCCCAGCCGCGAGGAGCTGGTCCCGCACGGCGTGCAGGGCGCCCAGTCGCGCATCCCGCTCGACGACGCGCAGCTCGCCAACGCCCGGGCCATCATCGAGGAGGCCAAGGAGACCGGCGTGGGGGAGCGGGGCGCCGTCATCGGGATCGCCACCTCGCTGCAGGAGTCGAAGCTCTACAACCTCGGCCACCTGGGCGCGTACAACGACCATGACTCGCAGGGCCTGTTCCAGCAGCGTCCGTCGTCGGGTTGGGGTTCGCCCGACCAGATCACCGACCCCGAGTACGCCTCGCAGGCGTTCTTCAGCGCGCTCAAGAACGTGGGCGGCTGGCAGGACCTGCCGCTGACCTCCGCCGCGCAGACGGTGCAGGTCTCGGCCTACCCCTTCGCGTACGCGCAGTGGGAGGAGCAGGCGGCGGACGTCGTTTCCCAGCTCTGGTGACACCCGCGTGACACCGGCCGGCCCCCGCCTCGGGGGCCGGCCGGTCGCGTCCATGCCGACGACGCCCGCATCTGAACCGCTGTCCGGCCGCAGCCGGCGCAGCATCTCGTCGTGGTGGATCAGCCGGGCCCTGTCGAGCTGCCCCGTTCACGAGACCACCTCCCAGCCCCCTGGCTCGCGCCGCCGTCCGAGGTCACCGGTGGAACACCACGGGTGTCACCGGTGCCGGGAGACACCCATGGTGTTCCACCGGTGGCGGTCGTCCCTGCTACGTCCGCCGCGCCTCGGCCGGCCACTCGCCGATCTTGGAAGCAACAGGCCCCGCCAGGGGCCCGTATCTGCCAAGGTCTCCCCGCAGCTTGCCGATGAGGGTCCCGTGCGTGGCGTCCGGCCCGCCGGAGAGCCGCCGATGAGGCGTCCGTGCGCGGCGTCCGGTTCAGGCCCCGGCGTCCCGGATGGGCTTCGTTGCAGGCTGCGTGCCCGTCGGCACGTTTGCTGCGGCCGCGGTCTGTGGTCGTCGGGGTCGCCCAGTGATGAGATGTCCGGTTCGGGGGTGTGACCGGGGGGCATCGTGGGGGCGGAATCGTGGCGGGGGCGGGGTCGTTACACCCTGCGTACGACCGAGCAAGACCCACGCCGCCGAGGTCACGCCGCCCGATGGGTTGGCGGGCCCGGGGCCCCCGGAATGTTGGCGGGCCGGCGGTGGTTACACATGGTTCGGCCGAGGTGAGGGCTTCCCCCGCCCCGCACGACAGCCCGGCCCCGCTCTTCGGCCCGCACAGGGTTGGACTTCCGGCCGGCACGGCCGATCTGATCTTTCGTCTGGTCTTTCCTTCGGCTTGATCGCTTGATCGTCGGAGATTCTCTCCAGGTTTCGCTGGAGAGCCCCCTTGAGTTCGCATGAGCCTCCTTGAGTTCGCATGAGCGCCGACGGTGCTTGCATCCGCGTGAAGCCGATCCCCCTTTCGGTGTGTGGGTGCCGACCCCCGAATGGAGCGTTTCTGATGAACACGATCATTCGTAAGAGCGTTCTTGGTGTTGCTGGTCTCGCGTTCGCCGGTGGCGTGTTCGCCGGTCCCGCGACCGCGCAGGCGGTCCCGTCGGTGGAGTCGACGCCGGTGGCAGTTGTCGTGCAGGCCGACAAGCCGTCGGTCGACAAGGCCACGCTGATCCCGCACGGTGTGCAGGGCGCCCAGTCGCACGTCGACCTGTCCGACGAGCAGGTCGCCAACGTCAAGGCCATCATCGCGGCGACGAAGAAGGCCGGCATGGACGAGCGCGCCGCCGTGGTCTCCATCGCGACGGCGTTGCAGGAGTCGAAGTTGGAGAACCTGGGTCATCTGGGTGACCGCAACGACCATGACTCGCAGGGCCTGTTCCAGCAGCGTCCGTCCAGTGGTTGGGGCACGGTCGAGCAGATCACCGATCCGGAGTACTCGACGATGGCGTTTCTGAAGGGTCTGAAGCAGGTCGACGGGTGGCAGGACATGCCCCTGACGAAGGCCGCCCAGACGGTGCAGGTGTCGGCGTACCCGGACCATTACGCCCAGTGGGAGCAGCAGGCCGCCGACCTCGTGGCCGAGCACTGGAACAGCTGACAGCAGTAGCCGAATCGCCGCTGGCCGGCACCCCAACCGGGGTGCCGGCCAGACGCACCCCAACCGGGGTGCCGGCCAGACGCATGTCGGGCCACGATGACCGGTGGCAGAGCAGGGCGAGCGCGGCGACCTGGCGTCCCACCGGCGGGTGCTGGCCGGGGGCGTCGGCCGTCGTGGCGGCTGGCCCAGGCCTGGCTCGACGCCCGGCTGGAACTGCTGGAGACCGTAGTCACCGGCGGTGGCCGAAGGCGACGTCGACCAGGGCCGCCACCAGCGCGAGTGCGATCACCCCGGCGGCCAGCAGCAGCGAGTGCCGGAACGCGAGCGAGAAGTCCCCGCCGCTGGCGGCCAGCGAGGAGAAGAAGACCGAGCCGACGGCGGCGATCCCGGCGGCGGACCCGATCCGCTGGCCGGTCTGGAGCATGCCGGCCCCGCTGCCCGCCTGCCGCACCGGTACCTGGGACAGGGTCAGCGTCTGGTTCGGCGCGATCACCAGACCGCTGCCGAGCCCGGCCACCAGCAGGGGGGCCGCGGTCAGCCACGGCACGGCGGCGCCCCTCGGGGCCAGGTTCAGCACGACGACCACCGCGACGAGTCCCACCACCACGGTGAGCAGCCCGACCGCGACCAGGGGACGCCCGAAGCGGTTGACGATCCGGCCGCCGAGCGCGGACGCTGCGGCCGAGCCCAGCGCGAACGGGGTGATGGCCAGGCCGGCGACCAGTGCGCTGTAGCCGAGGCCGTTCTGCAGGTAGAGCGTGAAGATGAAGAAGATCGCCGTGAACCCGCCGAAGTAGAGCAGCGCGATGAGCGATCCCAGGGCGTACGACCGGAAGCCGAACAGCCCCAGGTCGAACAGCGGTTCCTGGCGGCGGCCGTACCACCGTTCCCACGCCCCGAAGACGGCCAGGGCGAGCAGCCCCGCCGGAACGAGCAGCCACTTCGCCGGGCTCCGCCATTCCTGCTGCACCAGCGGCAACAGCACGGCCAGCACTCCCACGCCGAGCAGCAGCACCCCGACGGGGTCCAGCCGCCGGTGGTCGCGTGGGCCGGCGGGTCGGCCGGGGAGCAGCCGCCAGCCGAGGACCACCGCGAGGATGCCGACGGGCACGTTGACGAAGAACACCCACCGCCAGCCGTGCGCCTCGCCGCCGACGGCGATCAGCAGGCCGCCGAGCAGCGGGCCGACGGCCGTGGAGATGCCGATGGTGGCGCCGAGCAGCCCGAACGGGCGACCCCGCTCCGGCCCCTGGAAGAGCTCCTGGATGAGCCCGGTGACCTGCGGGTTCACCACCCCGGCGGCGGCGCCCTGGATCAGCCGGGCCGCGATCAGCCATCCGGGCGAGGCGGCCAGCCCGGCCAGCGCGCTGGCCAGGGTGAAAAGGGCGATCCCGAAGACGAACGCGCTTCGCCGGCCGCGTGCGTCGCCGAAGCGGCCGGCGGAGACCAGCACCAGCCCGAACGTCAGGGCGTACCCGGAGAGCACCCACTGCAGGTCGCTGGGGGAGGCCCCGAGGGCGCGGTCGATGGACGGGACGGCGACGTTGACGATGCTCACGTCGAGCAGCGTCATGAACGCGGCGACCAGCCCGACCCCGAGGGCCTGCCAGCGGCGCCGGTCGTCCGGCGGCGCGGTCGTGTCGGCCGGGCTCATCGTGCCTCCCGTGGACCAGTGATCGGGCATCGTCGAGCGCTACCCCGGTCCCCGGGAGGCGAACCATCGCGAGGTGCTCGGGGGCTCACGCCATCTGGCGGGCGCAGAACCGGGGACCGAAGTCCAGCCCGGCCATCGGCGAGTCCTCCCGGTGCAACAGGTTCTTCTCGGTGAGCTGGTGCAGCGGCGCCCGCAGCTGCTCCTCGGTGAGACCGGCCTCCTCGGCGATCAGGTCCGGGTACGGCACCTGTCCCCGGGCCTCCAGCGCCGCGACCGCGTCGTACACCCGCTCCTCGACATCCGACAGTTGCACCTGCCGCATGGCCTTTCCTCCTTCGCCTGTCCCGCCCCTGCGCGGGCGGTTACGCCGCTGCGGTTACCCGGTGGACGGGCGAAGATGCCCACCCGATCGGGCGGTGCCGGTGGCCGCGCCGTCGGCGCCGCGGGCTGCGGTTTGCCCTAGGCTGCACCAGTGATCGTCTGGGATCTCGCCGTCGTCGGCGCCGGCCCCGCCGGGCTCTCCGCCGCCCACGCCGCCGCCCGAGCGGGCGTGCGCACACTGGTGGTGGAGCGCGCCGCGCACCCGCGTTACAAGACCTGCGGGGGCGGTCTGATCGGCACCTCGCTCGCGGCCGTGGCCGACCGGATCGAGGTGCCCGCGCACGACCGGGTCGACCGGGTGACGTTCACCCGGGACGGGCGTCGCCGGTTCACCCGCCGCCATCCCGGCGGGCCGCTGGTGAGCATGGTCCGCCGGGAGGAGTTCGACGACCGACTGCGGGCCGCCGCGGTCGCCGCCGGTGCCGAGGTGCGCGAGCGCGTCGCGGTCCGCGCGGTCGAGCAGGACCCCGACGTCGTACGCCTCAGGCTGGCCGACGGGGACACGGTCCACGCGCGGACGGTGGTCGGGGCGGACGGCTCCTCGGGGGTGACCGCCCGGCACGTGGGGGTCACCCACCGGCAGGTGGACCTGGGGCTGGAGCTGGAGCTGCCCGTGCCGCCGGAGGAGCAGGCCCGCTGGCGGGGCCGCCTCCTGCTGGACTGGGGTCCGCTGCCCGGCTCGTACGCCTGGGTCTTTCCTAAGGGCGACCGGCTGACGGTCGGGGTGATCGCCGCCCGGGGCGAGGGGGAGCGGACCAGGGCCTACCTGCGCGGGTTCGTGGACCGGCTGGGTCTGTCCGGGGTGGAGCCGGCGCACGACTCCGGCCACCTGACCCGCTGCCGGGCCGAGGACTCGCCCCTGCGTCGGGGCCGGGTGCTGGTCGCGGGCGACGCTGCGGGGCTGCTGGAGCCGTGGAGCCGGGAGGGGATCAGCTACGCGCTGCGTTCCGGCGAACTGGCCGGCGCGGCGGTCGCCGCCGGTGACCTGGCGGGTTACGACCGCAGGGTCACCCGGGACCTGGTGCCGTCGATGCGCGCCGGGCACCGGCTGCTCGACGTGTTCGCCCGGCGGCCGGGGGTCTTCCACGCGCTGTTGGCCACGCCGCCGGGCTGGCGGATGTTCGTGCGGTTCTGCCAGGGCCGGGCGAGCTTCGACGAGACGTTGCGTCGCGCCCCGGTCCGGGCGGCGCTGGCGCTGCTGGACCGGCCGCCGAGCGGCTGAACCCGGCCGCGGAGGCCCACACGTCCTGGCCGCGCACGTCCTGGCCGCACCTTCTGGCGCGCAGGCCTGGCCGCACGTCGTCGGCGCGCGCCTGACCAGCACGCCGATCGGGCGCGCCGGACACGCGCCACACGGCAAGCCGGCCCTCGCCTTTTGCCCAGGATCCTAGGATGCCTTAGCGGTGGTGTCCGACGTCACCACCGCACACAATGATGACGTCGAGGGAGAAGTCATGGCAGAAGACCACTCCGGACCGTCGTTCACCGACGAGGAGTACAGCTTCCTGCGGCACGTGCGCTTCGGCGAGCTGCCGCCCGCGGTTCGCCCGGAGGAGCGGACGGCGCTGACCGAGACCGATCCGCGGCGGGACCAGCCGGATCCGGGCGACGAGCGCGACCGGTGGGACCTGCGGCACGGGGCCTGACGCCCTGCCCGGGGAACGGGGGCACAGCTCGATCACCGTTCCTGCCGGTTCTTCGTAGGGCCTGCCCGACGGAGCGAAATCCGGACGAGCGGGAGCGCCCGCGCTGCTAGCCTGGTCGCCATGGCACGAGGTATCTGGTCGCAGAAGATCCGCTCCGCCCGCTGACGGCGGCGCCTGCTCTCTGCTGATCCGCGCTCGCCGTCCCGGTTCCCGCCGGGCGGCCGCTTGCTGCTGCCCGGCTCCACCACGAGCTGCGGAGCACCCTTGAACCTCACCCCGACCACCGAAACCCTGTCCCTGCCCGTCGCGGCGGGCGGCGCCGCGCACGTCCGCGCCAACGGCGTCGCCGTCGTCCGCGGCTCCCGACGGGTCCTCGCCGACGTGTCGGTGACTGTCTCCGCCCGGTCCCGGATCGCCGTCGTCGGCGAGAACGGCCGCGGCAAGACGACGCTGCTGCACGTTCTCGCCGGCCTCATCCCGCCCGACGAGGGCACCGTGCACCGGGCGGGCACGATCGGCCTGGCCCGACAGGAGCTGTCCGCGCGTGACGGTGAGACCGTCGGCACCCTGACGTCCGAGGCGCTGGCCGCGTCGTTGGCGGCCCTCGCCGCGCTGGACGAGGCGTCGCTCGCCGTGGCCGCGGGCGATCCCGGCGCCGGGGACCGCTATGCCGTCGCGCTGGAGGCCGCCACGGGGCTCGACGCGTGGGACGCCGAGCGCCGCATCGATGTCGCCCTGGAGGCCCTGGGTGCGTGCACGGACCGCGACCGCGCGTTGTCGGAGCTCTCCGTCGGGCAGCGCTACCGGGTACGGCTGGCGTGCCTGCTCGGCGCGCGGCACGACGTGCTGCTGCTCGACGAGCCGACCAACCACCTCGACGCCGACGGGCTGGACTTCCTGACCCGCAGGCTGCGCGAGCACGAGGGCGGACTCGCCGTCGTCAGCCACGACCGGGCGCTGCTGCGCGACGTCGCGGACCGGTTCCTCGACCTCGACCCGACGCGCGACGGGACGCCGCGCCTGTACGCCGGCGGCTACGACGCCTGGCAGGACGCCCGGCGCCGCGAACGTGAGTCCTGGGAGCAGGACTACGAGGAGCAGCAGGCCGAGCACCAGCGGCTGCAGAACGCGGTGTCCAAGGCCCGCGACCGGCTTTCCACCGGCTGGCGGCCGGACAAGGGGACCGGTAAGCACCAGCGTCAGTCCCGCGCGCCGGGCGTCGTGCAGGCTCTGCACCGGCAGCAGGATGCCCTCCAGGCGCACCGGATCGACGTGCCGGAGCCGCCGCCGACCCTGCGGTGGGCCGACCTGAGCGTCCGGCGGGGTGCGCCACAGTTGCGGGCGTACGGGGTCGCCGTCGACGGGCGCCTGGCCGACCCGGTCGACCTCACCCTCGACGGCGGCGACCGGCTGCTGGTCACCGGGGCGAACGGCGCCGGGAAGTCCACGCTGCTCGCGGTGCTGGCCGGCGCGCTCCAGCCCACGGACGGACGCGTCTGGACGGCGAAGGAGGCACGGATCGCCCTGATCGACCAGGAGACCGCCGCGCACGACCCCGGCCTCACCGCCCGCGAGGTCCACGCCCGCCACGTGGGGCGGCTGGTGGCCCGCGGGGCGCTCCCTGACGCCGAGGCCGTCCCGCTCGGGGCGCTCGGGCTGCTGGACTCCGACGCGATGCGCACCCCGGTCGGGCGGATGTCGCAGGGGCAGCAGCGGCGCCTCGACCTGGCGTTGGCGCTGGCCGGGCGGCCCGGGCTGATCCTGCTCGACGAGCCGACCAACCACCTGTCGTCGGCGCTGGTCGACGAGCTGACCGAGGCGATCCGCGACACGAGCGCCGCCGTCGTGGTCGCCACGCACGACCGGCAGTTGCTGCGGGACCTCGCCGACTGGCCGCGCCTGGAGCTCGGCGGTCGCGTCACGGGCCGCGAACGACGCTGACCCGGCTCGCGGCGCCGGCCCGGCCCGGTGTCACGTCGCGTACGTGGCACCGGGCCGGTCGTGCCGCCGGGCGCCGGACGGGCCGCAGGCGATCAGCCCACGGCCCGCCCGGTGATGCGGGGATCAGAAGACCGGCACACCCTCGCGCACCAGCCGCCAGTTCGGCTGGTAGAAGTCCGCCGGGTCGATGGTGCCCTTGGCCTGCGCCCAGTCGATCAGCAGCTGCCGGATCTCCTGCTGCTCGTTGTAGACCTGGGTCTTCACGATGCCGGGGAAGTTGCCGCCGCCGCTGCGCCGGTAGTTGTTGACCGCCACCACGAACTGCGCGTTGTCCGCCACCGGCGTGTCGGTGCCGGGCAGCACCAGGCGGGTGACGCGTTGCCCCACCGGCTTGGAGATGTCGATGTCGTAGTCCAGGCCGGAGAAGACGTCGTAGTTGTAGTCCGGCACGGCCGGGTCGCTGATCGTCGCCGGGTCGACCGGGGCGCCGGGGGCGAGGGTCCGGAAGTACTTCGCCGAGTACTCCAGGTAGGCGCGCACCTCGGCGCCGCTGAGCACGACCGCCTCGAGGGTGTTGTCGAAGACGTACAGCCCGGCCACGTCGCGGATCTTCACGTCGCCGGCGGGGAAGACCGCAGTGCGGCTGAACGGTGCCGCGATCGACAGCACGGGCAGGTCCGCGTACGCCGTGCCGGCCAGCGCCTCACCGACGACCTGGGTCTGCACGTGGTTGATGAAGTCCAGGATGGGGGTGTCCCTGTAGCGGCTCTCCGCCGCCGACAGCTCCACGGTGGAGCGGGCCACGACCTGGTTGACGTACGCGACGGTCTTCTGGTGCTGCGCCCGTACGGCGGCGAGGACCTTCGGGTCCTCGACCACGGTGTTGGTGTTCAGCAGGGCGGCGGACTTCTTGGTGATCTTCCAGCGGCCCCGCTCCCGGGCCAGGGTGAAGTCCATCCGGCTCAGCCGCTGGCCCCACTTCGACGGCTCGGTGAGCAGCACCTGCTCGCCGGTCCGCTCGTTGGCCACGAACTTCTCGGCGACCTCGGCGTGGGCGTGGCCGAACAGGATCGCGTCGATGCCGGGGACCTGCTGGGCGATCAGCGCCGTCGGGTTCTCGATCGGCAGCTCCGGGCCGTAGCTGGAGGTGCCGCTGTCGCCGCCGTGGGCGGAGATCAGCACGATGTCGGCGCCGCGCGCCCGCATGATCGGCACGTACTTCGCGGCGGTGGCGATCATGTCGTCGAACCGCAGCTTGCCCTCGACGTTGGCCCGGTCCCAGATCGCGCTGCCCGGGTTGGTCAGGCCGAGGATGCCGACGCGCAGCGGCGGTGCGGCGAAGCCGACGTCGACCTTCTTGATGATGTACGGCAGGAAGGCCGGCTTGCCGGTGGCGACGTTGACGGCGTTGGCGGCCAGCGCCGGGAAGCCCAGCTGCGAGATCCACTTCGCCAGCAGCGGCAGGCCGTAGTTGAACTCGTGGTTGCCCAGCGTCACGGCGTCGTAGCCGAGCACGTTCATGGCGTTGGCCATCGGGTGCGTCGCACCGGTGGTGGTGATCGGCTCCTGCTTGGCGTAGAAGGTGGCCAGCGGGGTGCCCTGGATGGTGTCGCCGGCGTCGAGCACCAGCGTCGCCTTGCCGCGCCGCTCGGCGCGGATCTGCTTGACGAGGGCGGCCAGCTTGGCGACGCCCACGTCGTTGTGCTTGCTGTCGTCGTACTCGGCGTCGGAGTAGTAGTCCCAGTTGTAGACGTTGCCGTGGGTGTCCGACGTGCCGAGGATCGTCAGATCCCAGGTCCGCGACCGGGCCGGGCCGGCCGCCTGGGCGGGGGCGGCGGCGATCAGCGGGACGCTCGCCGCCGCGGCCGCGGCGGCGAGCACCGTCCGACGCGACGGGCCGGAGGGAGAGGTCATGAGGTGCCCTTCCATGGGGGTTCGGGACGCCCGGTGAGCGCCGAGCGCACCATAAACGAGCGGCGGTCACTCCTGCCACAGCCGCCCGAGGTGTTTCATCACACCGGCGCGCGGGGGCATGGTCATGTAACACGGCGACGGCCGTTTCCGCTTGCCGCCGCAGGGTAGGGCGTGGGAGACCCCAGACCCGACCGGTGCGCGAGGAGACGTCGGTGAGCGAGGACCAGCACACCCAGCAGGACCCCACCAGCCAGTACGGCCAGCAGGAGGGACAACCGAAGCAGCAGCAGACGCCGCCCGGCTCGACGGAGGAGATGACCCCGAAGCCGGACCACGGCGAGGAGTCGTACCGCGGCAGCGGCAAGCTCGACGGCCGGCGGGCGTTGATCACCGGTGGCGACTCCGGCATCGGCCGCGCGATCGCCATCGCGTACGCCCGGGAGGGCGCCGACGTGCTCATCTCCTACCTCAGCGAGGAGGAGGACGCCGACGCCCGGGAGACCGTCCGGCTGGTCGAGGAGGCCGGCCGCAAGGGCATCGCGGTGCGCGGCGACATCACCGACGAGGGGCACTGCCAGGAGTTGGTCGAACGGGCCCTGCGCGACCTCGGCGGGATCGACATCCTGGTCAACAACGCGGCCTACCAGATGGCGCAGGACAAGGGCATCCTCGGCATCAGCGGCGAGCAGTTCGACCGGGTGCTGAAGACCAACCTGTACGCGATGTTCTGGCTCTGCCGGGCGGCCGTGCCGCACATGCCCGAGGGCTCGGCGATCATCAACACCTCGTCGATCCAGGCGTTCGACCCCTCGCCGCAGCTGCTGGACTACGCCACCACCAAGGCGGGGATCGCCAACTTCACCAAGGCGCTCGCCGCCGACCTGGCCGAGCGGGGGATCCGGGTGAACGCGGTGGCGCCGGGCCCGATCTGGACGCCGCTGATCCCGGCGACGATGCCGAACGAGAAGGTCGAGAAGTTCGGCCAGGACACCCCGGAGGAACGCCCCGGCCAACCGGCCGAGCTGGCCCCGGCGTACGTCTTCTTCGCCTCCCAGGAATCCAGCTACGTCACCGGCGAGATCCTCGGCGTAACGGGCGGCCGCCCCACGAAGTAACCCCGCCCCTCGCTGCCCCGCCCCCTCGCTGCCCCGCCCCCTCGCTGGCCCGCGTCGATCATGCAGTTGTGGTGCCCCGCAAAAGGGAAGGATCAGTACTTCCCGCCCACCAGAAGTGCATGATCGGCGCGAGAGGTGCGGGGCGCGGGGCGCGCGAAGAGACGGGGGTGGCGGGTGGGTGGTCAGCGGGGCCAGGAGGTCAGGCGGGTACGGACCTGGGCGACGGCGGCGGGGTCCAGGCCGTAGCGGGCGAACCGGCGGTCGGGCAGCCGGTCCAGGTAGCGGCCGGCGGCCCGGACGTCGTTCTCGTCCAGGGCCGGGTCCAGCTGGCGGGCCAGTTCCAGCAACTCCGCCACGTCGTGGTGCTCCAGGGCCGCCGCGACGTCGATGTAGTCCCGGACCTCCCGCCGGTTGACCAGGGCGGCGGTCTTGTTCGCCATCAGGTCCCGTACGTCCATCACCGGGCCGAGGTCCATCACCACCGGGCTCCGGTGCCGGTCGAGGCGGGCCAGGCTGAGCCGGATGAGCCGCCCGTCCCGGCTCACCACGAAGTCCCTCAGGTCCCGGTCGAAGCCGTCGAACAGCTCGGCCAGCTCGCTGTCGGGGTCGGCGTCGGTCACCTCGAACCCGGCCCGCTCCAGTGCCGTCCGTACCCCGTCCGCCGCCGCGGCGGCGGCCCCCTCCACGTCCGCGAACAGGTCCACGTCCTCCGTCGGGCGGGTCACCAGCCCGTGTGCGGCCCAGGCCACCCCGCCGCCGAGCACGAACCGGTACGGCCCGGCGGCGGACAGGGCCACCCGGGCCACCTCGCGGTAGAACTCGTGCGGATGGGGCGTGCTCACGCCGTACGCAGCCCCCGGTGCCGGCTCTCCCACGCCTGGCGTACGCCCCGAGGCAGGTTGAGCAGCCGCCACACCCGGCGCAGCGTGCGCCCGTTGATGAGCAGCCGGAGATCCTCCGCGCGGGTGGTCTCGCGCAGCACGTTCTCGTACATCCAGAGCAACTCGTCCGGATCGCCCAGGTCGAAGGTGCGGTCGGAGTTCCACATCAGCCGCACCGGCAGCTCCACCACGCCACGGGTGGGGCCGGTCAGCTCTGTGAGGGTGCGGGCCACCACGGCGGGCCGCCCCGGACGGGCCAGATGGGCCGTGCGGGTCGGAGCGGGGGAGAGGGCCTGCATGCTGTCAGGGTAACCCCAGGTCGGGCCGCTGGGGATCGCGGTTTCGCCGGTGTCGCGGCTGGCGGGGCGTGGTCGGGATGGTTTTTCGTGCTCCTGGCCGGCGGTGAGCGCGGGTCACCGGGGCTGGGTTCTGCATTCTTGGCGTGGTGGTTACTGTCGGCGCCGGATGGTTTCGTGGGGTGCGGTGCGTCGTGGTGGGGGTGTGGCCCGCCGTGCCCGGCTCCGGGCGGTCAGGCTTGATCCCTGCGCCGGGCACGGCGGGCCACACCCCGTCGGTGGCTACTCTCGCGTCCGTCCGCCGGGCTCCTCCCGGAGATCTTGGCAAGAAACGGCCCCTCCAGGGGCACTCTCGTACCAAGATCTCCACCGGCGCCTCGTGACCCGGGTGTCCCGGGCGACCCCGGTGACCTCAGGGACCCGGGTGACTCAAGTGACCCGAGGACCCGGCTCACCCGGGTTCACTCGGATGAGCCGGATGAGCCCGGTGAGCCTGGTGAGCCTGGTGAGCCAGAGTGAGCCGGGGTGAGCCAGAGTGAGCCAAGTGAGCCGGGTGAGCCGGGAGTGGGTAACCCGTGGACCCGGGTGTGACCGGGTGTCGGTTTCGTGGTGGCTGTCCGGGGCGGGTTGAGCCGGTGAAGTCGTCAGGGGTGGCGTGACGGTGCGCGGGTGTGCGGTTTGTGGGTGTGACCGGGGGCATCGTGGGGGCGGAATCGTGGCGGGGGCGGGGTCGTTACACCCTGCGTACGACCGAGGAAGACCCACGCTGCTGAGGTCTCGCCGCCCGATGGGTTGGCGGGCCCGGGGCCCCGGAATGATCGCGGGCCGGCGGTGGTTACACATGGTCCGGCCGAGGTGAGGGCGTCCCCCGCCCCGCACGACAGCCCGGCCCCGCACGACAGCCCGGCCCCCCGGCCCCCCGGCCCGCACAGGGTTGGACATCCGGCCGGCACGGCCGATCTGATCTTTCGTCTGGTCTTTCCTTCGGCTTGATCGCTTGATCGTCGGAGATTCCCTCCAGGTTTCGCCGGAGCCCCCTTGAGTTCGCATGAGCCCCCTTGAGTTCGCATGAGCCTTCTTGAGTTCGTATGAGCGCCGACGGTGCTTGCACCCGCGTGAAGCCGATCCCCCTTTCGGTGTGTGGGTGCCAACCCCCGAATGGAGCGTTTCTGATGAACACGATCATTCGTAAGAGCGTTCTTGGTGTTGCTGGTCTCGCGTTCGCCGGTGGCGTGTTCGCCGGTCCCGCGACCGCGCAGGCGGTCCCGTCGGTGGAGTCGACGCCGGTGGCAGTTGTCGTGCAGGCCGACAAGCCGTCGGTCGACAAGGCCACGCTGATCCCGCACGGTGTGCAGGGCGCGCAGTCGCGTATCGACCTGTCCGACGAGCAGGTCGCGAACGTGAAGGCGATCATCGCCGCGACGAAGAAGGCCGGCATGGACGAGCGCGCCGCGGTGGTGTCGATCGCGACGGCGTTGCAGGAGTCGAAGCTGGAGAACCTGGGTCATCTGGGTGACCGCAACGACCATGACTCGCAGGGCCTGTTCCAGCAGCGCCCGTCCAGTGGGTGGGGCACGATCGAGCAGATCACCGACCCGGAGTACTCGACGACGGCGTTCCTGAAGGGTCTGAAGCAGGTCGACGGGTGGCAGGACAAGCCCCTGACCAAGGCCGCGCAGACGGTGCAGGTGTCGGCGTACCCGGACCACTACGCCCAGTGGGAGCAGCAGGCCGCCGACCTCGTCACCGAGCACTGGAACAGCTGACACGCAGACTTTCCACCACAAGGGGGATCGCTGGCCGGCACCCGAACACGGGGTGCCGGCCAGCGGCACATCCACCGCCGGTGGAACATCGCAGCCCGTCGGCTGGTTGAATGAGGTGTCGGTGTGTCCAGTGTCCCCGGGCCTCACCTAAATTGCCTTCGCGGAATACCGTCCGGCTGGAGCCGCGTCGCGCCACTCGCCGAGAGGCGACCTGCACACCGACACCGGCGCCGCCCCCGAGCCTCCGGGCCCGGGGGCGGCGCTGTCTTCGCCGGCCCCGCAGCCGACATCGAGCGGACCGCCGCCGGGACACCGGTCGCGTACGGCCATGGGCGACGCCGTGGGAAGCGGGCGGTGACCGTCGGGGGGTGATCCCGCGGCACGGGTCGCGGTCCCGGACGGCCTGGCCTATGTTCATGGTGGCTGTGTCGGACGGGCCGGGAGGGGGTGTCGCGCGTGGGCCTGCGGACTTTCATCCAGGGCTGGCCGGTGTACCGGCAGCTCACCGGGACCGACCCGTTGGGCCGGGGCGCCGCGGCGCAGTCGGGCCGCTCGGCGGAGCTGACCGCCCGCACCGAGACCGCCGACAGCGTGGCGCGGTCGGTCTGCCCCTACTGCGCGGTCGGCTGCGGCCAGCGCGTCTTCGTCACCGACGGAGCGGTCACCCAGATCGAGGGCGACCCGGACAGCCCGATCTCCCGGGGGCGGCTGTGCCCGAAGGGGTCGGCCAGCAAGAGCCTCGTCACCAGCCCCCTGCGGCAGACGAAGGTTCGCTACCGGCGGCCATACGCCACCGAGTGGGAGGATCTGGAGCTCGACGTCGCGCTCGACATGATCGCCGACCGGATCCTCGCCGCGCGGGCGGAGACCTGGGAGGACGTCGACGCGCAGGGCCGGCCGCTCAACCGCACGCTGGGCATCTCCAGTCTGGGTGGGGCGACGCTGGACAACGAGGAAAATTACCTCATCAAGAAGCTTTTCACGGCGATGGGGGCGCTCCAGATCGAGAACCAGGCGCGCATTTGACACTCCGCCACCGTCCCCGGTCTGGGGGCCAGCTTCGGTCGCGGCGGCGCGACGGACTTCCAGCAGGACGTCGCCAACGCTGACGTCATCGTCATCCAGGGCTCGAACATGGCCGAGGCCCATCCGGTGGGCTTCCAGTGGGTGATGGAGGCCAAGCGGCGCGGCGCCAAGGTGTTCCACGTCGATCCGCGGTTCACCCGCACCAGCGCGGTGGCTGACACGTACCTGCCGATCCGCGCGGGCTCCGACATCGCGCTGCTCGGTGGCGTGGTGCGCCACATCCTGGAGAACGGGCTGGACTTCCGGGAGTACGTGCTGGCCTACACCAACGCCGCGACGATCGTCAGCGAGCGCTTCGTCGACACCGAGGACGGCGACGGCTTCTTCTCGGGGTTCGATCCGGAGACGGGCAGCTACGTGCAGGACTCCTGGCAGTACGCGGGCCACGAGTCCGACTCCGGCAGCGGGCACACCGCGAAGGAGCGGGACACCGCCGCCGGGCTGCGCCACGAGTCGCACGGCGCCGACGTGGGCGGGCAGGTGGAGCGGGACGAGACGTTGCAGCACCCGCGCTGCGTCTACCAGATCCTCAGGCGGCACTTCGCCCGCTACACCCCGGAGATGGTGGAGCGGGTCTGCGGCATCCCGCGCGAGAAGTTCCTGGAGTTGGCCGAGGCGTGGACGGCCAACTCGGGCCGGGAGCGCACCGGCGTGCTGATCTACTCGGTGGGGTGGACGCAGCACAGCGTCGGCGTGCAGTACATCCGTACCGGCGCGATCATCCAGCTGTTGCTGGGCAACATGGGCCGCCCCGGCGGGGGCATCCTGGCCCTGCGCGGGCACGCCAGCATCCAGGGCTCCACCGACATCCCGACGCTGTTCAACCTGCTCCCCGGCTATCTGCCGATGCCGCACCACGCCGACCACCCCACCTTCGACGAGTGGGTGGACAGCATCCGCCATCCGGGCCAGAAGGGCTTCTGGGGCAACGCCCGCGCCTACGCGGCGAGCCTGCTCAAGGCGTACTGGGGCGACGCGGCGACGCCCGAGAACGACTTCTGCTACGGGTACATGCCCCGGATGACCGGCGACCACGGGACGTACCAGCAGGTGCTGAACATGATCGACGGGAAGGTGCGGGGCTACTTCCTGCTCGGTCAGAACCCGGCGGTCGGCTCGGCGCACGGCCGGGCGCAGCGCCTCGGCATGGCGAACCTGGACTGGCTGGTGGTCCGCGACCTGTTCATGATCGAGAGCGCCACGTTCTGGCGCAACAGTCCCGAGGTCGCCACTGGCGAGATCGTGCCGGAGCAGTGCAAGACGGAGGTGTTCTTCCTGCCGGCCGCCTCGCACGTGGAGAAGGAGGGCACCTTCACCCAGACCCAGCGGCTGCTGCAGTGGCGGGAGAAGGCCGTCGACCCGCCGGGCGACGCCCGCTCCGAGCTGTGGTTCTTCTACCACCTCGGGCGTCGGCTGCGGGAGAAGCTGGCCGGCTCCGACCTGCCGCGCGACCGGGCGCTGCTCGACCTGGCCTGGGACTATCCCACGCACGGTCCGCACGCCGAGCCGAACGCCGAGACGGTGCTGCGCGAGATCAACGGGTACGAGGTGGCGACCGGCCGCCCGCTGTCCGCGTTCGCCGAGGCCCGCGACGACGGTTCCACCGCCGTGGGCTGCTGGATCTACTCCGGGGTGTACGCCGACGGCGTCAACCAGGCGGCGCGGCGCCGGTCCCGTCACGAGCAGGACTGGGTGGCCGCCGAGTGGGGCTGGGCGTGGCCGGCGAACCGGCGCACCCTCTACAACCGGGCCTCGGCGGACCCGCAGGGCCGGCCGTGGAGCGAGCGCAAGCGCTACGTGTGGTGGGACCCGGACGCCGGGGAGTGGACCGGCTACGACGTGCCGGACTTCGAGCGGACCAAGCCGCCGACGTACCGGCCGCCGGAGGGCGCGTCCGGCCCGGAGGGGATCGCCGGCGACGACCCGTTCGTCATGCAGGGCGACGGCAAGGGCTGGCTGTACGCGCCCAGCGGCGTGCTGGACGGCCCGCTGCCGACGCACTACGAGCCGGCCGAGTCGCCGGTGCGCAACCCGTTCTACCGGCAGCAGGCCAACCCCACCCGCAAGGTGTACGCGCACCCGGTGAACTCGGTGAACCCGAGCCCGCCGCAGGAGTACAGCCAGGTCTTCCCGTACGTGTTCACGGTCAGCCGGCTCACCGAGCACCACACGGCAGGCGGGATGAGCCGTACGGTGCGGCCCCTGGCGGAGCTGCAACCGGAGATGTTCGTCGAGGTGTCCCCGGAGTTGGCCGCGGAGGTGGGCCTGGCGCACCTGGGCTGGGCGCACCTGGTCAGCGGGCGGGCGGTCATCGAGGCGAAGGTGCTGGTCACCGACCGGCTCAGCCCACTGCGCGTGGACGGCCGGGTGATCCACCAGGTGTGGCTGCCGTACCACTTCGGGTTCGAGGGCCTGGTGACGGGCGACTCGGCCAACGACCTGTTCGGGATCACCCTGGACCCGAACGTGCTGATCCAGGAGAGCAAGATCGGTACCTGTGACGTACGGCCCGGTCGGCGGCCCACCGGCCCGGCCCTGCTGGACCTGGTGGCCGACTACCAGCGGCGGGCGGGCATCGTCCCCGGCCAGCCGGCCCCGACGCTCACCCCGGGGGCGCTCGCCCCGCCGGACGCCGACGGCGCCGGGGAGGGCCGCGATGCTTCCTGACCCGCACAGCCTGTCCGGGCCGCTGGACCCGGCTCCGGAGGCCGGCTGGACCGACGCCCCGCCCCGGATGGGCTTCTTCACCGACACGAGCGTCTGCATCGGCTGCAAGGCGTGCGAGGTGGCGTGCAAGGAGTGGAACGACGTCCCCGGCTCGGGGCTGGACCTGCTCGGCATGTCGTACGACAACACCGGCGCGCTGACCGCGAACTCGTGGCGGCACGTCGCGTTCGTCGAGCAGCCCCGCCCGGCGGGGCACCGCAGCCCGCCGTTCGCCGGCACGCCGACGGGCGGCTCGGTCAGCGCCTCGTCGGCGGCCGTGGCCGCCGGCGTCGGCAACCCGACCGGCACCGAGCCGGGGGTGCCGCCGGGCGCGGCGGACGCGGCCGCGCGGATGGCCGCCGGCACCGGTGCCGGCCCGGGGACCGACGCCGGCGCGACCAGCACCGGCACGAGCACGGGCCCCGCCGGCGGGCCGGAGTTCCTGGGGATGCCCGGGGCGCAGCCGCCGGGGCGCGCGGGGGGCGCGGAGGGGCGCACCGACTTCCGCTGGCTGATGATGTCCGACGTCTGCAAGCACTGCACCCACGCGGCCTGCCTCGACGTCTGCCCCACCGGCTCGCTGTTCCGCACCGAGTTCGGCACGGTGGTGGTGCAGGAGGACATCTGCAACGGCTGCGGCTACTGCATCTCCGCCTGCCCCTACGGCGTCATCGACCAGCGCAAGGGCGACGGCCGGGCGTGGAAGTGCACGCTGTGCTATGACCGGATCGGCGCGGGCAACACTCCGGCCTGCGCCCAGGCGTGCCCGACCGAGTCCATCCAGTACGGCCCCCTCGACGAGCTGCGGGAGCGGGCCGCGGCCCGGGTGGCGACGCTGCACGAGCGGGGCGTGCCCGAGGCGCGGCTCTACGGGCACGACCCGGGCGACGGGGTCGGCGGTGACGGCGCGTTCTTCCTGTTGCTCGACGAGCCCGAGGTGTACGGGCTGCCGCCGGACCCGGTGGTCACCACCCGGGACCTGCCGAAGATGTGGAAGCGCGCCGGCCTGGCCGCGCTGGCGATGGCGGCGGCGGCTGTGGCCGCGTTCGTGGGAGGTTCCTCATGAGTCCGGAGCGCGGTGGGCGCAGGCGGCGCGGCGGCGAGGAGCTGAGGGTCCCGGAGGCCGAGTTCACCTCCTACTACGGCCGGCCGATCCTCAAGGCGCCGGTCTGGAAGTGGGACATCGCCGCGTACCTGTTCACCGGCGGGCTGGCAGCCGGTTCGTCGCTGCTCGCGGCGGGCGGGCAGCTCACCGGCCGGCCCGCGTTGCGCCGCGCCGGCCGGGTCGCCTCGCTGGCGGCGGTCACGGCCAGCACCGTCTTCCTGATCAAGGACCTGGGGCGGCCCGCCCGGTTCCACCACATGCTCCGGGTGGCCAAGCCCACCTCGCCCATGTCCGTGGGCACCTGGATCCTCGGCGCCTTCGGCCCGGCCGCCGGGCTCGCGGCGGTCGCCGAGGGCGCGGCATGGCTGCCCGGGCGCGGCCTGCCGGGGCTCGTCCGCCGGGCGCTGCCGCCGGTCGGGCACGCCGCCGGGCTGGCCGCCGCGGCGACCGCGCCGGCGCTGGCGACGTACACGGGGGTGCTGCTGGCCGACACGGCCGTGCCGTCCTGGCACGAGGCGTACCCGGAACTGCCGGTCATCTTCGCGGGCAGCGCCCTGGCCAGCGGCGCCGGCGTCGGGCTGATCGCCGCGCCCTGCGCGCAGGCCGGGCCCGCCCGGCGGATGGCGGTGGCGGGCGCGGCCCTGGAGCTGTACGGCGCGCACCGGGTGGAGACCCGGCTCGGGCTGCTCAGCGAGCCCTACCGCACCGGCCGGCCCGGTCGCCTGCTGCGCGCGGGGAGGGCCCTGACCGCCGTGGGGGTGGCCGGCGCGTTGCTGGGTCGGCGCAGCCGCACGCTCTCCGCGCTGTCCGGGGTCGCGCTGCTGGGCGCCTCGGTGGCGACCCGGTTCGGCATCTTCGAGGGCGGCGTGGCCTCGGCGAAGGATCCGAAGTACACGGTGGTGCCGCAGCGGGAGCGCCTCGAGCGGCGGCGCGCCGCCGAGGGCTGACGCCCTCCCGCACACGCCCGCCGGGCCTGTGGTTCACTGCTGCGTGGAGGCGTTCAGGCGGCTGGTGCCCCTCCCGGTCTTCAAAACCGGTGTGGTCCGGGATCCGGGCCAGGCGGGTTCGATTCCCGTCCGTCTCCGCCATGCTGCGGAAGTGGGGATCATGGGGGACGTCGCGGCCGATCCGCGCCGGCGGGTGCCGCGCACCGACGCGCTGCTCGCCGACCCCCGGCTGGCCGCCGCGGCGGGCACCCTGGGCCGGGAGCGGGTCAAGGCCGCCGTCCACCGCGCCCAGGAGCGCGCCCGCCGGGGCGAGATCACCCCCGAGGCGGTACGCGACGCCGCGCTGGCCGCCCTGCCCGCGCCGGCCCCCCGGGCGGTGCTCAACGCCACCGGCGTGGTGCTGCACACCAACCTGGGTCGCGCCGCGCTGTCGCCCGCCGCCGTCGCGGCGGTCGCCGCCGCCGGCGGGCACACCGACGTCGAGTTGGACCTGCGCACCGGGCGGCGGGCCCGGCGCGGACGCGACGCCCTCGACGCCCTCGCGGCGGCGGTGCCCGACGCGGGCGCGGTGCACGTGGTCAACAACGGCGCCGCCGCGCTGGTGCTCGCCGCGACCGCGCTGGCCGCCGACGCCGAGATCGTCGTCAGCCGGGGCGAGCTGGTGGAGATCGGCGACGGGTTCCGCCTGCCCGACCTGCTGGAGAGCACCGGCGCCCGGCTGCGCGAGGTCGGCACCACCAACCGCAGCACGCTGGACGACTACGCCGCCGCCATCGGTCCCCGGACCGGCTTCGTGCTCAAGGTGCACCCGTCGAACTTCCAGGTCACCGGCTTCACCTCCGCGGTGCCCGTACGGGCGCTGGCCACCCTCGGCGTCCCCGTGGTCGCCGACATCGGCTCCGGGCTGCTGGCGCCCGATCCGCTGCTGCCCGCCGAGCCGGACGCCGCCAGCACCCTGCGGGCCGGGGCGGCGCTGGTCACCGCCAGCGGCGACAAGCTGCTCGGCGGGCCGCAGGCCGGGCTGCTGCTCGGTGCCGCCGACCTCGTCGAACGGCTGCGCCGGCACCCCCTCGCCCGGGCGTTGCGGGTCGACAAGCTGACCCTCGCCGCGCTCGCCGCCACCCTCGCCGATCCGGCGACCCCCACCCGGGCCGCGCTGCACGCCGACCCGGGCGCGTTGCGGGCGCGCACCGAGCGGCTGTGCGCCGCGCTCGCCGCCGACGGGTGCGAAGCACGGGTGGTGCCCGCCGGGGCGGTCGTCGGCGGCGGTGGCGCCCCCGGCGTCGAGCTGCCCTCCTGGGCGCTCGCCCTGCCCGAGCGGTACGCGTCTCCGCTGCGCCTCGGCGACCCGCCGGTGCTGGGCCGGGTGGTACGCGGGCGGCTGCTGCTGGACCTGCGCTGCGTGCCCGCCGACGCCGACGCGGCGCTGCGCGCCGCCGTGCTGCGCGTGCCCGGGGAGGGCTGAGGGCGTGTTCGTGGTGGCCACCGCCGGGCACGTCGACCACGGCAAGTCGACACTGGTCCGGGCGCTGACCGGGATGGAACCCGACCGGTGGGCCGAGGAACGCCGCCGGGGCATGACCATCGACCTCGGCTTCGCCTGGAGCACCCTGCCCTCGGGCGCGACGGTGGCGTTCGTCGACGTGCCGGGGCACGAGCGGTTCGTGCCGAACATGCTCGCCGGCGTCGGCCCGGTGCCCGCCGCGCTGGTCGTCGTCGCCGCCGACGAGGGCTGGATGCCGCAGTCGGCCGAGCACCTGGCGGCACTGGACGCGCTCGGGGTGGCGTACGGCCTGCTGGTGGTGACCCGCGCGGACCTGGCGGATCCGGGGCCGGCGACGACCCGGGCCCGGGCGGAGCTGGCCGCCACCTCCCTCGGCGCGGTGGACGCGGTGGCGGTGAGCGCGGTGACCGGCGCCGGGCTGCCGCAGCTGCGCGCGGCGCTGGACCGGCTCGCCGCCCGGCTGCCCGCCCCGCGGGCCGACGCCCCGGTGCGGCTGTGGGTGGACCGCGCCTTCACCGTCCGCGGCGCCGGCACGGTGGTGACCGGCACGCTCGGCGCCGGTCGGCTCCGGGTGGGCGACGAGTTGGAGCTGGCCGGCAGCGCGGAGACGGTGCGGGTACGCGGCCTGCACTCCCTCGGCGTGGCCCGGCCCGAGGTCGCCCCGGTCGCCCGGGTGGCGGTGAACCTGCGCGGCACGCCCCGGGACCGCCTGGGGCGCGGCGACGCGCTGCTCACCCCCGGCCGGTTCCACCGCACGGACCTGCTGGACGTGCGGCTGGCCGGCGACCCGGCCGGGGAGCTGCCGGCCACCCTGACCCTGCACATCGGCGCGGCGGCGGTGCCGGCCCGGGTCCGGCCGCTCGGCCCGGACACGGCCCGGCTGCGGCTGGCCCGGCCGCTGCCGCTGCTGGTCGGGGACCGGGCGCTGCTGCGCGACCCGGGCCGGCACCACGTCGCGGGCGGGGTGACCGTGCTGGACGTGGCTCCGCCGCCGCTGACCCGTCGGGGCGCGGCCGTCGCCCGCGCGGCGGTGCTGGCGACGGTGGACGGCCGCCCCGAGCTGGCCGGCGAGCTGCGCCGGCGGCGGCTGGCCCGGGCCGCCGACCTGATCCGCATGGGCGTCGAGGCCACCGGCCGGCCGGTCGCCGGCGACTGGCTGGCCGACCCGGAGCACTGGCGGGGCCTCGGCACCCGGCTGGTCGAGGAGGTCGCCCGGCACGCCCGGGAGCACCCGCTGGAGGCGGGCGCGCCGGTCGAGCTGCTGCGCCAGCGCCTGGACCTGCCCGAGCGGGCGCTGGTCGAGGCGCTGGTCCGGCCGCCGCTGCGGCTGCGCGCCGGCCGGGTCACCGCGTCGGCGGTCGACGCGCTGCCGGAACCGGTGGCCCGGGCCGTGGCCCGGGTCCGCGCCGAGTACGCCGACCGCCCGTTCCGCGCCCCCGAGGTCGAGCACCTCGCCGACCTGGGGCTGGGTCCCCGGGAGATCGGCGCGGCCGTACGCGCGGGGGCGCTGCTGCGCCTCGCCGAGAACGTGGTGCTGCTGCCCGGCGCGGCCGACGACGCCGTGCGGGTGCTGGCCGGGCTGCCCCAGCCGTTCACGCTCAGCGCCGCGCGGCGGGCGCTGGACACCACCCGCCGGGTCGCGGTGCCGCTGCTGGAGCTGCTGGACCGTCGCGGCGCCACCCGCCGGCTGCCCGACGACGCGCGGGTCGTGGTGACGGCCCGGTCCTGAAGCCGCCCCGGCGAGGTCGGCGGTCGCCTAGCGTGGCGCCATGGACCCTTCCGCGGTCTGGCGGGACAGGCAGCACAAGTGGCGGATCGAGGCGTACCGGGCGCCGGACCTGCGTTTCGCGATCTTCGCCACCAACGGCACCACCGAGTCCGCGCCGCTGTGGCTGTTCGGGATGTCGGCGCTGGCCCGGTGGCTGATGACGCACAAGATCTCCCTCGACGACCTGGAGGTCGACTGACATGGGGGCGCAGCTCGGTCAGCTCGCGCTGGTGGCGGTGCTGGTGCTGGTCAACGCGGCCCTGTCGGGCAGCGAGATGGCGCTGGTGACGCTGCGCGAGGGGCAGGTGCGGCAGTTGGGCCGGCGCAGCCGGTCGGGGGAGCGGCTGGCCCGGCTGGTCCGCGACCCCAACCGGTACCTGGCGACCATCCAGCTCGGCATCACCCTGGCCGGGTTCCTCGCCTCCGCCGCCGCCGCGGTGTCCCTGTCCGAGCCACTGGTCGGGCCGCTGGGCTTCCTGGGCGGGGCCGCGCGCGGGGCGGCGGTCGTCCTGGTCACCGTGCTGCTGACGTTCGTCACCCTGGTCGTCGGCGAACTGGCCCCCAAGCGGCTGGCGATGCAGCGCGCGGAACGCTGGGGGCTGGTCAGCGCCGGGCCGCTGGACCTGCTGGCCCGGCTGTCGCGGCCGGCGGTCTGGCTGCTCAGCAAGGCCACCGACGTGGTGGTGCGGCTCGCCGGCGGGGACCCCCGCGCCAGCCGTACGGAGATGACCGAGGACGAGCTGCGGGAGATCCTGGTCAGCCAGCGGGGCCTGTCGGCACAGCAGCGGGAGATCCTCACCGGCGCGTTCGACATCGCCGGCCGGACGCTGCGGGACATCCTGGTGCCCCGGCTGGACGTGACGGTGCTCCCCGAGACGATGCCCGCGGCCGACGGGCTGCGCCGGCTCGCCGCAGCCGGCCGCTCCCGCGCCCCGGTCGTGGGGCCGGGTGGGCTCGACGCGGTGCGGGGCGTGGTGCACATCCGCGAACTCGTCGGGGCGGACGCGGCGACGGTCGCCGACCGGGCCCGTCCGCCGCTGCTGCTGCCCGGCACCCTGCCGGTCTCCGACGCGCTGCGTGAACTGCGGCTGTGCCACCAGCAGCTCGCCCTCGTCGTCGACGAGCACGGCGGGGTCGACGGCATCATCACCATGGAGGACCTGCTGGCGGAGGTCGTCGGGGAGCTGTACGACGAGACCGACCGGGACGTGACCGGGGTGACCCGGGAACCGGACGGCTCGCTGCTGATGCCCGGCGACTTCCCGCTGCACGACCTGGCCGACGTCGGGGTGCGCCTGCATTTCCGGCCGTCGCGGGAGTACACGACGGTGGCCGGGCTGGTGCTGGCCGGGCTGGGGCACCTGCCGAGCGGGCCGGGGGAGACCGTGCACCTGCCGGGGCTGACCGTCGAGGTGGTGGAGGTGGCCGGCCGCACGATCCGCCGGGTCCGGCTGCGCGGCTTCTCCGCGGGCCCCGACCCGGTCGGGTGACGGCGGCGGGAACCGCCACGAATGGCGTGGATCAGGACGTACCGTCCGGTACGTGAAGGACCGAGGGATGCGGACGTTCGTCACCGTGCTGGCCGGGCTCGCGGTGATCTACTTCGGCACCACCGGCCGCAGCGAGGAGGACGGCCGAGGCGTCTCCGGCGGCCTCGTCGTGCTCGCGCTGCTGGCGGCGCTGCTGGTGTGGCACCTGACGAAGCCGGGCGACAAGACGGCCAAGTAGCCCGGTCAGGTGGCGGCGGCGCGGGTGACCTCACCGGCGGACTCCTCGCCGAGGGCCACCCGGACCAGCGCCGAGGCGAGCCGGCCGAAGTCGCCCGGGTCGACCAGCCCGGCCAGCCGGTCCGCCGAGCCGGGCAGGCCGAGGCGTTTCGCGCCGGCCAGGGCCCGCCGGTCGGCGTACGGGCGCAGGTCGGCCCAGGCCACCTGCGCCTCGCGCAAAAAGATGTCGGCGCCGGTGGGGCCGATGCCGGGGAACTCGGTCAGCAGCCGGCGCAGCCCGGCCGGTTCACCGCCGCCGTCGCGGTGCAGCCGGCGCAGGTCGCCCCGCCAGCGGTCCAGGCACAGCCGGGCGCCGGTGCCGAGCATCGTCGAGGTCCGCTCGTCGTAGCGGCGGTAGTGGCCCCGGCCCAGCGCGTCGACCCGGTCCTGCCAGCTCGCCGCCTCCATCGCCTGCGGGGTCCGGTAGCCGGCGGCGAAGAGTTCCCGGGCGGCCGCCACGGCCACCCGGGCCCGGATCCGGGTGCTCAGCAGCGTGGCGAGCACCAGCAGCTGGTAGAGCGGGGCGGGCCGGTCGGCGAGCGTGATGCCCGCCTCCTCGGCGTACGTGCGGCCCCGCCGCTCCAGCAGGACCCGCGCCACCTTCCGGTCGTCGCCCATCCTCGGGGTGTACCCGCCCTGCGCCCGGCCACCCCTGCGACCGTCCGCCCCGGCGGGTATGCCGCCGGGGCGGACGGGTAACCGACGTCGGACACGGCCGGACCCCGGAAGGAGAAACCCGTGGTGAATCCGCAGCAGGAGGAATTCCGCCGCAACAACAAGGGCGCCACCAGCCAGGACAGCAAGGGCCCCAACCCCGCGGGGCACCCGCGCAACCGCGGCTCGTCGCACGGCGACGAGGGCCGCCCGGTGCCCCGGGGGCAGGTGTCGCCGTACGGCCCGGCCACCGAGCCGGTCGCCGACGACGAGAGCGCCCGGGGCTAATAACAGCCCCGGCCCGAGACGGGCGGCCGCAGCCGGTTCCAGGTGGCTGCGGCCGCCACGCCGTACGCGAGGTGCGGCACGATGTCGGCCAGCCAGTCCGACCGACGCCACGTGCGCGGATCGGTCACGCCCAGCACGGTCATCGACCCGTCGGACATCGTCATGACGGTGCCGCCGAGGACCCCGGCGGCCAGCGGCAGCGGCATCCGGCGGCCCCGGGCGAGCAGGGCGTACCCGACGCCCGCCGCCACGCCGATCCCGTAGCCGAGCAAGGGCCCGAGGCCCGAGCGGCGGTTGGCCGCCCGGTCCTCGGGCCCCAGGTCGACGTGTGCCACCTGGGCCACCCGCCCGGCGCTCTCCTCCGGGGTGCTGCTCGCCGGCCGCGCCCTCAGCACCATGTCGAGGTAGCTGACCATGTTCAGGGCGGCGCTGCCGACCGCGCCGGCGATCGCCCCGTCGGCCAGGTTCGCGGCCCTCACCTCGGGTCGCCCGGTTCGCGCTCGCCCTTGGGGCCGTAGACCCGCTCGCCGCGGACGACCCCCCGCTGTCCCCGGTCGGACTGCAGGATCCGGTTGGCCACGTCGTTGGCCTTGTCGTCCGGCACCCGTCGTCCCGAATCGTCGATCGCGTTCCGGATGCGCGCCCGCTGCTTGTCGTACGCGTTGCTGCCCGGCCGTGGTCCTGGCATCACTGCCTCCTCCGGTCGTCGTCGCCGTTGGCGTACCGCGCTCGTCTACCCGCCTGCGCGGGGACCAACCCCGCGACCGGTCCGGCGCGGCGCCCGGCTCAGCGCGGCGTGCCGGACCACCGCGACCGGGCAGTCGGCGTGGTGCAGCAGCGACTGGCTCACCGAGCCCAGCAGCAGCCCGGTCAGCTCGCCGCGTCCCTGCCGGCCGACCACCAGCAGCTGGGCCCGCCGGGACGCCTCGGCGAGCACGGTGGTGGGGCGGCCGCGCGTGGTCTCCCGGCTGACCGGCACGTCCGGCCACCGCTCCGTGAGCCCTGCCAGCGACTCGGCGACCACCCGCTCCTCCTCGGAACGCAGTTCGGTGTCGTCGTACACCAGTGGTCGCATGTCCCCGGGCCCGGTGGAGGTCGGATGCCGGTAGGCGTGCAACGCGACCAGCGCCGCGCCGCGCACCGACGCCTCCTCCATGGCGAACTCCGCGGCGAGCCGGGCCGTCTCGGAGCCGTCCACGCCGACGACGACGGCCCCGTCGGGGTGGTCGGTGCCCCGGGCGACCAGCACGGGACAGTCGGCGTACGCGGCGACCTGCACCGCGACGGACCCCACCACCAGGGCGGAGAAGCCGCCGAGCCCCCGGTCGCCGAGCACGATCATCGCGGCGGCCGGCGACTCGCCGAGCAGCACCGCGGCGGCCTCGCCGTCGATGATCTCGCCGGAGATCCGCAAGCCGGGCACCGTCGCCTCGGCCTCGTCCGTGGCGGCGGCGACGACCTGCTCCGCCTGGTGCCGCAGGCCGGCGCCGGGTGGGCCGGCGGCGGGGGCGTCGACCGGCACGCGCAGCAGGGGCCAGATGAAGGCGTGCACGATCCGCAGTGGCCGGTGCCGGCGGGCCGCCTCGACGGCGGCGAGCCGCACGGCGCGCAGCGACGAGTCCGAGCCGTCCGCGCCGACGACCACCGCCGCGCCGTTCGCCGAGTTCACCGCCCACCTCCCGCCGCTTCCCGGCCAGTATCGCGGCCGGGAACCCGTCGGCGGGCCGATACCGCGTAGGCCGGCCGGTGGGTACGCTGTCCACGCCCACCGGGGAGGGAGCGTCGTCGATGGTTGAGCCGGACCAGCCGAGCACCGCGCGGATGATCGATTTCTGGCTCGGCGGGGAGCACCACTTCCCGGTCGACGTGGCGGCCGCCCGCGACTTCGAGCAGGCGTACGGGCCGTGCGAGCCGGTCTTCCGCGAGCTGCGCGCCTTTCTCGGCCGGGCGGTCCGGGCGATGGCCGCGCGGGGGGTCGACAGCTTCCTCGTCTTCGGCGCCGGGGTGCCCACCATGGGCAACGTGCATGAGGTCGCCCCGGACGCCACCGTCCTCTACACCGACGTCGACCCGGTCACCATCCGCCTCGGCCAGCGCCTGCTGGCCGGCAGCGACCGGGCCGGCTACGGCTACGGCGACGCCACCGACATCGGCACGGTCGACCGCGCCCAGCTGCACCGGTTCGTGCCGGGGTGGGGGAGGAGACCGGTCGGCGTGGTCTTCCTCGGTCTGGCCGCGTTCCTCGACGACGAGACGCTGGCCCGCACCCTCGACGAGCTCTACGGTGCCACCGCGCCGGGCAGCCTGCTCGCCGTCGACTTCGACACGGAGGAGCTGGCCGGCTTCCCGGCGGCCCTCGCGATGATGGGCCCGGCGTTCCGGATGCGCCCGCCGGCCGCGTTCGTGCCGCTGCTGGGCCGCTGGACGCCCACCGAGGACGGCATCGTCCCGATCGCCCGGTGGCGGCCGGACGGCCCGCCCGCGCAGGTGCCCGACGCCTTCCACGGCGGGGTCGCCGTCCACTCGCCGGCGTGCTGACGCCTCCGGACGGCGAGGTACGCGTGTGCGGCCTGCCGTCCTGACCGGCCGTCACCGCGGCACCCGGGTCGCCACCTGACCACCGGTCGTCTCAACA
Organism: Micromonospora sp. NBC_01740; assembly: GCF_035920365.1. NCBI lineage: Bacteria > Bacillati > Actinomycetota > Actinomycetes > Micromonosporales > Micromonosporaceae > Micromonospora > Micromonospora sp. NBC_01740. The sequence goes on along the minus strand of NZ_CP109150.1, from coordinate 5,126,414 downwards.
CCAGTCGCCGCCTGAGCGCCCGCTGCTGCCGCAGCAACCTGGCCTGACCTGTGCACCCCGCTGCCCCGCAGCACCCCCAACTGTCGCCGGCGCCGGCCGAGGCGACGTGGGCGCCGCGCGCCGGGCCCCGAGCCGGGTGCGGGGCCACGGCGGCGGGCACCCGCCGTGTGCCCGCCCGCCCGGAGGGTGGGGGAGGGGGCTCCGTATGATGCTTGCCCTACGGCAAGCTTCCGGAGGATGATCATGTTGGAGGCACCGGGCCAGGTCTCGCGTGCGCTTCGTGCGGCCCCGCCCGACCAGGTGGTGGAGGCGGCGGACCAGGCTATCCGGTCCGCCCTGGGCGCCTCGCGAACGGACGTGTTCATCGCCGACTACCGGATCACCGGGCTCTGGCCGGTGCTCGACGCGGACCTCTCCGGCGGCGGCTTCCTCGCCTGCCACGACGCGGCGCAGCGCTGCTTCAGCAGCCAGCAGCCGATGACCGACACCGACGACGAGGGCCGGTGCCGGCTCTACCTGCCGCTGTCGGTGTGGGGGGAGCGGCTGGGCGTGCTCCTGGTCGAGCTGCCCGACCAGCCCGAACCGGACGTCGTCGAGCGGGCCGCGGACATCGCCGGCGAGCTGGCCGTCGTGCTGCGCGCGGCGGACCGGGAGACCGACCGGTACCGCCGGGTCCGCCGACGGGAGCGACTCAGCATGGCCGCCGAGATGCAGTGGGAACTGCTGCCGGGACGCGGCGTGAGCCACGCGGCGTTCGATCTCGCCGGCCAGCTGGAACCGGCGTACACGGTCGGCGGAGACCACTTCGACTGGTCCGTGGACGACGACCGGCTCACCGTGACGGTGCTCAACGGCGCCGGCATCGGGCTGTCTGCGGCGCTGCTGACCGCCGTCACCGTGAACGCGCTGCGCAACGCCCGGCGCTCCGGAGGCAGCCTCGTCGAGCAGGCCGAGTTGGCCTCCGACACGGTCTTCTACCAGCACCGCGGTCGCCGGTACGTGGCCACGCTGCTCCTCGAACTGGACACCGTCACCGGCCGGGTGCGGGCGGTGGACGCCGGCTCCCCGCACCTGCTGCGGGTGCGCGGCGGCACGGTGACGCCCATCGACCTGGAGCAGCAGCTGCCGCTGGGCATGTTCGCCGAGGCCCGCTACGACGTCCAGGAGTTCGCGCTGGAACCGGGGGACCGGCTGTTCGTGGTCAGCGACGGGGTGTGGGCCGCCGATCCCGGTGACCGCGGCGCGTACGGCGAACGGACGATGGCGCGGGCGATGCGGTCCACGCGGCTGCAACCGCCGGCGGAAGCAGTTGGTACGGTGATGCGCGAACTGCACGCCTGGCACGCGGACGCCGATTTGCGCGACGACGCGGTCGTCGTCTGCCTGGACTGGCGTGGTTCCGCCGGGCGGGGCGACGGGTGAGAGCCGTCGTCGCACCGGCAGGGCACGAGCGGGACGATCGCAGGGGACACCGGGTGGAGCGACCTCCGAATCTCGCCGCGGCGATCGACGCCGCCGCCGAGGCACTCGTCGGTGTGCTCGACTCGGCGGTGCCCCGGCACCAGATGGCCGTCTCCCCGACGCAGCTGCGGGTGCTGTCGCTGATCAGCGGCCGGCCGGAGACCAACGTCAACGGCCTGGCCGAGTTGCTGGACGTCGTGCCGTCCTCGGCGAGCCGGCTCTGCGACCGGTTGGAGGCCACCGGGCTGCTGCGCCGGGTGCCCGATCCCCGCGACCGGCGGGAGGTGCGGCTGATGCCGACGGCCGCCGCCGAGGCGCTGCTGCGCGAGCTGCAGGAGCACCGGCACCGGGCGGTGCAGGCCGTGCTGGACCGGATGCCCGGTCGGGCGCAGCACGAGCTGCTGCTGGCGTTGATGGCCTTCGAACGCGCGGCCACCGCCGCCCCGACCGAGTCGCCGGCGGACTCCCAGGCCCGCACCGCCTGACGGGTCGTCTCCCGCCGTACGCGCCTTCCACACCTGCTCCACTAGTGTCCTAGGATGCCTTACGGGTGGTGACGCACCATACCCGACGACACCGTCGCCGACGGGCCCGGACGCCTGAGGCCGGAGGAGGCGCCGAGGGCCCGATATAGTGGCAGCGCAACCGGCCCGTGATCGTCACGATCGCGGGCCGATGTCAGGCGAAGGTCCCGTATACGGGGGACCGCAGGGGACGCCGGCGGCAGCCGGCCCGACAGCGCCCACGTTCTCCGCGCCGCCGGTCCTCGGCCGGGCGGCGGAGCGTGTCGCGGAGGAGGTTCGGTGTCGCGTCCGCCGGCTCGGGAAGAGCACCCGGGGGCCACCGACGGCACGAGCGGATCGGCCGTCGGCGACCGGATCCTCACGCTGCCGAACGTCATCAGCTTCGTCCGGTTGCTCGGCGTGCCGCTCTTCCTCTACCTGCTGCTCGTCGCGCACGCCGACGTGGCCGCGCTCGTGGTGCTGGCCATCGGCGGCACCACGGACTGGGTGGACGGCTGGGTCGCACGCCGGATGCGCCAGGTCAGCCGGCTGGGGGAGCTGCTCGACCCGCTCGCCGACCGGCTCTACATCCTCGCCACCCTGCTCGGGTTCACCGCCCGCGACGTGGTTCCCTGGCAGTTCACCGCGGCGCTGCTGGCCCGGGAGTTGCTCCTGCTCGGTTCGCTGGCTGTGCTGCGCCGGCACGGGTACGGCCCGCCGCCGGTGCACTACGTGGGCAAGACCGCGACCTTCCTGCTGCTGGCCGCCTTCCCGGTCCTGCTGCTCGCCGCGGCGGTGCCGGGTGCGGCGACCGTCGCCGGGGCGATCGGCTGGGGCCTGGCCTGGTGGGGCCTGGTGCTCTACTGGGTGGCCGGCGCGCTCTACGTCGTGCAGGCCGGCCGGCTGGTCAGGGCGGTTCGGGCCGGGGGAGCGCCGGCATGACGGGCACGCCGGGCGACGGCCGGGGCCGCGGCGACCGGGTGTACGCCCCGGACTTCCTCACCGAGCTGTTCCGCAATCCGCTGGATCCCGGCTACGCCGACGCGGCGGCCCGGCGCCGGGAGCGGCAGACGCCGTCGCCGAGGTGGCGGCGGTGGTCGGCGCGTTCCGTCACCGTGGTGGTGGCGCTGCTGCTGGGTTTCCTGTTCGCGGTGGCGTACCGGCAGACGCTGGAGGCCGAGCCGGGGCGCAGCCAGGCCCGGTCCGGCCTGGTCGAGCAGATCAAGCAGCGGGAGACCGAGACGGACCGGTTGTCGGTGCGGGCCGACGAGCTGCGGGCGGAGGTGGCGCGGCAGCGGGCGGCGGCGCTGGGTGGCTCGGAGGCGGCGCGGCTGCACAACCTGGAGGCGGGCACCGGCCTGGGGCGGGTGCGCGGTGACGGCGTGGTGGTGCGACTGGCGGACGCGCCGCAGAACCAGGACGCGGTGACGGGCGCGGACGTGGGGCCGTCCCGGGTGATCTACAGCGATCTGCAGGGTGTGGCCAACGACCTGTGGGCGGCGGGGGCTGAGGCGATCGCGATCAACGGTCAGCGGTTGACGGCGATGTCGACGATCCGTTCGGCGGGGCAGGCGATCCTGGTGGACTTCCGGCCGGTGACGGGGCCGTACGAGGTGTCGGCGATCGGTCCGGGGTCGATGCGGGACCGGTACGAGGACAGCCGCAGCGCGTTGACGATGCGGAAGGTGGCCGAGGACACCGGGTTGTCGTTCGGGGTGCGTGAGGCGGAGGACCTCACCCTGCCGGCCGCTCCGGACCCGCGGCTACGCTACGCGCAGCCCTCGGTGAGCCCGACGCCGTCGCCGTCGAGGGCCGACCGTTCCGTCAGTCCTGGGCCGACCGGTTCGAGGACGTCTCCCAGCCCCTCCGGAGGTGGTCGATGATCGCGGTGCTGGCGTTGTTCGCCGGTGTGGTCCTCGGCGTGTGGCTCGACCCCACGGTTCCCACGGCGTTGCAGCCGTACCTGCCGATCGCGGTGGTGGCCGCGTTGGACGCGGTGTTCGGCGGGGTGCGGGCGAAGCTCGACCGGATCTTCGACGACAAGCAGTTCGTGGTGTCGTTCATTTCGAACGTGCTGGTGGCGGGTCTGATCGTGTACCTGGGTGACCAGTTGGGGGTGGGCGGTCAGCTCTCCACCGGCGTGGTGGTCGTGCTCGGGGTGCGGATCTTCGGGAACGTGGCGGCGATCCGTCGGCACCTGTTCCGGGCGTAGGTTGGTGGCGATGAGCAGCGACGAGCACACCGAGACGGGCACGGGTTGGCCGCAGCCGGCGGGTCCGGGGCGGCCGTCGGGTCCGGCGGGGGAGCCCGATCCGCGGCCGGACGCGCCGGATCCGGACGAGTTGAGCCCGTTGGCGCCGGAGCGGTCCGCGCCGCCGGTGGAGCCGCCCGTGCAGGAGCGGGCGGTGGTGGAGCCCGACGACGGCGTGACGGTGGAGCTGAGCCGGGCTGCCGCCGGTGCCATCCCACCCGCGCCGGCGGTGGCCGGGGGTGGCGGGACGCCGCGGCGGCGGGTGAGTTCGGCCGGGGTGATGATCGCGGCGCTGTTGGCGTTGCTGGGGTTCACCCTGGTGGTGCAGTTCAAGTCGACGTCGACGGATCCGACGGTGGCGGCGACGCGGCAGGAGGATCTGGTGCGGATCCTGTACGACCTGAACTCGCGGGAGGTCCGGCTGCGGCAGGACATCGCGACGCTGGAGGAGAGTCAGCGGCAGTTGCGTTCGGGTCAGCAGGGGCGGCAGGCGGCGTTGGAGGAGGCGACGCGGCGGGCCGACGAGTTGGGGATCCTGGCGGGGACTTTGCCGGCGACGGGGCCGGGGTTGTCGGTGCGGTTCGAGGCGGGTGAGAAGCCGATCTCGGCGTCGCGGGTGTTGGACGCGGTGCAGGAGTTGCGGGGCGCGGGCGCGGAGGCGATGCAGATCTCCGGTGGTGACCGGGCGACGGTGCGGATCATCGCGTCGACGTTCTTCCTGGACGGGGAGGGCGGGTCGTTGGTGGTGGACGGGCGTCGGTTGACGGGTCCGTTCACGATCACGGTGATCGGTGATCCGGCGACGATGCGTACGGCCTTGAACATTCCCGGCGGGGTGGTGGCGTCGGTGACGGGTGACGGCGGTAAGTTGATCGTCGAGGATCGTGAGGCTGCCGAGGTTTCGGCGCTGCACGCGCCGATCAAGCTGGAACACGCCCGTCCGGTCTCCTGACCGGCGCGGCCCGCACCGGGTTTCCGGTGCGCCGATGGATGAAGGACGCGTCTGGTGATTCCTGAGGATCTGCGGTATACCGCCGAGCACGAGTGGGTGGCGGGTGACGGCGGCGGCACTGTCCGGGTCGGCATCACGCACTTCGCGCAGGACGCCCTGGGTGACATCGTGTATGTCCAGCTGCCTGATGCGGGTGTGGTGGTGGCGGCCGGTGAGTCGTTGGGTGAGATCGAGTCGACGAAGAGCGTGTCGGAGATCTACGCCCCGCTCAGCGGTACGGTGGCGGCGCGCAACGAGGCGCTCGGCGACACCCCTGAGGTGATCAACACTGATCCGTACGGTGCGGGTTGGTTGCTGGAGATCACCCCGGACGATCCGGCGGCGGTCGATGGTCTGCTGTCCGCGGACGCGTATCGTGAGCTCACCGAGAGCTGAGTGCGTCCCCTTCGGGCGTGGCGGGTGTTCCGCGCGTCCGGTTGCCCTGCATTTCGGCGCTGGCTAGGCTCGCCCAGTCGACCGAGAACCAAATAGTTCAGCGTTGCGGAATTGCCTTTCCGGGCACGGGGAGCCAGCCGCCGGGTGTTGCACTGCCCGGCGGCCAGACCCGCCATTACCCGACGCCGACCGAACAGATCCGTGAGGTGGTCCCATGACGCGCCCAGACGACGAGTTCCCCCCACTCGACGTCACTTCGACGCTCAATCTCGGTTCGCTCGACGAAGTGCTGGAGGGGCCGGACACCGATGTGGTGCCGAGCCGGATGTCCGGTTCGTTGCCGCCGGGTATGGCGCTGCTGGTGGTTCGCCGGGGTCCGAATGCGGGTGCCCGGTTCCTGTTGGATCACGATGTGACGACCAGTGGCCGTCACCCGGACAGTGACATCTTCCTCGACGACGTGACGGTGTCGCGGCGGCACGCCGAGTTCCACCGTGACGGTGGGACGTTCACGGTGCGGGACGTGGGGAGCCTGAACGGCACGTACGTGAACCGGGAGCGGGTCGAGGCGGCCACGTTGAGCAATGGTGACGAGGTGCAGATCGGCAAGTTCCGGGTGGTGTTCATCGCCGGTCCGCGTCCCGAGGAGGGGGCCGGCCGGGGGTGAACGAGCCTGCGGCCTCCACGCCGCCCGAGGCGGCCCGTGCGCGCCCGCTGATGAGTATCGGTGAGGTGCTGGGTCAGCTGCGGGTCGATTTCCCGGACGTGACCATCTCGAAGTTGCGGTTCCTCGAGGCCGAGGGCCTGGTGGAGCCGCAGCGGACGGCGGCGGGTTACCGGAAGTACAGCTGGGACGATGTGGCGCGGTTGCGGTTCGTGCTGACTGCGCAGCGGGACCAGTATCTGCCGTTGCGGGTGATCCGTGATCAGTTGGCGCAGTGGGACGCGTCCGGGGAGTCGCCGGGTCGGCAGCGGCCGACGTTGGTGGCGGTGGGTCCGGACGGTGAGGTTCCGGGGCGGGTGCCGGAGGAGCCGGTCGGGTCGCCGCAGGTGCGGCTCGGCCGGCTGGACCTGGTGGCGCGCAGCGGGATCGACGAGTCGACGCTGGGCGAGTTGGAGCGCCTCGGTGTGGTGGTGTCGGATCCGCCGGGTTGGTACGACGACGACGCGTTGATCATCGCGCGGGCGGTGGCGGGTCTGGCGGCGTACGGGTTGGAGCCGCGGCATCTGCGGGCGTTCCGTACGGCGGCGGATCGGGAGGCCGGTCTGTTCGCGCAGTTGTTGACGCCGTTGGCGCGGCAGAGTGATCCGGCGGCGCGGGCGCGGGCGGCGGAGACGGCGCGGGAGTTGGTGGCGCTGTCGCAGCAGTTGCATGCGGCGTTGGTGCGGGTGGGGTTGCGGTCGACGTTGGGTCGGTGATCCGGCGGGGGCTGTGCGGAAAGATCTTCCCCGGGAAGCGTGTCGTAGGCTTGCCGGGGTAACCCCTTTCTGGCGCGGGCGTGTGCGGGTAGCGCATGGGACGGCCGTGTCGCGGTCCGTGTACCGTGCAGGGAAGGGCGCGGTGCGGCGTAGGTGACAACGACACGGAGGCGGCGGTGCGCGAGCTGAGCGTGGTCGGAGTTCGGGTGGAGCTGCCCAGCAACCAGCCGATCGTCCTGCTCAGGGAGGTCGAGGGGGACCGCTATCTGCCGATCTGGATCGGTGCGGTCGAGGCGACGGCGATCGCCTACGAGCAGCAGGGGGTCAAGCCGGCCCGGCCGCTGACCCACGATCTTCTACGGGACGTGTTGACGGCGTTGAAGGCGCCCTTGCAGGCGGTGGAGATCACCGAGTTGAAGGAGAACGTCTTCTACGCCGATCTGTTGCTCGGGGACGGGGTGCGGGTGTCGGCCCGGCCGAGCGATTCCATCGCCCTGGCGTTGCGGGTCGGTGCGCCGATTCGTTGTGCGGAGGAGGTCCTCAGCGAGGCGGGGATCGTGATCCCGGACGAGCAGGAGGACGAGGTGGAGAAGTTCCGCGAGTTCCTGGACCAGGTGCGTCCGGAGGACTTCGCCGGCTGAGTCCGGTCTTCTTCGGGATGTCACGTTCGGTGATGTCCCGGTGCTGTGGGTGATCTTCGTTGTCGTGTCGCGGCGTGTCGCGGCGACTTCTGCGGGGCAATTCCTGAAGGCGGCTATAGGGTTGCCGTGTCGAGGGGTGCACGTCCCGGAAACGACGTGTCACCGCACTGGCGGGGAGGTTGTCCGGATGCACGAGCCGCGAGATCCCGATCCGGGTACGGAGCTGGACGAGCCGGGTGTGGCGCCGCCGGGGTGGGCGACCGAGGGTGACGGTGCCGTGGGCTACCGGGGCGTGACGGCCTGCCATGCGGTGGGGATCAGCTACCGGCAGTTGGACTACTGGGCCCGCACCGGGTTGGTGGTGCCGAGTGTGCGTGACGCTTCGGGTTCGGGCACCCAGCGGTTGTATTCGTTCCGGGACCTGGTGGTCCTGAAGGTGGTGAAGCGGCTGCTGGACGCCGGGGTGTCGTTGCAGAACATCCGGAAGGCGATCGAGGCGCTGCGTTCCCGTGGGGTGGCGGACCTGGCGGGCATCACGTTGATCTCCGATGGCACGACCGTGTATGAGTGCCGGTCGCCGGAGGAGGTGGTCGACCTGTTGCAGGGTGGCCAGGGCGTGTTCGGTATCGCGATCGGTGGGGCGTTCAAGGAGATCCAGGGTTCCCTGTCGCACCTGCCGTCTGAGCCGGCGACGTCGGTGGAGCCGCAGGTGGCGGCGGAGCCGGTGGGTGACGAGTTGGCGGCGCGTCGGGCGCGGCGCCGGGCCGGCTGAGGGGCCGGCGGCTCGGCTGATCCGCCCCGCGCACTCCGGGTTCGCTGGGGTCGCTCGGGCTGATCCGCCCGGGCCGGGCCGGGTTCGCTGCACGTCGTTGGTTCGCGTCACCAGCGCTGCCCGGTAATCGTCGTCCACGACCGAACCGTCCGATCGGCTGGTGGCGTGGGGGCCTGCGGCGGTGTGGCGTGCGCCACGTCCTGACCTGTCGGCTTGTTGACACTTCTGACGATCATGGCAATCCTGTCTGCGTCGTTGCGCCTGTTTCGCACGTGGGTCGCTGTTCCGTCGGGGTACGGGCAGTTGCGGGCCGGTGTCACGCGACGACGCAGGCAGCGGGCGGCGACGCTTGCCCGACGATCGGATTGAGTGCGAAGTGCAGACCGACGTGGATGCCGGCGCGATGTCGGCGCGCGTCGGCGTGCGGGCCGGGGACGCGGGCGGCTGTCCCGTGTCGCACGCGTCCGACTCGCCGGTGGACGTGACCGCGGAAGCGGTGGAGTTCCTGCACCTGTACCACGAGGAGCGACGGCTGCCGGGGGTGGCGGACCGGGTCGCGCGGGTACGGGAGGAGATCGCGGTGACCGGCACGTACCGGCACACCGGCGATGAGTTGGTGCACGGCGCGAAGGTGGCGTGGCGGCAGTCGGCGCGCTGCGTGGGGCGGGTCCGGTGGGCGGGGTTGAGGGTCCGCGACCGCCGTGGGGTGACGACGGTCGCGGGCATCGCGGAGGAGTTGGCGCGGCATCTGGCGGTGGCGGACAACGGCGGGCGGATCCAGTCGGTGATGACGGTGTTCGCGCCGGACCGGCCGGGGGTGGGTCCGCGGGCGCGGCTCTGGAACGACCAGCTGATCCGCTACTGCGGACACCGGATGGACGACGGGTCGATCCTGGGTGATCCGGCGCAGGTGGCGATGACGGACGCGGTGCGGGCGCTGGGCTGGCATCCGCCGCCGGTGCCGGGCCGGTTCGATCTGCTGCCGTGGGTGCTCGAGACGGCGTACGAGGATCCGACGTTGGTGGAGGTGCCGCGGGAGCTCGTGCGTGAGGTCGCCCTGACGCATCCGGCGTATCCGTGGTTCGAGGAGTTGAGGTTGCGCTGGCACGCGCTGCCGGTGATCAGCAACATGCGGTTGCGGGTGGGTGGGGTGGACTACAGCTGCGCCCCGTTCAACGGGCACTACCTGGGCGACGAGGTCGGCACCCGGAACATGGGTGACGGGGACCGGTACGACCAGTTGCTGCCGGTGGCGCGGGGGTTGGGGTTGGACACCTCGCGGGAGGACACCCTGTGGCGGGAGCACGCGGCTCTGGTCATCAACCAGGCGGTGCTGCACTCGTTCCGTGCGGCGGGGGTGCGGGTGTCGGATCCGCACACGGAGTCGGAGCTGTTCATGCGGTTCTGCGCGCAGGAGGAGCGGGCGGGCCGGCCGGTGCACGGCGACTGGTCGTGGCTCAACGGCAGTGTGGGGTGGGCGGCGTTGCACGCGGTGCACCACCGGTACTACGACACCCGGGTGCCGAACCCGAACCTGTGGCAGACCGATCGTGCGTACGGTCCGGCGGGCGTCGAGGCGCTGTCCCTGCGGCAGCGGCACGACGTGGCCCGTCGGCGGGAGGGCTGAGGCATGGACGTGGTGGCGCTGCGTCAGAGTTGGGCCCAGCTGTCGGTGGCCGGGCCGGAGGCGGCGAAGTACTTCTACGCGACGTTGTTCCTGATCGCGCCGGAGACGCGTGCGATGTTCCCGACGAACATGCAGTACCAGCAGGACAAGTTGCTGGCGGCGTTGGGGCACATCGTCACCCATGTCGACGACGAGCGGGAGGTGACGGCGTTCGCGCAGCGGTTGGGCGCCGATCACCGGCGGTTCCAGGGCGAGGACCGGCAGGGCCGGCCGGTGCCGTTGGCGGAGTGGCACTACATCCGGGTCGGGCAGGCGTTGCTGGCGACGTTGGAGCGGTTCCTGGGTCCACGGTGGACGCCGCAGCTGCACGCCGAGTGGGCCGCGGCGTACGAGTTGGTGGCGCGGTTGATGCTGGCCGGGGCGGTGGAGGCGGAGCGGACGTCGCCGCCGTACTGGGAGGCGGAGGTCCTGGCGGTGCAGCGGCGGCGGGCCGACGTGTGTGTGTTCACGGTCCGTCCGAACTACCTGTGTGAGTACCTGCCGGGGCAGTCGCTGCCAATGCAGGTGCCGCAGCTGCGGACGTGGCGGTATCTGTCGCCGGCGAACGCGCCGCGTCCGGACGGGACGATCGAGTTCCACGTGCGGGCGGCGGGCCGGTTCTCCACGCATCTGGTGCGCAGGCTGCGGGAGGGTGACCGGGTGCTGCTGGGCGCGCCGGTGGGGACGGCGTTGTCGTCGTACGACCGGTCGCCGGGCCTGCCGTTGCTGCTGGTGGCGGGGGGCACCGGGGTGGCGCCGCTGCGGGCGGTGGTGGAGGCGTTGCGGCTGGGTCCGGGGCGCTCGACGACGTTGGTGGTGGGGGGACGGACCCCGGACGACCTGTACGACGACGTGGCGTTGCGGGAGTTGGCGGCGGCCGCGTCGGCGCAGTCGTGGCAGTCCGGGTGGCTGCGGTACGTGCCGACGGTGGAGTCCGGCTGGCAGTGGCAGGGGGCGGTGGGCACGGCCGGTGAGACCGCGGTGCGGTTGGGTCCGTGGCACGACACCGAGGTGCTGGTGTGCGGCAGTCCGGAGATGACCGGGGCGACGGTTGCCGCGTTGACGGCGTCGGGGGTGCCGCGGGAGCGGATCCTGGTGGAGAGTTACGACCATTGCCTGTATCCGCCGCTGGCGGGCGCTGCCGCCGCCGCGCCGGACGACTTCAGTTGGACGGGTGTGCGATGAGCGTCGACCACGGCGACCGGGTGGTCGCCGATGCGCACGGTGAGCTGACCCGGGCCGTGGGCGCGTTGGAGGCGCGCCGGTTCCGGGGTGGCCGGTGGCTGTCCGCCGACGAGGTGTCGGGCCTGGCCCGGTCGGCCGACGAGCGGTCGGCGTTGCTGGGTGGTGAGGTGGACCGGTTACGGCGGGAGAACGAGGGCCTGGCGCGGCAGGTGGAGATGTTGCGCCACGGCGCGTTGCCCAGCACCGGCGCGCAGGGCCCGGATCCGATGGTGATCGAGTTGGCGGTGCGGGCGCAGGACGAGGCGAACCGGACGATCGGTGAGGCCAGCGCGGAGGGCGCGGAGATCATCGCGGAGGCGCGGCGGCAGGCCGACGAGATCATCGCCGAGGCGCACGTGCTGGCCGGGGGTGTCGCCGGCCCGGCGGGGGCGGAGGGCGAGGAGTTGCGGCGGCAGGTGCGGGAGCTGGAGGGCCGGCAGGCGGCGTTGGTGGCGGCGGTGGCGGCGGCGCAGCAGCACCTGAGCCGGTGGCAGGCGTACCTGTCGGAGCAGTCGGAGCAGTTGCGCTCCGACGCGGAGGCGGCCGGGGCGGTCGGCGCGCAGCTGCGTGCCGTGCTCGGCGAGTAGCGGCGTCGCCTGCCCGCCGGACGGCGGGTCAGTGCTGGTCGACGGCGGCGACGGCGTCGGCGATGGGGGTGTTGCCGCCGACGAGTTCCAGGATCGCGCCGGCGCTGTGTGGGTGGTGGAGCAGGGCGACGAGGACCCGGGCGACGTCGGTGCGGGTCACGGCGCCCGCGGGGGCGTGTCGGGTGAGGGTGATCCGCCCGGTGGGCGCGTCGTCGGTGAGCCGGCCGGGTCGCAGGATCGTCCAGTCGAGGTCGCGGCCGGTCAGGTCGTCCTCGGCGGCCTTCTTGGCGCGCAGGTACGCCGCGAACACCTCGTCGGTGCCGGCGGGTGGTTCGCCTTCCACTCCCATCGAGGACAGCAGCAGGTAGCGGCGGACGTCGGCGCGTTGCGCGGCGTCGGCGAGCAGGACGGCGCCTGCCCGGTCGACGGTGTCCTTGCGGGCGGCGCCGCTGCCGGGGCCGGCGCCGGCGGCGAAGAGGACGGCGTCGGCGCCCTCGAGGTGGGCGGCGAGCTCGTCGGCGCCGACGTGTTCGAGGTCGGCCACGACGGGCTGGGCGCCGGCGGCACGCAGGGCGGCGGAGTGGTCGGGGTTGCGGATCAGCCCGATGGCGGTGTCGCCGCGTCCGGCGAGTTCGCGGTGGGTCAGCTGGGCGATCTTGCCGTGTCCTCCGGCGATGACGACGCGCATACCGCCAACCTAGCCGCCGTCGCGCCACGGCGGGGCCGGTCGGCGGGGCCCGGGTCGGGCGCGGCGGTAGAGATCACCAGCCGGTGGTGATCTTCACGAGCTCCGCCGCGGGGCGGCGGCGGTGCCCGGGTGTTCGCCGCAGGGTGGTTGCCTGAGGCAGCATGGACGGGTGACGGAGACGGTCGACGCGCTGGCCGGCCTGGTGGCCGGCGGTGGTGTCGTGGTGTTGAGCGGGGCGGGCCTGTCCACCGAGTCGGGCATCCCGGACTACCGGGGGCCCAGCGGCGCGGCGCGGCGGCACACCCCGATGACGTACCAGGCGTTCACGCGCGACGCGCAGGCGCGGCGGCGCTACTGGGCGCGCAGCCACCTGGGGTGGCGGGTGATCGCGCGGGCGGCCCCGAACGAGGGGCACCGGGCGGTGGCGCGGCTGCAGGCCGGCGGGTTGGTCGAGGGGATCATCACGCAGAACGTGGACGGGCTGCACACCGCCGCGGGCAGCCCGCGGGTGGTGGAGTTGCACGGCCGCCTCGACGAGGTGGTGTGCCTGGGCTGCGGTAACCGGACGTCGCGGGAGGAGTTGGACCGGCGGCTGCGGGAGGCGAACCCGGGCTTCGACGCGCGGGCCGCGGCGGTCAACCCGGACGGTGACGTGGATCTCGCCGACGACGAGGTGGCCCGGTTCCGTACGGTCGGCTGCACGTTCTGCCGGGTCGGCATGCTGAAGCCGGACGTGGTGTTCTTCGGGGAGACGGTGCCGGCGGCCCGGGTGTCGCGCTGTTTCGAGCTGGTGGCGCGGGCGCGGCTGCTGCTGGTGCTGGGTTCGTCGTTGACGGTGATGTCGGGTCGCCGGTTCGTGGTGCGCGCGGCGAAGCTGGGCATTCCGGTGGTGATCGTCAACCAGGGCCCGACCCGGGGCGACGGGTATGCGGCGTTGACCGTCGACGCACCGCTGGGGCGGCTGCTGCCGGCGTTGGCCGACCGGACGGCTGGCGACGCCGCGGCGGGGCTGGCGGGCGTCGGCCGGTAGCGGTCCGCCGGGGGTGCGGGGCCGGCCGGTCATCGACTGTCGTCGCCGGCGGGGGTACGACCTCCGGTGGGCGGTGCGGCGCTGGTAGCGTTGACCATGCCGGCAGCACCCACGTGGGAGAGACCGCCCAGCAGCATCCCGGGCGGCGCCGAAGGGGCAAATCCTCCCCGGAACCTCTCAGGCAAAAGGACCTCGTGGGCAGGCACTGTGGAGCGCCTCGCGGGCGCGACAGAGGGGGAGGCCGACCTGTCGACCTCGCCCCCCGGGAGCGCCGCCCATGACCGCAGAGCAGTTCGCCGCCCGCCACATCGGCCCGGATCCGGACGACGAGCGCCGGATGTTGGAGGCCGTCGGCTACGGCTCGGTCGAAGAGCTGATGGACGCGGCGATTCCCGAGGTGATCCGCTGGCACGGCACCCTGGACCTGCCGGAGCCGGCCAGCGAGCACGACGCCCTCGCGGAGCTGCGGGCCCTGGCGGCCCGCAACACGGTGGCCGTGTCGATGATCGGTCTGGGCTACCACGGCACGCACACCCCGGCGGTGATCCGCCGCAACGTGCTGGAGGACCCGGCCTGGTACACGGCGTACACGCCGTACCAGCCGGAGATCAGCCAGGGGCGGCTGGAGGCGCTGCTGAACTTCCAGACCATGGTCACGGACCTGACGGGGCTGGCCACCGCGAACGCGTCGATGCTCGACGAGGGCACCGCCGCGGCGGAGGCGATGACGCTCGCGCGCCGCGCGTCGAAGAGCCGGAGCGCGGTGTACGTGGTCGACGCCGACACCCTGCCGCAGACCATCGCGGTGATCACCAGCCGGGCCGAGCCCCTCGGCATCGACGTGCGGATCGTCGACACCGGGCGCGACGAGTTGCCGGCGGAGTTCTTCGGGCTGCACCTGCAGTACCCGGGGGCGTCGGGGGCGGTGCGTGACCAGGCGGGTCTGGTCGAGGCGGCGCACGCGGTCGGGGCGTTGGTGACCGTGGCGGCGGACCTGCTGGCACTGACGCTGCTGCGCGCGCCGGGGGAGATCGGCGCCGACATCGCGGCCGGCACCACCCAGCGTTTCGGCGTGCCGATGGGCTTCGGCGGGCCGCACGCCGGCTACCTGGCGGTACGGGCGGGGCTGGAGCGGATGCTGCCGGGCCGGCTGGTGGGGGTGTCGCGTGACGCGGACGGCAACCCGGCGTACCGGCTGGCGTTGCAGACCCGGGAGCAGCACATCCGGCGGGAGAAGGCGACCAGCAACATCTGCACCGCGCAGGTGCTGCTGGCGGTGATGGCCGGCATGTACGCCGTCTACCACGGCCCGGACGGGCTGCGGCGCATCGCCCGCCGTACCCATGACATGGCGGTGCGGTTGGCGGCGTCGCTGCGGGGTGTCGACGGCGTCGAGGTGGTGCACGAGGCGTTCTTCGACACCGTCCTGGTGCGGGTGCCCGGCGGCGCCGAGGCGGTGGTCGCCGACGCCGCGGCCCGGGGGGTCAACCTGCGGCTGGTCGACGCCGACCACGTGGGGGTGTCCTGCGACGAGACGACCACCCCCGCGCACCTGCGGAAGGTGTGCGACGCGTTCGGGGCCACCGTGGCCGGGCGGCCGGTGGCCGTGGCGGACGCTCCGGTCGAGGGCGCGTTGCCGGCGGCGCTGGCCCGTACGTCGGACTTCCTCACCCACGCGGTGTTCCGCAGTCACCACTCGGAGACGGCGATGCTGCGCTACCTGCGGCGGCTGTCGGACTTCGACTACGCCCTGGACCGGGGGATGATCCCGCTCGGGTCGTGCACGATGAAGCTCAACGCCACCACCGAGATGGAGCCGGTGAGCTGGCCGGAGTTCGCGCACGTGCACCCGTTGGCACCGGACGCGCAGACCACCGGCTACCGGGAGATGATCTCCCAGTTGGAGGGGTGGCTGGCGGAGGTGACCGGCTACGACGCGGTCAGCGTGCAGCCCAACGCCGGTTCGCAGGGTGAGCTGGCGGGTCTGCTGGCGATCCGGTCGTACCACCGCCAGCGGGGCGAGGCCCACCGGGACGTGTGTCTGATCCCGTCGTCGGCGCACGGCACCAACGCCGCCAGCGCGGTGATGGCGGGCATGCGGGTCGTCGTGGTGGGCTGCGACGACGGCGGCAACATCGACCTGGTGGACCTCGACGCGAAGATCGACAAGCATCGGGACGCCCTCGCGGCGATCATGGTGACGTATCCGTCGACGCACGGGGTGTACGAGACGGGCATCGCGTCGCTGTGCGCGAAGGTCCACGACGCCGGCGGTCAGGTGTACGTCGACGGGGCGAACCTCAACGCGCTGGTCGGGTTCGCCAAGCCGGGGAAGTTCGGGGCGGACGTGTCGCACCTGAACCTGCACAAGACGTTCTGCATCCCGCACGGCGGCGGCGGTCCCGGGGTGGGACCGGTGGCGGTGCGGGCGCACCTGGCGCCGTTCCTGCCGGGCGATCCGCTGGGCGTGCACGTCGACGGCCGGCCGGCGATCTCGGCGGCGCGGTACGGGTCGGCGGGGATCCTGCCGATCCCGTGGGCGTACCTGCGGATGATGGGCGCGGCGGGGCTGGTGCGGGCCACCGGCGTGGCGGTGCTGGCGGCGAACTACGTGGCGGCGCGGCTGCGCGGGCACTTCCCGGTGCTGTACGCGGGCAACAAGGGCCTGGTGGCGCACGAGTGCATCCTGGACCTGCGGCCGCTGACGAAGGCGACCGGGGTGAGCGTGGACGACGTGGCGAAGCGGCTGATCGACTACGGGTTCCACGCGCCGACGATGTCGTTCCCGGTGGCGGGGACGCTGATGGTGGAGCCCACCGAGAGCGAGGACCTGGCCGAGCTGGACCGGTTCTGCGACGCGATGATCGCCATCCGGGCGGAGATCGACCGGGTGGCCTCGGGGGAGTGGCCGGCCGGCGACAATCCTCTCGCCAATGCCCCGCACACCGCGGCGATGGTGTCGGGCGACGAGTGGTCGCACCCGTACCCGCGGTCGGTGGGCGCGTACCCGGCCGGGGTGGAGCGGGCCGGGAAGTACTGGCCGCCGGTGCGGCGCATCGACGGCGCGTACGGCGACCGGAACCTGGTGTGTTCCTGCCCGGCGCCGGAGGCGTTCGAGGGCTGACCTCGCGTGACGCCGGGGCGGTCGTGGTGCCGCCCCGGCGGGTGCGTCGACCTGGGCGGGGGGTGTCCCGACCGGGGGACCAGCCCGGATCGACGAGTGTAAAAGGCGTGACTCAGCGTGACAGGGGTCAGGCGACGAGGGCGTGTCGGGCGGGGCCGCGGTGGGGGGCGATGCTGCTGCCGTCGGGGAGGAGTTCGCCGGTGTCCTCGAAGACGATGACACCGTTGCAGAGCAGGCTCCAGCCCTGCTCAGGGAAGCAGGCGAGGACTCGGGCGGCGTCCCGGTCGGTCGCTTCGGCGGAGGGGCAGGTGGGTTGGTGCTGGCACATCGGGTTCTCCGGACTGTGGGGGCACTGTGTCATGGTTCACATGACCAGTGACGCACAGTACCAAGCGAAAGTGGCCGGCATCGAGCAGGTATGCGCGTCGTTTTTCCGAAATCCACTGAACGGATGAGGCAAGATGGGCCGGACGGCGTGGACACGCTCCCAGGGCTGACGGTCGGTGCGCCGGGAGCGCCGGCCGACTGCCGCCGTACCCTCGTCGAGCGGGCCCGCTGGCAGTGGCGGCCCGCCGACGGCGGTGACCCGGCGGCGCGGGCCGAGGAGTTCCTCGCCGCGCACGGCCTGCCGCTGCACGACCTGGCCCGCCCCGCCGGCCGCCACGACGCGGCCGGGGTGTGCGGGGCCGCTCTCTACGTCTCCGCGGCCGCCGGCGCCGCCCTGGTCGGCGCGCCGGCCGGCGCCGCCAACCCCGTGACCGGGCTGCCCGAGGTCGCCGTGGTCGTCTACGGCCACGGCCCGGGCACGCCGCCCGGCGCAGGCGCCGCCAGCCCCGCCACCCCCTGGTGGCGTGGCACCTTCGCGGAGAGCTGGACGCCCCGCCAGCACGCTGACGCCGTCACCGCGGTCCGCGCGGCGATCGGCCGCGGCGACGTCTACCAGGTCAACGTCGTCGGCCACGCCGCCGCCCGCTACACCGGCGACCCCCTGCCGGCCCTGAGCCGGCTGGCCGCGCTGCCCGGCGCACGCTACGGCGGCACCCTCGCCGGGGCGGGCTGGGCGATCGGCTGCGCCAGCCCCGAGACCCTGGTGGAGCTGACCGACGGGCGGTTGATCACCAGGCCGATCAAGGGCACCCGGCCGGCCACCGCCGCCGGCCGCGCCGAGCTGCTCGACTCGGCCAAGGAACGCGCCGAGCACGTGATGATCGTCGACCTGGAACGCAACGACCTGGCCCGCGTCGCCCGCACCGGCAGCGTGCGCGTCGACGAGCTGTTCGCCGTACGCCGGTGGTGCGACCTGTGGCAGGCGGAATCGACGGTCTCCGCGGCGGTCGCCGACGGGCTCGGCCTGGCGGACCTGCTGCGCGCGGTCTGCCCCGGCGGCTCGGTCACCGGCGCTCCGAAGCTCGCCGCCCTCGACCGCATCGCCGCGCTGGAGCCGGTCGGCCGGGGCGCCAGCATGGGCGCGCTCGGCTGGGTCGCCCCGGGCCGCATCGACCTGGGCCTGACCATCCGCACCGCCGCCGTGGACGCCGAGCGGGTGCACGTGTGGGCGGGTGGGGGCATCACGTGGGGCAGCGATCCCGACGCCGAGGTCGCCGAGGCCGCCGCGAAGGCCGCCCCGGTGCGCGCCGCGCTCGCCGGCGGCTGACCGGCGCGGCCCCACCGGCCGGTCGGCGCATCCGCCGGGCTGCGCACGTTGGAAGGGGCGCGCGCCGGCCGCGTCCGGTGAGATGGGCCGTACTCCACGCCACCCGGGCCAGGGGGGTGCGCAGCCAAGGCGGTCCCGATGTACCAGCAACCCCTGCAACCCGTCGGTGGGTCGCTCGCGCTGAGCGCCGCCTGCGCCGCGCTGCCCCTGCTCACCCTGTTCGTGCTGCTCGGAGTCGTGCGTACGCGGGCCTGGGTGGCGGCGTTCGGCGCGCTGGGCGTGGCGGTCGTGCTGGCCTGGTGGCTGTGGGGGATGCCGCTGCCGCAGACGCTGCTGGCCGCCGGTCAGGGCGCCACCTTCGCCCTCTTCCCGCTCGTCTGGACGTTCGGCACGGCGATCTGGATCCACCGCCTGACCGTGCACACGGGGCACTTCGACACGCTGCGGCAGGGCTTCGCCCGGATCAGCGACGACCGCCGCGTGCAGGCCCTGGTGATCGCGTTCTGCTTCGGGTCGCTGCTCGAGGCCCTGGCCGGGCAGGGCACGCCGGTCGCCGTGACCACGGTCATGCTGCTGGCCCTCGGCTTCACCCCGCTGCGGGCGGCCGCCGTGGCGCTGGTCGGCAACACGGTGCCGGCCGCCTTCGGACCCCTCGGCCTGCCGATCACCACCCTCGCCGGCGTGACCGGGCTGCCCGCCACGGAACTGGGCATGATGGCCGGCCGGCAGGTCCCGGTGGTCGCGGTCGTCGTCCCGCTGGTCCTGCTCGTCGTCGCCGACGGCCGCCGGGGCGTACGCGAGCTGTGGGGTCCGGCGCTGGCGTGCGGCGGCGCGTTCGCGGTGGCCCAGTTCGTCACGGCGAACTGGCTGACGGCCGCCCTCGCCGACATCACCGCCGCGTTCGCGGGGGCGGGCGTCCTGCTGCTCGTCGTCCGCCGTGGCGCGGCGCGGCGGACGGTTGCCGTGCCGGTCGGCGGCGGGCCGCCGGAGCGCGCCGCCGGCGGGTTGTCGGAGCCTGACGCCGCAGGGCCGTCGGAGCCCGACGCGCCGGATCCGGCGGGATCGCGCTGGCGGGCGTACGCGCCGTACGCGACGATCGTGGCGGTCTTCGCCGTCTCCCAGGTGCCGGCCGTCAAGCGGCTGCTCGACGCCGGCACGCTCGCGTTCTCCTGGCCCGGACTGCACGTCGTCACCGCCTCCGGTGACCCGTCACCGCTGACGACGTTCCGGTTCGCCTGGCTCGCGGCCCCCGGGTCGCTGCTGCTGGTGGCCGGCCTGATCACGGTGGCGCTGCTGCGGGTGCCGCCGCGCGAGGCCGTCGGGCTCTACGGGCGCACCCTGTTCGAGCTGCGGTGGGCCGTGCTGACGGTGGTCGGGCTGCTGGCGCTGTCGTTCACCATGAACGCCTCCGGGCAGGTCGCCACGCTGGGCGTCTGGATGGCCGGCGCGGGCGGACTCTTCGCCGTGCTGGCGCCGGTGCTCGGCTGGCTCGGCGTCGCCCTGACCGGCTCGGACACGTCGTCCAACTCGCTGTTCGGCGCGCTCCAGGTGGCCGCGGCGCAGCGGGCCGGCCTCGATCCGGTCCTGCTGGCCGCGGCCAACGCCTCCGGCGGCACCCTCGGCAAGATGATCAGCCTGCAGAACCTCACGATCGCCGCCGCGGCGGTCGGTCTCACCGGCCGCGAGGGCGACCTGTTCCGGCGGATGTTCGGCCCGAGCGTGCTGCTGCTCGCCCTGATGTGTGTGCTCATCGGGCTGCAGGCGACGCCTCTGCTGTCCTGGATGGTGCCGTAGCCGGCGCCGTACCCCCGGGTGGCTAGCGGCGCTCGGCGAAGTCGTCCAGCGCCGCCACGACCCGCTCCGCCATGCCGTTGGCGGATCCGTGCCCGGCGGTCTCCAGCAGTTCCAGCCGGGCGTCGGGCCAGGCCTGGGCCAGCTGCCACGCCACCTCCGGCGGGCTGCTGATGTCGAGCCTGCCGTGCAGCAGCACGCCGGGGATGCCGGCCAGCCGCCCCGCTTCGCGCAGCAGTTGCCCCTCCGGCAGGAAGCATCCGTTACGCCAGTAGTGGGTGACCAGCCGGGCCTGCAGCATCCGGAACACCGGGTCGTCGTAGCGGGGGTCGGGCCGGTGACCGGGGGCGGTGGCCACGTGGGTGTCCTCCCAGTCGCACCACTGCCGCGCCGCCCGTTCGCGCACCGCCGGGTCCGGGTCGGCCAGCAGCCGGGCGTACGCGTCGGCCAGGTCGCCGTCGCGCTCGGCCGGCGGCACGCCGTCACGGAAACGCGCCCACTCGGCCGGGAAGATCCGCCCCATCTCCCGGGTGAGCCACTCGATCTCCCGTCGGGTGCCGGCGGTCACGCTGAACAGCACCAGCTCGCTGACCTGCCGCGGGTGCCGCTGCGCGTACGCCAGGGCGAGGGAGGCGCCCCAGGAGGCGCCGAGCACCAGCCAGCGGTCCACGCCGAGGTGTTCACGCAGCAGTTCGATGTCGGCGACCAGGTGGTCGGTGGTGTTGGTGGACAGGTCCACGTCCGGGTCGGCGGCGTGCGGGGTGCTGCGGCCGCAGCCCCGCTGGTCGAACAGGACCACCCGGTAGCGGGCCGGGTCGAACAGGGTCCGCCAGCCGGGCGTGCAGCCGGAGCCGGGCCCGCCGTGCAGCACCACGGCGGGTTTGCCGTCCGGGTTGCCGCAGGTTTCCCAGTGCACGAGCTGCCCGTCGCCGACGTCGAGCATCCCGTGTGCGTACGGCTCGATCGGGGGGTACCGCTGCGCCATCGTCGTCCCCTTCGTGATCATCGATACAACAGCGCTGTTACATTAGCGGAGTGACAGCCGTACCTGAACGTGAGGCCCTGGGCACGCTGCTTCGGCACGTGCTCGACGTGCTCGACGGCGACGTCGCCACGGTCTACGCCGAACGGGGCCTGCCCGACTACCGGCCCCGGTTCTCGCCCCCGCTGCGGGTGCTGGTCGCCGACGGCCCACTGCCCATCCGCGACCTAGCCCGCCGGGTCGGGGTCACCCACTCGGCGGCCAGCCAGACCGTCGCGCAGATGGCCCGCGCCGGCCTGGTCGAGCTGACCGCGGGGGCGGACGCCCGGCAGCGCATCGTGCACCTCAGCGACCGGACCCGCGAACTGCTGCCACTGATCGAGGCGGAGTGGGCGGCGACGACCGCCGCGATACGCGAACTGGACGCGGAACTGACGGTGCCGCTGGCCGACGTGCTGCACGAGGTCCTCGCCGCGGTGCGCCGACGGCCGCTGCGCCAACGCATCGCCGACGCGGGCCTGCCACCCGCCCCGGACCCCGGCCCGCCGCCGGCCGCGCCACAGCGACGGCGGCAGACCCACCCGCAGGCCCCGCGCGCCGGCTCCGCACCCGATGTCGGCAATTTGTCCTGACGTGCACCGGCCAACGGTTGCAGACTGTGCCGGTGGCCATCACCCTCACCGTCCGCGTGGTCGACGCCAACCTCGGCGCGGTGCCCGGCGCGCTCGTCGTGCTCGACGGGGGACAGGGGACCACGGACGCAGCCGGGCGCTGGAGC
Source organism: Micromonospora sp. NBC_01740 (assembly GCF_035920365.1). Lineage (NCBI taxonomy): Bacteria > Bacillati > Actinomycetota > Actinomycetes > Micromonosporales > Micromonosporaceae > Micromonospora > Micromonospora sp. NBC_01740. The sequence continues at coordinate 5,104,456 of NZ_CP109150.1, read as the reverse complement.
ACCGTCGTGTCCCACCAGCCGACGGTGCCGCAGATCCGGGTCAGCCATCCGGCGTACGTCGCTGAGCGGGTGACCTTCGCCGGAGACCTGCGCTCCGCCACATGGGACAACTCCCTCGCCCGCCGCGCGGTCTCCGGCGACGACGTGACGATGACCGTGACGCTCGGGCGGATGGATCCGTCGCCCGTCGTCACGCTCTCCGACGCCGACGTCACGCGGATCATGGCCAGCCGGGGGCGCGACCCGAGGGCCGCACGGGTCGTGGGCTGGCCCAACAACCCGAGGATCCACACCTACGCGGGGCACTACAACAACACGCTGACGTTCCGTCAGGCCAACCGGGAGCTGTTGAAGCCCGCAGCCGCCGCCGAGAGCGACGCGGGCTGGGACCGGTTCGGCGAGAAACGCGAGGTCACGGTCAACATCGCGGCGTTGAGCCGGTTCCACTTCCTGGAGTACGCCGCGACGCAGTCCGAGCCGAAGTTCGTCGTCGCCGTGGTGTCGCCGAACCTGCCGGACCCCAAGCCCGTGACGAGTCTGGACTTCGTCGTCTACTGCAGCCCCAGCACCGGCGACTACACCGCCCGGTACCCGTACGGGCTGGTCAACGCGGCGGCGCCACTTCAGGAGTACCTGAACCTGGCCCGGAAGTACCTTCTCGACGAGGCCTTCTTCGCCTTCCAGTCGCTGGGCTGGGGCAACCGCTCGGTGCTGGTGATGCCGCTGTTCCCACAGGGGCAGTGGGGCCCGTTCGCGACCGGCGAGGGGCTGCTGCGGATGTTGCGTGAGGTCGCGGTGTTCCTGCACCGGCAGTGCCGCACCAGCAGCCTCGGGCTGCGCAAGCCCGACGCCACCGCGCACGAGCTGGCCGGGCCGAACCTGCGGACGATCTTCCCGCCGCTCTACTCCGGTGACTTCGGCACGGTGCCCGGCGTCGGGCAGGTGGCGGTCGCCGGCTTCAGCCAGGGCATCGGTGCGGTCAAGGCCCTCATGTCCGACCTCACCTTCCCGGTGGGGCTCAACTCCACGCTCTGGGGCGTGCCGATGGGTGGCGGCACCGACGGCCGGCGGGAGTGGGCCCGCGCGTTTCGCGAGGTGTGGGACCTCGACGGCCACCACAGCGGCACCGGCGGTTGGCGCGCCTACCTCGACCTGCTGCGGGTGTGGTTCAACCACGACCCGGGCCGGGTCGTACGCAGTTACCACTCGGGGGACACCGGCCCGCCCGACCCGCTGACGGACCCCCATCCGGTGTGGACGGACCTGCGCGGCGCCGGCCTCGACCTCGACCGTCCGACGCCACCGGCACGGGGCGCGTTCTGGGCGCGGCTGCTGCAGAACGCCCGCTGGACGGACCTGCGGGTGTCGAACCCGTACGTGGACGGCAGTTCGGGACCGCAGTTGCCGGTGTTCCTCGACCCGCACCACACCATGCCCCGGATCGGGTTCTCGCACGCCCTGTCGATGACCACACTCGGCCGGGCGGCCGCGACGCGTCCCTAGGCCGCCTGCGGCGGGACCAGGACAGACGGACATCCGATTACGGCAGGATGCGAGCCCGTCACCGATCGTACGATCCTGGCGTCACCCCCCCGCGCATCGGCCGAAGGGGCATCATGGCGATCACCGTCACGTTCAGCGGCAAGGCTTCCCTCGCCGGGGCCGACCCCGGCTACCGGATCTGGTCCTACACGATCGAGCCCAACCCGCCCGGGGAGATCCCGGCCAACCAACGGATCGCCCTCGGTCTGCCACGCGACATGGACGTCCGGGACCCCAGCGAATTCCCGAACACCCCCGCGCTGGCCAACATGTTCCTGGTCCGCGAGGCCGGCTCGTCGCGTCAGTACGCCGGCCGGGTCACCAGCTCGGCGGGCACGCAGACCATCTCGTTCGTCGCTCCGGCCGCCGACGGCACCGCCGAGACGCTGCTGGTCAAGCTGGTGACCGGCCAGTCGCCGACTCCGCTGCCCTTCGCCACCGTCCCCGGCGGCACACCGGCTCCGGCGCAGGTGCTGACCGCGCCCGTCAACGGCCCGCCGGTGCACACCGGCCGGCCCCTGACCGCCTTCGCCGGCACCCTGCCGTACGCCAGCGAACTGTTCGGCATCTACCAGCCGCTGGCGGGCTGGTTCGGCATGCAGAGCGCGCTGCGCGTCGCCCACGGCGCCACCGACCGCGCCCTGGTGGACCTGAGCCACGAGTCGTTCTCCAGGGCTGCGGCCGCGAGCACGCTCGACGACGCGGCGCTCACCGCCCTGGCGGAGCACTTCGACGCCCCGATCCGTGGGGTGCTCTCGCCGGTCGGGCTGGTGAATCTCTTCCGGCAGTACTTCTTCGAGTTCGACACTTTCCTGGGTCCGCCCGCCGGGCACCTGTGGCTCAGCCCCGGCGGCACCGTGGAACTCGTCGAGACCAGCACGCGGCGCACCCTGGTCGAGAAGACCGCCGAGCAGTTCGAGGAGACCACCCGCAAGGTCGAGGAGAGCCTGACGGATCAGGAGGACATCGCCAACGCGGTCAAGGAGGACAACGCCAATGACACGAAGCTCGGCATCAGTGCCTCCGGTGGCGCCAACGTCGGTGTCTACCACGCGGACGCCAGCGCCAGCTTCAGCCTGAACGCCACCGTGAAGCGGTCCTCGGAGGAGACCCACAAGCACTCCCGTACGCAGAGCGCGAAGGTCACCAGCGAGATCAAGAGGAACTACAAGACGACGTTCAAGACGGTGACCGAGAGCACCGACCTGTCGAGCCGCCGCTACCTCGTGCAGAACACCACGGGCAAGCTGGTGAACTACGAGCTGCGGCGCAAGATGCGCAAGGTCGGTGTGCAGGTGCAGCACATCGGCGGGCGGCTGTGCTGGCAGGTGTACCTCCCCGGGCCGGGCCGCAACCTGGGCCTGGGGGATCTGGTGCACATCGTCGCGGCGCCGGACCTCACCGCCCTGCGGAAGCCGGAGCCGCCACCGCCGCTCGTGGCCAGGACGACCGCGTTCACCGGGACGTTCCCCATCCGGAAGGTGCGGGCCACCCAGGACCCGCCGGAAGCGAACATGGAGTTCGTGCACCACACCGCCCCGGACGCCGAGGGGATCACCGACCACGACAACGCCATCCACGCGGTGGCCCGCATCGACTTCACTCCGTCGCCGCCCGAGCGGGGCTACAAGCTGAAGGACGCGCGACTCGTCTCTGTCGCACCGGGTCGCGCGTTCGTGCCCGACCTGATCCGCACCAACCAGGAGCAGACCGGCTTCGCGGTCTTCGCGAAGTTCTTCCACTCGGGCGACCTCAGCCCGATCAGCCTGACCTTCGACGTCACGTGGGACCCACCGCAGACCAACGACGCCCACGACCGGTACAACGAGGAGTTTAAGGCCTACCAGGCGCAGGTGGCGGAGCTGCAACGCACGGCGTACGCCTCGGCCGTGCGGGACCGGCTCGGTCTGCTCAGCGCCATGCGCCCACGGCCGTCGCAGGACCTGCGCACCGAGGAACGCCAGGCGATCTACGGGAGCCTGATCCAGAAGCTGAAGCCGTTCGACCTGTTCGCGGACCTGTATCTGGGCTCGGAGCTGCTCCGGCAGATCTTCGACGTCGACGAGATGCTGTACTTCGTGGCACCGGACTACTGGCGGCCCCGCGAGGTCACCCCGCCGCCCACCACTGCGCCGGCGCCTGCCCCGCCCACCCACACCAGCCTCGGCAAGTACCCGGTGCGGGACCCGAGCGTCCTCGCGGACCGAACCGTGGTCACCTGGTACTCCCACACCGACAAGACGAACGCGATGAATCCGGACGGCACGGTCTCCGACGAGTGGCGGGTGAACTACCTCATCACCGAGCAGACCCAGCCGGCCCCCTCGGGGAGCTCGCTGGGCTGGTTGATCCAGGCCGACGGCGACGCGCGCCGCAACGAGTTCCTCAACGCCGCGTGGGCCAAGGCGGTCCTGCCCGTACGACCCGGGCGCGAACAGGCGGCGCTGGAGTGGCTCAAGCAGGCCAACGTGGAGGGGCAGGCGGCGCTGGGGCTTCCCTACCCGTTCCAGGACGGCGATCCCGAGGAGTACCGGAACAAGACGGTCGGGCAGGTCCTGAACATCCTCGCGCTCAAGTTGCAGAAGGACAACACGCAGATCGCCAACACCCTCGTCGCCGAGAAGGTCTTCGAGACCGGGTTCGACCCGCTCGACGGCGGCTTCCGCCCGGCGGCCCCGTACGAGGTCTTCGACCAGTGGATCGAGGTGCTGCCCACCGACCAGGTGGTGGCGGTGGAGGTGAGCTACGACCCCAGGACCGGCCAGCAGCTGTGACGTCACCGGCTCGGGCCTCCGTCACCGGCCGAGCCCGCGGTACCGACGTACCGCCAGGGGCCCGAACACGGCGGTCAGCAGCAGCGGCCAGGCCACGGCGAGCGCGACGGCGTGCTGCGCGGCGAACGACTCGCCGCCCCAGCCGGGGTTGCCGAACAGTTCCCGGCAGGCCGCGACGGTCGCCGACAGCGGGTTGTACCCGGCGACGGCGGCGAGCCAGCCGGGCATGGTGTCGGGGGAGACGAACGCGTTGGAGGTGAACCCGACCGGCCAGACCAGGATCTGCAGCACCACCACCGACCCGGGTGCGCGCAGCACCAGCGCCAGATGGATGCCGACCCAGATCAGGGCGAAACGCAGCAGCAGGAGCAGCCCGACGGCGGCCAGCGCCGCCGGTGCCCCGGCCCGCCACTGCCAGCCGACGGCGACCCCGCAGGCGAGCATGACGACCAGACCGGCGGCGCAGTGCAGCAGGTCCGCGGCGGCCCGGCCGGTGAGCACCGCCGAGGGCGTCATCGGCAGGGACCGCAACCGGTCGGTGACGCCGCGCGCGGTGTCGGTGGCCACGGCCGCGTACGTCGACTCGACGCCGAAGAGCACCGTCATGGCGTACATGCCGGGCAGCAGGAACTCCCGGTAGTCGCCGCCGCCGGGCACGCTCATCGCGCCGCCGAACAGGTAGCCGAACATCAGCACCATCAGCACCGGGAAGAGCAGCCCGACGACGAACTGCCCGGGTTGGCGCCGCCAGTGCGCCAGCGCCCGACCGGTGAGGGTGACGGTGTCGGCGACGGCCCAGCGCAGGCGCTGCGGCACGGGGTGCACGCCGGTCGTGCTCATGCGCCCACCCTGTCCTCGTCGGGGCGGGTGGTGGGGGAGTGGCCGTCGGTGAGCTGCAGGAACACCTCGTCGAGGGTGGGGCGGCGCACCGCGACGTCGGCGGCGGTGAGGCCGGCGTCGTCGAGGGCCCGCAGCACGGCGGCCAGCGCGGCCACCCGCCCGGTGACGGCGACGCTGAGGCGCAGGTCCGCCGCGTCGACGAGCGGGGTCGCGGCGACGGCGGCGCCGACGACGCGTACCGCCCGGTCCAGGTCGTCGGCGCGGGTCAGCACGACGTCGACGCGGTCGCCGCCGAGCGCGGTCTTCAACTGCTCGGGGGTGCCGTCGGCGACGACCCGTCCGGCGTCGACGACCCGGACGGTGTGGGCGAGCTGGTCGGCCTCCTCCAGGTACTGGGTGGTCAGCAGCACGGTGGTGCCGCCGGCGACGAGCCGGCGCACCGCGTCCCACACCTGCGCCCGGGCGCGCGGGTCGAGGCCGGTGGTGGGCTCGTCGAGGAAGAGCACCGGTGGGTCGAGAATCAGGCTCGCCGCGAGGTCGAGGCGGCGGCGCATCCCACCGGAGTATGTGCCGACCGGCCGGTCGGCGGCGTCGGTCAGGTCGAAGCGGGCGAGCAGGTCGGTGGCCCGGGCGCGGGCCCGCGCGCCGCCGAGGTGGTGCAGCCGGCCGAACAGGACCAGGTTCTGCCGGCCGCTGAGCACCTCGTCGAGCGCGGCGTGCTGGCCGACCAGGCCGATGCGGGCCCGGACCCGCTCGGGATGGCGCAGCACGTCGGCGCCGGCCACCCGCGCCGCGCCGGCGTCGGGCCGCAGCAGGGTGCTCAGCACCCGTACCGCCGTGGTCTTGCCCGCCCCGTTCGGGCCGAGCAGGCCGCACACGGTGCCGGCGGGCACCGTCAGGTCGAGGCCGGCGAGGGCCTGCGTGCCGCCGTAGCGCTTGCGCAGTCCCTCCGCCTCGACAGCCGGTCCGTCGTGGTGCATCAGCGCCCCTCCACCCACTCGACTCGTACGCCGTACCGTACGGCATACGGTACGGCGGACGATACAGTGCCGGGATGACGACCGAGTACAGCGGCACCGGCGACCCCGCGCGCAGCCTCGCCCTGCTCTGGCGTACCCGCGAACGCACCAGCCGCAAGGGCCGGCCCGACCTGTCGGTGGACCGCATCGTGCGCGCCGCCATCGAGGTGGCCGATGCCGAGGGCCTCGCCGCCCTGTCCATGCGCCGCGTCGCCGAACGCCTCGGCGTCGGCACCATGTCCCTCTACACCTACGTCCCGGGCAAGGGCGAACTGCTCGACGTCATGCTCGACACCGTCTACGGCGAGACCGCCCGCCCCGACGACGTGCCCGGCGGCTGGCGGGAGCGGCTCACCCACGTCGCCCGCGAGACCTGGGCGCTCTACCTGCGCCACCCCTGGCTGCTGCAGGTCGCCACCACCCGCCCCCCGCTGGGCCCCAACGTCATCGCCCGCTACGAGTACGAACTGCGCGCCGTCGACGGCATCGGCCTGACCGACCTGGAGATGGACGCCGTCGTCACCCTCGTCTCCGGCTACGTCCACGGCGCCGTGCGCAGCGCCGTGGAGGCCGCCCAGGCCGCCGCGCGCACCGGCATGACCGAGCAGCAGTGGTGGCAGGCCCACGCCCCCTACCTGGAGAAGGCCCTCGACCCGCGCCGCTACCCCCTCGCCGCCCGCGTCGGCACCGCCGCCGGCCAGGAGTACCAGGCCGCCGCCAACCCCCACGGCGCCTTCGAGTTCGGCCTGGCTCGCATCCTCGACGGCATCGAGGTCCTCGTCGCCACCCGCCCGGACGCCGCCGCCACGACCGGCGAGCGATAACCTGGCCGACATGACGATGCGCCCCATCAGGATCATCGGTGACCCCGTGCTGCGCACCCCCAGCGAGCCCGTCACCAGCTTCGACGCCGAACTGCGCGCCCTGGTCACCGACCTGATGGACACCCTGCTCGGCGCCCCCGGCCGCGCCGGCGTCGCCGCTCCCCAGATCGGCGTCAACGCCCAGGTGTTCGTCTACGACGCCGACGGCCACCGCGGCCACCTGGTCAACCCGACGCTCGAGCTGTCGGAGGAACTGCAGGACGACGACGAGGGCTGCCTGTCCATCCCGGGGCTCTACTTCCCGACCAGGCGCGCCCTGCACGCCACCGCCCACGGCTTCGACCAGCACGGCGAGCCGCTGACCATCTCCGGCAGCGGTTTCCTCGCCCGGGCCCTGCAACACGAGACCGACCACCTCGCCGGCCGCCTCTACGTCGACACCCTGCGCGGCGACACCCGCCGCAAGGCGCTGCGGGAGATCCGCGCCGGCCGCTTCGACTCACCCAGCCGCCGCGGCTGACCCGCCCGCACCCTGCACGCCCCCGACGCCCTGGTCGTCGGGGGCGTGACTCAGCTGTCGTGGGGGCGCAGCGCGTACTCGCCGTAGTCGGCCACCCGGGTGAAGCCCAGCCGCCCGTAGAGCCGCAACGCCGCCGCGTTGTCCGCCTTCACGTTGAGCGTGACGTGCGTGACGTGCTCGCGCAGCCGCCGGCACAGCGCGGCCACCACCGCTCCGGCCAGCCCCCGCCCGCGCAGCCGGGGATGGGTGGTCACGTTGCCCAGCGCCGCCACCCGGTACGCGGGGGAGAACACGTGCACCCCGGCGACCGCCACCAGCTCACCGCCGTCGCGCACGCCCACGTACTGGCCGGTGTCGAGCATCCGCGGGTCGAACCAGTTGCCCGGGTAGGCCACGTCGTACAGCCGGCGCAGCGCCGGCAGGTCGTCGGCGTCCAGCACCGATCCCGCCGGGGTCACCGTGTCCAGCCGCGCCGCGTCGGTCAGGGCCATCCGGTGGTGCGGGCCGGCCGCGTCCATCCGGAACATCCCGGCCAGGGCCGGCTCCAGGCCGGGGGACAGGTGCGCCCACAGGCGGGCCGGCAGCACCGGCGCCATCTGGCGCAGCAGCGCCGCCAGCCGGTGCACCCGTGGCGGGGCCGCGAACGCCAGCAACGTGGGCGGGTCCGCGCCGTGGTAGAGCAACGCCACCTCCTCGTCGTGGCGGAACCAGGAGGTGTACGGCCAGAAGAAGTCGTCCAGGTCACCGAGCTGGTACGCGTGCAGCACCGGGTCCCGCCCGAGCAGCGCGGCCAGGACGGTCCGGTCGTGTTCGGCGCGTACCGGCATCCGCCGATGATCACACATCCGGCGCGGGGCGCTCCGCCCGACGCCGGCGTGCTCAGCAGCCCGACGGGGTGGCCGCCTCCGGCTCGGCGGGAAGGTTCTCGTGCGCCCACCGGCCCAACGCGTCGAGCACCGGCAGCAGTGCCGCGCCCGGCCCGGTGAGCTCGTAGCTCACCCCCACCGGGGGACCCTGCCGGACGCTGCGGCTGACCAGCCCGATCCGCACAAGCTCGCCCAGCCGGTCGGAGAGCACGGACTCGCTGATCCCGGGCAGGGCGCGGGTCAGCTCGGCGAAGCCGGCCGGCCCGTCGGCGAGGGTGCTCAGGAGCATGCCGTTCCACCGCTTGCCGAGAAACGCGAAGGCCCGGGCGACGCCCCCGTCACACGTGCGGGGCGTGTCGCCCACCTGTGGCCTGACCGTCATGACCCCAGGATACGGCGGACATCCCCCGAACAAGGGACTAGTAAAAAGCTAGCTGCTACCGTAGCCGAAGCAAGTCCGCCGATTCGATGGAGACACCCCGATGACCGACGTCCACTCGCCCCTGATCAACCTGGACCCCGAGGCCCAGGCGCTGCTGTTCACCGACGCCCGCACCGCCAACACCTTCACCGACGAGCCGGTCACCGACGAACAACTCCAGGCGATCTTCGAAATCGCCAAGTTCCCACCCACCGCCGCCAACACCCAGCCCCTGCGCATCCTCTACGTGCGCCCCGGCGACGCCCGCACCCGCCTGGTCGCCCACATGAGCGAAGGCAACAAGGCCAAGACCGCCAGCGCCCCCATGGTCGCCGTACTCGCCGCCGACACCGACTTCCACGAGTTCATCCCGCAGGTCTTCCCCATCCGGCCCCAGATGCGCGACGACCTCGCCGACAAGCCCGAGGCGCGCGAGCGCATGGCCCGCTTCAACGCCACCCTCCAGATCGGCTACTTCCTGCTCGCCGTCCGCGCCGCCGGCCTCGCCGCCGGCCCCATGGCCGGCTTCGACGCCGCCGCCATCGACCGCGAGTTCTTCGCCGACAACACCTGGAAGACCCTGCTCGTGGTCAACATCGGCCGCCCCGGCGAGAACGCCTGGTTCCCCCGCCTGCCCCGCCTCGACTACACCGACGTCGTCCGACACGCCTGACCCGGCGACCACCGGGGGACCGACGAGCAGTGGGTGGCGACCGTCAGGCCGCCACCCACTGGTCGAAGCCCAACTTGCCGACCAACGCCAGCACCACCACCAACAGCACCACCCGCACGAAACCCGAGCCACGCCGCAACGCCATCCGCGCCCCCAACGCCGCCCCGGCGATGTTGCACACCGCCATCGCCGCCCCCAGCAGCCACCACACGTGCCCCGTCGCCGCGAACACCGCCAACGCCCCCAGGTTCGTGCCCACGTTCACGACCTTCGCCATCGCCGAGCCGTGCACGAAGTCCGCCCCCACCAGCGCCGTGAACGCCACCACCAGGAACGTCCCCGTACCCGGACCCACCAGCCCGTCGTACAGGGCGATACCCACCCCCGCCACCGCGACCGCCACACCCACCCGCACCCGGGTACGCCGATGCGGCTGCGCCACCACCCCCAACCGCGGACGCAACACCACGAACGCCGCCACCGACACCAGCACCACCAGCACCACCGGCCGGTACGCCGACGCCGGCACCGCCCCCGCCAACGCCGCACCCACCCCGGCGCAACACATCGCCAGCACCGCCGACGGCCCCGCCACCGCCCAGTCGATCTTCGTGCGGCGCGCGTACGTCACCGCCGCCGTCGTCGTACCCGCGATCGCCGTCAACTTGTTCGTGGCCAACGCCGACGCCACCGGCATCCCCGGCGCCGCCACCATCAACACCGGCAACAACAGCAGACCACCACCACCCACCACGGCGTCGATCCAACCGGCCATCGCGGCCGCGGCGAGCAGGGTCGTCAACGACAGGGGATCCACATCCACGGGCCGCCATTCTGCCCACCACCACCCACCCCACGACGCCGCCTGTGGCCAGCCTCACCGGAACCGCAGGTCACCGACCCCGCGCCCGACGCAGCCACACACCCACCGCCGACAACGCCACGAACAACAGCACCGAGCACAACAACACCTTCAACACCCGGCAACCCTCCCACGGCCACGTAGGGTGCAAGCGTGCGCCTGGCCACCTTCAACCTGCTGCACGGCCGATCCCTCGCCGACGGACTCGTCGACCCCGACCGGCTCACCGCCGCCGTCACCGCCCTCGACGCCGACGTCCTCGCCCTACAGGAAGTCGACCGCGACCAGAGCCGCAGCGGCAAACTCGACCTCACCGCCATCGCCGCCCGCGCCCTCGACGCCAGCGAACACCGCTTCGCCGCCGCCGTCGTCGGCACCCCCGGCGAACAGTTCCGCCCCCTCACCCACGACGACGACGGACACGGCGAACCCTGCTACGGCGTCGGCCTCGTCACCCGCCACCGCGTCCACACCTGGCAGGTCACCCGACTGCGCCCCGCCCCCGTACGCTCACCCGTCTACGTCCCCGGCCCCCGCGGCGGACTCATCCTCCTGCGCGACGAACCCCGCGTCGTCCTCGCCGCCGTCCTCGACACCCCACACGGACGGCTCACCGTCGCCGCCACCCACCTGTCCTTCGTCCCCGGCTGGAACGCCCACCAACTCCGCCAGACCGTCCGCGCACTGCGCACCCTGCCCGCCCCACGGATCCTCCTCGGCGACCTCAACCTGCCCGCCGGCGCCGCCCGACTCCTCACCGGCTGGCACCCCCTCGGCCGCCGCCCCACCTACCCCGCCGGGCAACCCCGCGTCCAACTCGACCACATCCTCGCCGACCGCCACAGCCTCGACCAGCTGCCACCCGTCACCGCCGTACACACCCCCCTGTCCACCATCTCCGACCACCGCCCCCTCCTGGTCGACCTCGGCTGACCGCGCACACCGCAGGGGAGGCGACACCACTCACCAGCGGTCGCGTCACCGTCACCCCACCCAGCGTTGACACCAACCCGCCACATCGGCGAAGGTCTCTGGCGTGACGGCACCCACCCCAGGCCCGACGAGCCACCACGACCCCACCACCGAACACCACCGGTACGTCATCATCGGAGCCGGACCAGCCGGCATCCAACTCAGCTACTACCTCCAACAGGCCGGCTGCGACTACGTCACCCTCGAACGCGCCCCCGCACCCGCCGAATTCTTCCGCCACTTCCCCCGCCACCGCCGGCTCATCTCCCTCAACAAGGTCCACACCACCAGCACCGACCCCGAGATCCGCCTGCGCTGGGACTGGAACTCACTGCTGCACGAACCCGCCGACCTGCCCTTCGCCAAGTACAGCAGCGAATACTTCCCCCACGCCGACGACATGGTGCGCTACCTCACCGACTTCCAGCGCTACCACCAACTCGCCGTACGCTTCGACACCCCCGCCAACCGGATCGAACGCCTCGACGACGGCTTCCTCGTCCACACCCCCGACCGCGTCCTGCACTGCCACTGCCTCATCGTCGCCACCGGCTGGGGCCGACCCAACATCCCCGACATCCGCGGCATCGAACACGCCACCGGCTACGAGGACATGCACACCGACCCCGCCGCCTACGCCGGCCAACGCGTCCTCATCCTCGGCAAGGGCAACTCCGCGTTCGAAACCGCCTCCGCGATCCTCGGCCACGCCGCCATGATCCACCTCGCCAGCCCCCGCCCACTACGCCTGGCCTGGAACACCAAACACCCCGGAGACGTCCGCGGCCACCACGGCGCCGTCCTCGACAGCTACCAGTTCAAGACCCTGCACTCCGTACTCGACTGCGTCATCGACGAGATCCGCCCCCTCGACAACCGCTACCAGGTGCACCTCACCTACACCCACGCCGACGGCGAAACCGCCGTCATGGACTACGAAACCGTCCTGCGCTGCACCGGCTTCACCATGGACACCAGCCCCTTCGACCCCACCTGCCGACCCGACATGGTCCCCAGCGGCCGCATGCCCACCACCACCGGCGACTGGCAGTCCACCAACATCGACGGCCTCTACTTCGCCGGCACCCTCGCCCAGGACCGCGACCTCAAGAAGGCCTCCTCCGCCTTCATCGACGGATTCCGCTACAACCTGCGCACCCTCACCGCCCTGCTACGCGAACGCTACGACGGCGTACCCCTGCCACACACCCTCGTCGACCCCGACCCCGACACCCTCACCACCCTCGTCCTCGACCGGGTCAACTGGAGCTCCGCCCTCTGGACCCAGTTCGAATTCCTCTGCGACGCCCTCGTCGTCGACCCCCACGGCCAGCTACGCCACTACACCGACCTGCCCGAAGACCACGTCCGCGCCCGCTTCCACGACCACCCGCACTATTACACCGTCAGCCTCCGCTGGGGCCGCGACGACTACGGCGACGTCTTCGCCATCGAACGCCACCCCCAACCCGACCGCGCCGCCGAAAGCGCCTTCATCCACCCCGTCATCCGCCGCTACCACGGCGACACCCTCGTCGACGAACTCCACCTGCTCGAAGACCTGCTCGCCGAATGGCGCCGCCCCGACCGCCACGTGACACCCCTGCGCGACTACTTCACCCGCGAACTGCACCGCCACCGCTGACCCGCACGCCCCACCACCGGGCCAACCTCGACCACACACCTACGCCGGCTGCAACTCGCCCACCACCGTCTGCGCCACCAGAAAATCCACCACATCCGTCAACCGACCCCGCCGACCCGCCGCCGCCCGCTGCCGCACCGCACCACCACCCACCGCCAACAACCGCTCCGACCAGCCCCGCACCAGATCCTCGTCCCCACACGCCCGCAACACCGGCGCCAACCACGCCACCACCTCACCCAACACCTCCCGCGCCGGACGCAACCGACCCGAACCGACCTCCGGCAACGAACCCGCCAACCCGTCACGCGCCGCCCGCCAGTACGCCGCCCGCAACCACTCCCCGGCAACCTCCGGACCGTGATCACCCCGATCCACCGCCTCCAACCCCCGCACCACCAACGCCCGCACCAACGCCGCCACCAACGCCGACTCCTGCGCCGACACCGGCACGTCCGACACCCGCACCTCCAACGTCGGATGCGTCACCGACGGCCGGATGTCCCAGAACAACGTCCCCGGATCCACCACCGCCCCCGCCGCCGACAACATCTCCACCACCCGCTCGTAGTGAGCCACCGACGTGAACCGCGGCGGTGGCCCCGCCACCGGCCACCGCGACCAGATCATCGACCGCCAACCCGCATAACCCGAATCCCGCCCCTCCCAGAACGGCGAATTCGCCGTCAACGCGATCAACAACGGCAGATACGCCCGCAGATGATTGCTCACCAGCAACGCCCGCTCCCGATCCGGCAACTCCACGTGCACGTGCAACGCACAGATCGCCAACTCGTCGTGCAACCCCCGGAACGTCGCCGTACCCCGATCCTGCCGCGGCCCCCGCGTCACCGGCGGCGCCGTCGCACCCGGCAACACCGGCGTACCGGTCGCCACGATCCGCAACCCGTCGACCGCCGCGCACTCCGCCACCACCCGACGAGCCTCCACCAACTGCTCCAACAACCCCCGCACCGACGCCGTCGGATCCGTCCTTGTCTCCACGTGCAACGTCGTGATCTCACCCGACACCCGCGAACCCAACCGCGCCACGGCCCGATCCACCACCGCCCCCGCACCCGGCACCACACCCCGACTCACCGGATCGACCAGCAGGAACTCCTCCTCCACCCCCAACCGCGGACCCGACACCACACCATCCCCGCCGACCTGCACCGGCACCACGGCCTCCACTCACGACACCCGGGCGAGCGCCCGACACGGACAGGCCGACAGGGTAGCCCGAACCAGTGACCAACGGGACACCCACAGTCAGTACGCCGACGCGGCAGCCACCACCGGGACACGCCACACCCGACCCCCTGTGGCAAGCTGACCCCAGACGCGACTGGCGGCCAGAGGATGGGCACCAAACCATCGGGGAGCTCCACGCGCGGAGGTCGACCGCCTGGGCCCCGCCGGCAGAGGAGCACCATGCCCACCGCCCGACTCCTGCCCGGCACCCCCGTCGCCGACCACATCCTCACCGACGTCGCCGCCGGCGTCACCGCACTGCGCGCCGCAGGCACCACCCCCGGCCTCGCCACCATCCTCGTCGGCGACGACGACGCCAGCGCCGGCTACATCCGCATCAAGCAACGCCAGGCCAGCGAACTCGGCTTCGCCTCACCCCACGTACACCTGCCCGCCACCGCCACCCAGGCCGACCTGCACCACGCCATCGCCGACTTCAACACCGCACCCGACGTGCACGGACTGCTCATCCAGCACCCCATCCCCGCACACCTCGACTACGACCGCGCCCTGCAGACCATGGACCCCGACCTCGACGTCGACGGCATGCACCCCCTCAACATGGGACGCCTCGCCCTCGGCCTGCCCGGACCCCTGCCCTGCACACCCGCCGGCATCGAAGCCCTGCTCGCCTTCCACGACATCCCCGTCGCCGGCCGCGACGTCGTCATCCTCGGCCGCGGCGCCACCCTCGGCCGCCCCCTCGCCCTGCTGCTCACCCAGAAACGACCCACCGCCAACGCCGCCGTCACCGTCGTGCACACCGGCGTCCCCGACTGGGCCACCCACACCCGCCGCGCCGACATCCTCATCGCCGCCGCCGGCGTCCCCGGCATCATCCAACCCGAACACGTCCGCCCCGGCGCCGTCGTCATCGGCGGCGGCGTCCGCTACGAAGGCCGACGCCTCCTGCCCGACGTCGCCGAAAGCTGCGCCGACGTCGCCGGCGCCATCACCCCCCGCGTCGGCGGCGTCGGCCCCACCACCGTCGCCATGCTCTTCCGCAACGCCCTCGACGCCGCCCGCCGCGCCACCGGCCACGCCTGACCGTCCCCGGCCCGGCGTCGGGGTCCCCGACGCCGGGCCGACCGCCCCTCGGCGGCCACGCCCGACACCCGCACGGGCCATGGGCGCGCGCTCCGACGAGCCCGCCGGCCGGGCACCGCGCTCCGCGACGCCCGCCGCGTACCGCCTCACGACCGCGCGTCGCCCTCCGCCGCCACCAACCCCGCCAACGCCCGATTGGTGCGGTTGGACCGCACCGCGGCGCGCTGCTGCCCGGCCGTCACCTCGATGTACGTCTGCGACGACGCCAACGACGCGTGACCCAGCAACCGCATGATCTCCGCCGCGCTCGCTCCGTCCTCCGCCAACCGCGTCGCGAAGGTGTGCCGCAACGCGTGCAATCGCGCCCCCCGCGGCACCCGGTCGGTGATGCCCGCCCGCCGGTAGCAGGACTCCACCAGATACTGCAGCCCGCCCCGGCGCAGCGGCTCACCCTGCCGGTCCACCAGCAGCGGCGCGTCCGGCCGCACCGTACGCGACCCGAACCGCCGCACCCGGCTGTCCAGGTAGCCCGCCAGGACCCCGTCCAGCTCCGGCTCGATCGGCACCACCCTCGGCCGCCCGCCCTTGCCGGCCACGTCGACCCGCCGCTCGCCCGCACGGCCCGTCAACGATCCCACCCGCAGCGCCAGCAGCTCCGACAGCCGCAACCCCGCGCAGAGCGCCAACGCCAGCACCGCCAGGTCGCGCTCCGGCCACGGGTCGCGCTGCCGGCCCTCCTGCCGGGCCACCGAGGCGAGCAGCTGCTCGGGGGTGTCCGCGCCGCGCAGCGGCTTGGGCTGGGGGAGAGGCGCCCGGGGACGACCGACCGCCGGCATCGGGTTGCCGGCGACCACTCCATCGGCGACCAGGAAGGAAAAGAAACTGTTCCAGGTGGACCACGCCCGGTGCACCGACGCGGCCGCGCGGGGAGCGGCGAACCGGGCGAATGCCGCGCGCATGACGCGGGCGGTGAGGGCGGCGACGGGCAGCGAGTCAAGGGGGAGGGGAGGGGTGCTCTCCTCGGCCGCCAGTTCGGCGACGGCGCGCAGGTCCCGCCGGTACGCCTCCAGCGTGTGGGGGGAGGGCTTGCGGGTCGCGCGGGCCGTCAGGAACTCCTCGATGAGCCGCCGTACCGATTCGTCCTGTTTGTCATGCATAAGGGATATTATGCAGCATTTTCGGGTTCGCCGGCAACGGCGGGAGAGGGGAGAGCATGCGGCGGTACGTACTGACAGGTGCGCCGGGGGCGGGCAAGACGACACTCGCCGACGCGCTGCGTCGACGCGGGTGGGACGTCGTCGCCGAGGCGGCCACCGACGTCATCGCGGCCCAGCAGGGGCGGGGCGTCGCCGAACCGTGGCGGGAGGCCGGGTTCGTCGACGCCGTCACGCGGCTCCAGCGGGAGCGCCGCGAGGCGCCCGGGGCGTACGGGTCGGTGCAGTTCCACGACCGGTCGCCGCTGTGCACGTTGGCCCTCGCGCAATATCTGGGGCGCCCGCCGGGGCGCTTGCTCACCGAGGAGGTGCGGCGGGTGCTGCGGGACGGCGCCTACCAGCGGCAGGTGTTCCTGGTCGAGCCGCTGGGCTTCGTGACACCGAGTGCCGCCCGCCGGATCGGCTACGCCGAGTCGCTGGCGTTCGCCCGCGTGCACGAGAAGGTCTACCGGGCGCACGGGCACCACCTGATCGCGGTGCCGCCCGCGCCGGTGCAGGTGCGTGTGGCGCTGGTGGAGGCGCACCTGTGGCGCCTCGCCGACCTGCCGTCGGACCGAGCCGAGGGAGGGCCCGATCCGGCTTACTTGACATAATGTACATTATCGAATCACTGGCCACGGTCGGTCTGCCTGTGGTTTTGAGGCCTATGGCGCCGCGCCTTCGCCATCGTCCCGGTGATTCGTCAGGCACGCTCTCGTCACCGCGGCGCGGAACGCCGCGGTGAACTGGTCCGGCGCTTCCAGCCAGGGATGGTGGCCCGCGTTCGGGATGAGACGACCTCGCAGCCGAGGCGGGCTCCGAGTCGTCGCAGGGCCTCGGCGGGACGGCTGTCGTCTGCCCCACCGATGATCACGGTGCCGGCGGGAAGGCGCTCGCGCAGCTCGTCCACGTGCGATTCGAGCGGGTCCGCCCTCTTCGCGGCATTGAGCTGGCTGTTCATCGCGTAGTTGACGGGTCGCAGCGCGCGGGCCGACGCCAGTGCCCAGTCCCACGCTCGAGCCCGGTCGGCGTGGTCGGTGAACCACGACAGGGTGAGATACTCGATCTCTTCGGCGTCGGTGCGCGATGCGAGCGCGTCGAGTTCGTCGAGCCTGTGCTGCTGCTCGCCGGTGCGTCGTGCTCGCTGCACCGCCCGGTAGGCGTCCCGCCAGGGGTCCAGGAAGGGCCCGGCGATCTGTATCGACCCCGCCACGCGTTCGGGATGCGCCAGCGTGAAGTAGCCGGCCAGGTTGGTTCCGAACGAGTGCCCCACCAGGACGACCCGGTCATGCCCCCACGCGTCCAGCAACAGCGCCAGGTCCCGGACGTGGCGGGCGATCGTGTGCTCCCCCTCCCAGGCCGATCCGCCTGTGCCTCGCTGGTCGTAGCGGTGGACCAGGCACAGGTCTCCGACCAGGGCGGCGACCGGGCCGAGATGGTCCGGCAGTCCCGGACCCCCGTGCAGGACGACCAAGGGAGTGTCCGCGTGCTCCAGCGAGCCGGTGGTCCAGGTGCGCAGCTGTGCACCGTCGTCCATCTCGATCACTGCGGTCGGCATGGCCGCGAGCGTACGCATGCCGAGCGGCCGGATCCCGGCCCGCCGGGCGCTGCTCCCCCGCCACCATGAAGGCGCGGAGCGTTCGCAGTCGGCGCGGTTGGCGGGCCCGGCCCGACGCAGCGCGGGAGCGCCCGCCGGACCGGTGCCCGCCGGCGGCCTTGGTCAGGCGCCGACGTAGGTGGCGAGGTGTTCGCCGGTGAGGGTGGACCGCTTGGCGACGAGGTCGGCGGGGGTGCCCTCGAAGACGATCCGGCCGCCGTCGTGGCCGGCGCCGGGGCCGAGGTCGATGATCCAGTCGGCGTGTGCCATGACCGCCTGGTGGTGCTCGATGACGATGACCGACTTGCCGGATTCGACTAGCCGGTCGAGCAGGGCGAGCAGTTGTTCGACGTCGGCGAGGTGCAGGCCGGTGGTCGGTTCGTCGAGGACGTAGACGCCGCCCTTCTCGGCCATGTGGGTGGCGAGCTTGAGGCGTTGCCGCTCGCCGCCGGAGAGGGTGGTGAGGGGTTGGCCGAGGCTGAGGTAGCCCAGTCCGACGTCGGCGAGTCGGTTCAGGATGGCGTGGGCGGCGGGGATGCGCGCCTCGCCGGTGCCGAAGAACTCCTCGGCCTCGGCGACGGGCATGGCGAGCACCTCGGCGATGTTCCGGTCGCCCAGCGTGTATTCCAGGACGGCCGCCTGGAACCGCTTGCCGCCGCATTCCTCGCAGGTGGTCTCGACGGTCGCCATGACGCCCAGGTCGGTGTAGATGACGCCAGCGCCGTTGCAGGTGGGGCAGGCGCCTTCGGAGTTGGCGCTGAACAGTGCCGGTTTGACGCCGTTGGCCTTGGCGAACGCCTTGCGGATGGGGTCGAGCAGGCCGGTGTACGTCGCCGGGTTGCTGCGTCGGGAGCCGCGGATCGCGCCCTGGTCGATGACGACGACGCCGTCGCGGCCGGCGACGGAACCGTGGATCAGCGAGCTCTTGCCGGAGCCGGCGACGCCGGTGACGGCGCACAGGACGCCGAGTGGGATGTCGACGTCGACATCACGCAGGTTGTGCGCGGTCGCGCCGCGGATCTCGAGGGTGGCGGTGGGCGTGCGTACGGTCTTCTTGACGGCGGCCCGGTCGTCGAGGTGGCGGCCGGTGACGGTGTCGCTTTCCCGCAGTCCTTCGACGGTGCCTTCGAAGCAGATCGTGCCGCCGTGGGTGCCGGCGCCGGGGCCGAGGTCGACGACGTGGTCGGCGATCATGATGGTCTCGGGTTTGTGTTCGACGACGAGCACGGTGTTGCCCTTGTTGCGCAGTTGCCGCAGTAGGTTGTTCATCCGTTCGATGTCGTGCGGGTGCAGGCCGATGGTGGGTTCGTCGAAGACGTAGGTGACGTCGGTGAGGGACGAGCCGAGGTGGCGGATCATCTTGGTGCGTTGTGCCTCTCCCCCGGACAGGGTGCCGGAGGGTCGGTCGAGTGAGAGGTAGCCCAGGCCGATCTGCGTGAACGAGTCGAGGAGGTGTTGCAGCCCCTTGAGCAGGGGGGCCACCGGGGGTTCGTCGAGGTCGCGGATCCACTCGGCCAGGTCGCTGATCTGCATGGCGCAGACGTCGGCGATGCTCCTGCCGTTGATCTTCGATGCGCGGGCTTCGGGGCTGAGTCGGGTGCCGTCGCAGCTCGGGCAGGTCTGGAAGGTGACGGCGCGCTCGACGAAGGCCCGGATGTGGGGCTGGAGGGCGTCGACGTCCTTGGCGAGGATGGACTTCTGGATCTGCGGGATGATGCCGACGTACGTCAGGTTGATGCCGTCGATCTTGATCTTGGTGGGTTCCCGGTGGAGCAGGTCGTGCAGTTCCTTCTTGGTGAACTTGCTGATCGGCTTGTCGGGGTCGAAGTAGCCGCAGCCGCGGAAGATGCGCCCGTACCAGCCGTCCATGCTGTAGCCGGGGATGGTGAGGGCGCCCTCGTTGAGTGACTTGCCGGCGTCGTAGAGGGCGGTCAGGTCGATGTCGTTGACGGTGCCCATGCCCTCGCAGCGGGGGCACATGCCGCCGAGGCGGTGGAACGTCGCCTTCTCGGCCTTGGTCTTGTTGCCGCGTTCGACGGTGATCGCGCCGCTGGCGCGGACGGTGGGGATGTTGAAGGAGTACGCGTTGGGCGAGCCGATGTGGGGTTGGCCGAGGCGGCTGAACAGGATGCGCAGCATGGCGTTGGCGTCGGTGGCGGTGCCGACGGTGGAGCGGGGGTTGGCGCCCATCCGTTCCTGGTCGACGATGATCGCCGTGGTCAGGCCGTCGAGCAGGTCGACGTCCGGTCGGGTGAGCGACGGCATGAAGCCCTGCAGGAATGCGCTGTAGGTTTCGTTGATCATCCGCTGTGACTCGGCGGCGATGGTGCCGAACACGAGTGAGCTCTTGCCCGAGCCGGAGACGCCGGTGAAGACCGTGAGGCGGCGTTTCGGGATGTCGACGCTGACGTCCTTGAGGTTGTTCACGCGCGCGCCCTGCACGCGGATCAGGTCGTGGCTGTCGGCGATGTGGGCGGTTGCCTGGGTGTCCGTCCCCGTGGCGGTGCTCATCGTGTCTCCATCTGCTGCGCGGGGCCGCCGTCGCGGTCCGCGTCGAGGTGTTGCCTGGCTGGTGTCTGGGTGTGCCGGAGGGCTCAGTGCAGCTCGTTGATGCGGATCAGGTTGCCCGTGGGGTCGCGGAAGGCGCAGTCGCGGACGCCGTAGGGCTGGGCGGTGGGTTCCTGGACGACGTCGGCGCCGCTGGCCTGTAGCCGCTCGAAGAGACCGTCGAGGTCGTCGGTGGCCAGGGTGAGGGCGCCGTAGCTGCCCTTGGCGATGAGTTCGAGGATGGTGCGGCGTTCGTCGTCGGTGATGCCGGGTTCGGCGGCCGGCGGGTGCAGGACGATGGACGTGCCGGGCTGGTTGGCGGGGCCGACGGTGAGCCAGCGCATGCCGTCGTATCCGACGTCGTTGCGGACCTCGAAGCCGAGGGTGTCGCGGTAGAAGGTCAGGGCGGCGTCGGCGTCGGTGTGCGGGAGGAAGGCGTAGTGAATGGTGATGTCCATGCCGGTCAGGCTAGTTGCGGCTGCCTGGCGCGTGCTTCTCGATTCCTGATCGGTCTGGTCACCTGTTTCGCGATGCACGCTGGCATCTCCGCCGTCGCGTGAGCCGTCCGGGCGCGGTAGGTGCTCGGCGGCACACCGACCAGTTCGGTGAAGCGGGTGCTGAAGGTGCCCAGCGAGGAGCAGCCGACGGCGAAACAGACTTCGGTGACGCTGAGGTCGCCACGGCGCAGCAGCGCCATGGCGCGTTCGATGCGCCGGGTCATGAGGTAGGCGTACGGTGACTCGCCGTACGCCTGGCGGAACTGGCGGCTGAGGTGTCCGGCTGACATGTTCGCGCCGCGGGCGAGCGCCTCGACGTCCAGGGGCTGTGCGTACTCGCGGTCGATGCGGTCGCGGACGCGGCGCAGCCGGGCGAGGTCGCGTAGGTGCTGGTCGGCGGCGTCTCTGCTGGTCACCTGCGAGATCGTGCCACGTGTCGTCGGGGTTGCCCAGCAGGGTCGGCGGCCTGTCGCCGCCAGTGTGCCGGGTCATACCGTGTCGAGTGCGCGGTGCAGGCGTCGGGCCTCGGTGACGAGGCGGCCGGATCCGCCCCGGCCGGCGACGTCGACCAGGCCGGGCACGTCGATGCGGGTGCCGGTCGTGCTGGCCGTCTCGGCCGCGAGGCTCAGCAGGTCCGGCAGGCCGCGCGGGGGCTGGGGTGCGGCGAGTGCCGACGGCAGTGCGGCGGCGATCAGTCGCCACACGGTCAGCGGTGCTCGGGCCTGGGCGGCGTCGCGTAGTGGTTCGAGTGCCCTGGACAGCTTCACCAGTTGCCCGGCGACGAGTCGGCCGAGGTGTCCGCCCGTCGCGGTGGCGTCGAGCTGCCCGGCCGCGGCGAGGGCGAGCAGGGCGTCCAGGGCGGCGATCCGGTCGGTGCCGTGGCGGGCCGCGAGGCCGTAGGACAGGGCGAGGTCGAGGGCCGGTCCGCCGGGGCCGGTGGTTTCGGCGAGCAGCGGCAGCATGGTCGTGCCGCCGCGTTGGTCCATGTCCGCGGTGGCGGCCACGATCGGCAGGGCGTACGCGGCGACGACTGCCCGGTGTCCCGGCAGGGTCGACGGCAGCAGGTTCGCCCAGGCGGAGTGCTCGACACCGATCGGTGCGGGGTCGACGGTCAGCAGTCCGTACGGGTCGTCGTATCCGTCGGGTGGGCGCAGCTCGACGAGGATGCGCTTGGGCGGTAGTTGGTCGTACTCCCAGTCGTAGCCGTTGCGGCGGGGGCGTCGGGTGAGGGTGACGGCGCGCGTGACGGGTTGTGGCAGTCCGCCGGCGCGCAGCCAGGTGGCGAGCCGCTCCCCCGCCGGGGTGCCCAGCGCCGCGGCCTTGCCGGCGACCGTCTCGTCGGTGTCGGCGGGTAGGCGCAGCAGGGCCTGGGTGAGGTCCCAGTGCCAGGCTGGGCGGTCGCCGAGGGCCGCGAGGCGCTCGATCAGGGTGAGCGGGTCGAGGGTGCCGTTGGCGTGGGTGGGGGTGGCGAGCAGGCCGGGGTGTCCCGGCTCGGCGAGGTGCGCGCCGATCTCGGCGAGGCGGGCTCGGAGCAGCCGGTGGGGTGGGGGCACCCGGGGGTCGGTGGTGACCAGTTCCGGCTGCGGTGTCTGCCGGTCGGTGCGGCGCAGCGCGGTGAGCAGTGTCTCCCACCGGCTGCGTCGGCGGGCCTGCTGGTCGGTGGTCGGGGCGGTGGTGAGGACGTCGACGACCACCTCGGACAGGGAGAGGGGGTCGTGGCGGTGTTCGTTGCCCCAGGACCAGTGGCAGCGTTCGACGACGGGGGCGAGGGCGGCGTGCACCCGGGCGCCGTCGGTGGCGGAGAGCCGGACCAGCGCGTCGAGGATGCGGTCCAGCGGTGTGCCCTGTGACGGGGTGCCGAGCAGGGCGGCGACCTCCTCGGCGAGTTCGTCGACGTCGGTGATGGGGGCGGGTGCCGGTGCCGGTGGTGCGGGCGGGGGCAGGTCGTCGCCGCGGGGCCGGGCCTTCGCTGGGCCGATGCCGCCCGCTGTCGGGTCGTGTCCGTGGCGGGTGGCGAGGGTGTTGGCGCGGTCGCGTAGCTCGACGGCGGGGTGTTCGGCGGCGACGGCGATGACCTCGGCGACCTGGGCCGCCCGGTCGCGGTGGTGGCGGGCTAGCCGGTCGAGCCAGGTGAGTTGGGCCTTGACGAGTGCCTTGTCCGGTCGCAGCAGCACGTCGCGGGAGGTGTCGAGGACGGTGTCGATCTCGAGGTCGGGCAGGTCCCGTAGGGCCTTCTGCGCCATGGTGGCGGCCGGCGCCGGCGCGTCGGCGAGCAGGCGGAGGTAGTCGGTGGCGCGGGTGGCGACCTCGGTGGTGGTGGGTTCGAGTTCGGTGAGCAGGATGGTGAAGGCGCGCAGGGCCGACGCCCGGTCGCCGCGCAGCAGCCGGCCGATCGCGCCGTCGATCAGGACCGTCCGGTCGATGGTCCCTTCGGTGGCGAGCTGAGCCAGCGCGGTCGGCAGGACGTGGCGTCGTCGTTCGTCCCAGGTCGTGGTGACCTCGTCGAACGTCATGCGCAGGCCGAGGCCGTCGATCTCGAACAGCCGGGGCAGCATGGCGTCGAGGAACGGGTCGTCGCGGAGCCGTTCGATCAGGGTTGCCGGTCGGCCGGCGCGTCGCCGGTCGGGCAGTTGCACCGAGTCCAGCCACAGTTCGACGAACCGGTCGTTGGCCGGTGCTGTCGTCCCGGTGACGCGCAGCAGCGCGGCGGCGAACCGCCAGTGTTCGATCCCGGTCTGCTGGTTGATCTTCGTGGCCAGCCGGTGCGCCAGGTCGCCGAGCCAGGTGATGCCACGTTCCTCGGCGACCGTGGACATCAGGGCGGCGGCGCGTTCGCCGTCGGGGTTGACCGTGTTGCGGGCGAGGATCGTCGCGGCCTGCGCGGCGGTGGGTAGGCAGCCGACCACGGCGACGGCCAGGGCGGTGCCGGAGCCGGCCGTCCACCAGGTGGTGCGTTGCCGCTGTTTGAACCAGGTCGTCACCTCGGCGCCGATCTCCCGGCGGCGCTGCTCCGGCAGCCCGGCCAGGGCCGCCACGATCTGGCTGGCGGAGGCGTTCTGGATGAGGTCGAACAGGTCGCTGGTGCCGCCGGCGGCCAGTTCCCGTCGCCGCCGTACGGCGCTGTTGATGAACGCCTGCTGTGCGTTTCTCACACCCGCTCCTCCGCCCGCGCGGCGGTCGACATGCGGGTGGCCAGCGCGTGCCGGCACGGCCCTCGTTGGCCGCGATGCTTGGCCCACCAGGGGCAGGTGCAGGTGAAGTCGCCGCCGGGCAGTTGGCGGACCCGGTAGACCTGGTCGCCGCTGTGGACGGTGGCGGTGGTGGCGGTGTCGAGGTGGACGGCGCCGGCGTCGCGCAGCGCCCGGGCGCCGACGAGGCGGGGGTTGTCGCGTTCGGCGCGGCCCGCGTCGTAGGGCATGACCCGGTGGAAGTACGCGGCCTCGGAGACGTCGTAGCCGACGCGGCCGGCGGTGCCGAGCTGGGCGAGCGCGGCGCGGACGCGGGCCGGGTCGAGGCCGGTGTCGGTGGCCAGCCGGTCGACGTCGATGGTGGGATCCCAGGAGAGTACGGCGGCGACGAGGTTGGCGTCGTCGGCGACATCGTCGCTGGCGAGGGCGGTGAGGGCGGCGCCTTCGCCGGAGAATCCGCGGTACGGCTCGGGTGAGAGGGTGAGGGAGAGGCGCAGGGCGCCGGTGTCCAGTTCCCAGGTGCTCGGTGTGGGTGCCGAGCCGGTGGCGACGGTTGGTCCGTACACGCGCAGGGTCTGGGCGAAGCGCAGCATGGCGCGGAGGGCGGTGAGTCGGCTCGCTCCGGCCAGGCAGACGGCGCCGGGGACGGGTCGGGAGGTCAGTCGCAGGGATCGGCCGGCGGGCACCGCCCAGAGGACCGAGCGGTCGCTGGTGGTGGGGAGTCGGCGCAGGAACGTGGCCGCCTCGGTGGCGGGGATCTCGGCGCGGGGTTCGAAGGTGGCCGACAGGATCTGCACCTCGGCGAAGCCGCGCAGCCAGCGCGCCGGGAGGGGGACCTTCTTCTCCACGATGGGGCCGTTCATGGTGGCGACGGTCAGGTCGTCGGGGCCGACGGACAGGTGCAGTGGGTCGAGGCCGCCGACGCGGGCCAGTGCCTCGCGAAGTGGGTTGTTGACGTCGACGTTGGTGGTGCCGTGCTCGATCACGTCGCCGTCGAGGCCGGCGGGCAGGGTGTCGAGGCGGGCGTAGACGCCGCAGCAGCCGGAGAAGGATTCGAACCGGAGCCGGTCGCGGCTGCCGGTGACCACCGGGTCGAGGCTGGCGGGGCTGACGGGCCGGTGGTAGCGGGTGCGGGCGACCTCGGCGACGGCGAGCAGGCCGGCGGCCGCCGCCTGGGGGGTGGTGAGGAACCCGGTGAAGAATCGGGGGTGGGGTGCGGGTCCGCCGCTGGTCTGCAGGCCGAGGCCGTCGCTGGCGAGGGTGGAGGATCCGAGGTACCGGTACGTCTGCGTTGCGCTCACGTCGGCGGACGGTAGTGCAGACCACCGACAGGAAGCAGCGGGTCAGAGACCGCCGGCGACGCGTAGGACGGTGCCGGTGGTGTAGGTGGCGTCGGGGCCGAGCAGCCAGGCGATGGCGCCGGCGACCTCGTCGGGTTCGCCGGGGCGGCCCAGTGGGATGCGGGCGGCGGCCCGCTCGGGTCGGTCGGGTTGGCCGGAGAGGGCGTGGATGTCGGTGCGGATGATGCCGGGGGCGACGGCGTTGACGCGGATGCCGCGGGGGGCGAGTTCCTTGGCGAGGCCGGTGGTGAGGGTGTCGGTGGCGGCCTTCACGGCGGCGTAGTGCACGTACTCGCCGGGGCTGCCGAGGGTGGCGGCGGCGGAGGAGACGTTGACGATGGCGGCGCCGTCGCTCATCCGGCGGGCGGCCTGCTGGGCGCAGAGGACGTAGCCGATGAGGTTGACGTCGACGACGTGGCGCAGGTCGGTGGGGTCGAGGTCGACGAACGCGCCGATGGGGCTGGTGACGCCGGCGTTGTTGACCAGGCCGGTGATCGGGCCGAGGTCGGCGGCGGCGTCGAACAGGGCGGTGACCTGCTCGGGGTCGCGGGTGTCGGCGGGCACGGCGAGGCCGCGTACGCCGGTGGCTTCGATGTCGGCGAGCACGGCGGTGGCGGCGGTGTGGTCGCGGCGGTAGCTGAAGGCGACGTGGTGCCCGGCGTGGGCGAGGCGGCGGGCGGTGGCGGCGCCGATGCCGCGGCTGCCGCCGGTGATGACGGTGACCGGTCGCATGTGCCTCTCCCCTGTCGTGGCTGCGGGGCCGACGCTACCGGCGGGCGGCGCGGGGCGGGCCGGTGGGTGGGCGCATAGGCTCGGGCACGTCGGTGGACGGTGACGTGGAGGTGTGCGGTGGCGGGTGTGGGTGTCGGCGACGTGGTGCGGGACTTCGAGTTGCCCGACGAGACGGGCACGCCGCGGCGGCTGTCGGAGTTCCTGGCCACCGGTCCGGTGGTGTTGTTCTTCTATCCGGCGGCGTTGACGCGGGGGTGCACGGCGGAGAGCTGCCACTTCCGGGACCTGGCGGCGGAGTTCGCGGCGGTGGGCGCGACGCGGGTGGGCATCAGCCGCGACCCGGTGGAGAAGCAGGCGGAGTTTTCCCGCCGGCACGGGTTCGACTATCCCCTGCTGTCGGACGTGGACGGCACGGTCGCGGACCTGTTCGGGGTGCGGCGGCGACTGCCGTTGGGTGCGCTGAGCACGCGGCGGATGACGTTCGTGATCGGCACCGACCGGCGGATCGTCGAGGTGGTCCACAGTGAGCTGAACATGAACGACCACGCGGACGCGGCGTTGCGGGCGCTGGGGGGTTGATCTTCCGCTTGTCGGCGTGGGCTGGTATCAAGGCAGTCATCTGAACAGGTGTACGAGGGGAAGAGGTTGCTGATGGGTGCTGCTGGCCAGGGTTTGTCCACTGACGAGGTGCAGAGCATCCGGGAGGCGCTGGCGGCGGGCCGCAAGCCGAAGGTGGTGTTCACCGCCTCGGCGGGTCAGATCGCCGGGCAGGTGGGTCAGGTGGTGGAGCTGACCGACCCGGCCGGGTCGGACGAGTTCGTGGTGGTCCGGTTCGGTCGCGACGAGTTGCCCTTCTCCCCCGCCGACGTGGCGGTGGCGCCGCGCGGTGCCGGGCGCAAGGCGGCGGAGCCGCAGCCGGAGACGCCGGAGCCCGAGCCGGCGGCGCCTGCGGAGCCGGAGTTCGTGTTGGACCGGGCGCAGGTGCCGCAGCAGCGGCGGGAGGAGCCGAAGGTGGAGACGACGGAGGCGAAGCCCGCCCCGGCGCGCAAGGCGGTGAAGGCCGTGAAGCCGAAGGGGCCAGCGGGGCTGACGGTGACGTTGGCGTACGCCGACGGTGAGTGGACGGTCGCGGCGCAGCAGGGCAGCAAGTCCCTGGCGAAGCCGTACGTGGTGAAGCCGGCGGAGGCGCTGCGGATGGTGGCGCTGGTGGACGTGCCGGGCGTGCAGGAGGCGGTGGAGCAGATCATGGCCGCGGAGCGGGCCGAGGCGGAGCAGCAGGCGGAGAAGCTGCGCGCGGAGCTGGCGGAGATCGAGGCGCGCCTGGCGGAGCTGCGCGAGGCGCACTGACGCGGACGGCCGGCGGGGTGGGTGGCGGTGCCGCTCGCCCCGCCGGCGCTGGCGGGTGTGGTGGTCGACGAGCCTGCCGACGCGCCCGGTGGGGCGAGGTCGGGCTGGCTGGCGGGCGCCTTTGGGTGGTCAGGCGCGCGGGCCCAGGAACAGGCCGCCACTGGCGTCGATGACCTGCCCGGTGACCCAGCGTGCGGCGTCGGAGGCGAGGAACGCGACCACGTCGGCGACGTCGCCGGGCTCGCCCAGGCGGTTGAGTGCCGTCATTGCGGTGATCAGCTCGGCCAGGCCCGGTGTCTCGAAGACCGGGCCGTTGGTCGCGGTCCGGGTGGCGCCGGGCGCGACCGCGTTCACCGTGATGCCCCTGGCGCCGAGGTGGTTGGCCAACGTCAGGGTCATCGTCTCGACCGCGCCCTTGGTCATGGCGAACGACGTCTGGGTCGCGTTGGCCATCCGGGTCGCCGCGGACGAGATCGTGATGATCCGGCCGTCGTCGCGCAGCAGGGGCAACGCGCGTTCGATGATGAAGTACGGCGCCCGTACGTTGACCGCGAACAGATGGTCGAAGGCTGCTCGTGTCGTGGCGCCGAGCGGGCCTGCGGGTGGCGCTGCCGCGTTGTTGACGAGGATGTCGAGTGGTCGCCCGGCGAGGCTGGCCTCGACTCCCGCGAACAGCGTCTCGACATCTGCGTCCACGCCCAGTTCCGCGCCGACGGCGTACGCCGTTCCACCGTCCCGCACGATCTGGTCGACCGTCGCCGTCGCGCCCTGCCTGTCCGTGCCGAAGTGCGCGATGACGACCGCTCCCCGCGCTGCGAGCCGGATCGCGATCGTCTGGCCGATGCCGCGCGACGCGCCGGTCACCAGGGCTGTCCTGCCGATCAGATCACCCATGATGTTAGTTACTCCCAACTTGTTAGTCACTACCAGTGCGGTAGTGTCTACCACATGAGCGAGCGGCACTCGACACTGCGGGAGCAACGACGGGCCGAGACGCAGCGCGTCATCCAGGCGCACGCGGTGCGGTTGTTCGTCGAGCGCGGGTACGACGGCACGACCGTGAACGACGTCGCAGCGGCTGCGGGCGTGTCTGCGATGACGGTGTACCGGCACTTCCCGACGAAGGAGGACCTCGTGCTGGTCGATCAGAACGGGCCGCTGGTCGCCGAACGGATCGCCGCGACGCCGGCCGGGCAGCCCCTGGTGCGCCGCATCGGCAGCGCGCTGGTTGACTCCACGCGGACGCTGACCGCCGGCGACGACCGGCTCCTGCTGGCCCGCCTGCGGCTGATGATCTCGACGCCCGCGCTGCGCGCCCGGCACCTGGACAACCACTACGTGCTGCAACAAGCCATCGTGGAGGGCCTCGGGGACGAGGCAGCCGATCCGGAGACGGCCTTCCACGCCGCGGCGGCGGCCAGCGCCTGTCTGGCCGCCATGCACACCGCGCTGGTGCGGTGGGCGAAGGACGACGGGCGTACCGATCTGCCCGACCTGATCGCGAAGGCGCTCGCGGCAGCCTTCGGCGACATCACGCTCCGGCCGGAGTAACGACGCGGGAGGGGCGCGTCGATCCCGCGGCCGGCGCGGGACGCGGCGGCGGGACCTCACCGCCACCCGCCGTGGGCGGGTCAGTGTCGCGGGATGTGGGCCACCCCGATGCGCTTGCGGAACACCCAGTACGTCCAGCCCTGGTAGGCCAGCACGATGGGGGTGAACACCACCGCCACCCAGGTCATGATCTTCAGGGTGTAGGGGGTGGAGGCGGCGTTGGTGGCGGTCAGCGTCCCGGCCGCGTCGAGCGTGGAGGGCAACACGTTCGGGAAGAGCGCCGCGAAGAGCGTCGCCACGGCCAGCGCGATGGCCACGGCGGTGCCGGTGAACGCCCAGCCCTCGCGGCGGGCGCGGGCGGCGGTGAGGCCGCCGAGCAGGGCGAGGGCCGCGCCGACGGCGAGCACGACGGCGGCGGTGCTGGAGCGGATGTTCAGCGTCCAGGTCAGGAACGCCACCGCGAGCACGGCGGCGGCCACGCCCACGCGTACCGCGAGGGCGGCGGCGCGCTCGCGGACCTCGCCGACGGTCTTCAGGGCGATGAACACGGCGCCGTGGGTGAGGAACAGGGCCGCGGTGGTCGCGCCGCCGAGCAGGGCGTACGGGTTGAGCAGGTCGACCAGCCCGCCGACGTACTCGTGGTCGGCGTCGAGCGGCACGCCGCGCAGGATGTTGGCGAACGCCACGCCCCACAGGATCGCCGGCACCACCGAGCCGACGAAGATGGCGGTGTCCCAGCGGCGTTTCCAGGACGCCTCGGGGCGCTTGTGGCGGTATTCGAAGGCGACGCCGCGGATGATCAGGGCGAGCAGGATCAGCAGCAGCGGCAGGTAGAAGCCGGAGAACAGGGTGGCGTACCACTCGGGGAACGCGGCGAACATGGCGCCGCCGGCGGTGATGAGCCAGACCTCGTTGCCGTCCCAGACGGGGCCGATGGTGTTGATCAGGACGCGGCGTTCCCGGTCGTCGCGGCCGAGTACGGGCAGCAGCATGCCGACGCCGAAGTCGAAGCCCTCGAGGATGAAGTACCCGGTGAACAGGACCGCGACGAGCAGGAACCAGATGGTGGTGAGTTCCACGGTTGTCTCCGGTGATCAGTAGGCGAACGCGAGCGGGCGCTCGGCGTCGTCGTGGGTGTCGTCGATCTCGGGGTCGGGGGTGAGGTCGGGTACGCCGGCCTTGGCGTAGCGCAGCAGCAGTTTGACCTCGACGACGGCGAGGGTGGCGTAGATGAGGGTGAAGGCGGTGAAGGAGGTGAGCACCTCGGTGAGCGAGACGCTGCGGGAGACGCCGTCGCGGGTGAGCATCTCGCCGAAGACGATCCACGGCTGGCGGCCCATCTCCGTGAAGATCCAGCCGAAGGAGTTCGCGGCGAGGGGCAGCAGGGGCATGACCAGGCCGGCGCGCAGCAGCCACTTGCTGGTGGGGGTGCGGCCCTTGCGTTGGCTCCAGAGCACCAGCAGGGCGATGGCGGCGGCGGCCATCCCGAAGCCGATCATGAAGCGGAAGCTCCAGTAGGTGACCGGGATGATCGGGGTGTAGCTGCCGGCGCCGTACTGGGCGGCGTACTGGGCCTGTAGGTCGTTGATGCCCTGCACGGTGCCGTTGGGGTCGCCGGTGCCCAGCCAGGACAGCAGGTGCGGGATCTTGAGAGCGAACAGTTCGCGGCTGCCGTCGAGGCTGCCGACGGTGAGCACGGAGAACGAGGCGGGGCTCTCGGTGGTGTAGAGGCCCTCGGCGGCGGCCATCTTCATCGGCTGCACCTGGGTCATGATCTTGCCCTGGATGTCGCCCGTGATGGCGACGGCGGCGGCGGAGACCAGGGTGACCCAGGAGCCGAACTTCGCGGCGAAGCGGTAGGCGGGGGTGTCGGCGGAGTCGCGGTTGCGTACCAGGTGCCACATGGCGACGGCGACCAGCAGCGAGCCGGCCACGAGGAACGCGCCGGCGATGGTGTGCGGGAAGGTGATCATGGCGACCTTGTTGGTCAGCACGGCCACGAAGTCGGTGAGTTCGGCGCGGCCGGTGTCGGGGTTGATCCGGTAGCCGACCGGGTTCTGCATGAACGAGTTCGCCGCGAGGATGAAGTACGCGCTGAGGTTGCTGCCGATCGCGGCGGCCCAGATGCTGGCCAGGTGCAGCCGCTTGGGCAGCCGGTCCCAGCCGAAGATCCACAGGCCGATGAAGGTGGACTCCAGGAAGAACGCGACAAGCGCCTCGATCGCCAGGGGGGCCCCGAAGATGTCGCCGACGAAGCGGGAGTAGTCGCTCCAGTTCATGCCGAACTGGAACTCCTGCACGATGCCGGTCACCACGCCCATCGCGAAGTTGATCAGGAAGAGCTTGCCGTAGAACTTGGT
Source organism: Micromonospora sp. NBC_01740 (assembly GCF_035920365.1). Taxonomy (NCBI): domain Bacteria; kingdom Bacillati; phylum Actinomycetota; class Actinomycetes; order Micromonosporales; family Micromonosporaceae; genus Micromonospora; species Micromonospora sp. NBC_01740. The sequence goes on along the minus strand of NZ_CP109150.1, from coordinate 5,072,845 downwards.
GAGCTTCAGGTGCTTCTCGTCGCCGGTGCGGTGCCACATCGTCTGGAGGATCGCCACCAGCACGGACAGGCCGATGGTCAACGGCACGAAGAGAAAGTGGTAGACGGTGGTGACACCGAACTGCCAGCGGGCGACGTCCAACGCGTCCACCAGTAACCCCCAGGCTGTGCATACTACGAGACGTAGTAAATACTACTGCGCGTCGTAGACGAATCGGCAGGGGCGGGGGTCCCGAAGCGACCCGGGACCAATGACCCTGATCACCTCTGCCGGACGGCCCCGGCACTCCGCGGGGTGGCCCGCGCGTGCGACCATGCGCGCTGATGGACACCACCCGCCCGGCCTGGCAGCCACCGCTGATCTGGCGTGCCGCGCAACTGCTCGCCCGCGTCGTCGTCGCGCTCCTGGCCCGCCTGGAGGTCAGCGGCGACGTGCCCGAGGCGCTGCGCCGGGGCCCGCTGATCCTGGCCGCCAACCACATCAGCCCGTGCGACCCCGTCGTGCTCGCCGCCGCCTGCCGCGCCCGGGGCGTCGCCCCCCGGATCATGGCCACCGGCGGGCTGTTCCGCACCCCCGTCATCGGCGCCCTGATGCGCCACGCCGGGCACCTGCGCGTCGACCGGGGCACTGCCGCCGTCGGCCGGGCCCTCGACGACGCCGCCGCCGCGGTCGCCGCCGGCTCGGTGATCCTGGTCTACCCGGAGGGCCGCATCGGCCTGGACCCCGGCTTGTGGCCCGAACGCGGCAAGACCGGCACCGCCCGCCTCGCCCTGGCCTGCGGGGCGCCGGTCATCCCGGTCGCCCAGTGGGGTTCCCACGAGGTGGTGCCCTACCGCGCCCCGAAGGGGCTGCTGCGCGGCATCGCCCGCGCGGTGTGGCGCCGCCCGGTGCTGCGCGTGCACTTCGGCGAGCCCGTGCACCTGACCGACCTCGCCCACGGCGCGCCCGGCGCCGCCCGGCAGGCCACCGACCGGATCATCGACGCCATCACCGACGCCCTCCTGCCGCTGCGCCCCGACGAACCGGAGCGCCCCCGCCACGTCGACCCCGGCCGCCCGAGCGACACCAGCCGCGCGCACCGCCGGCACCGCTCGCCCGACTGACCCGCCGGACCGCCGGTCACCGCGAGCGCCGTCAGAGCGCCTGCGCCAGCCGCAGCAGCTCGCCGACCGCCGTCGCGACCGGCGTCACCGGAGCCGCCACCACCGCCAGCCGCTGCAACAACCCGGTGACCCGGCCCGGTTCGGCGTCCGGGCGGGTCAGCTCCGCACGCAACTGCGCGGCCGTCACCCGGGCCGGCTCCGACAGCTCGCCCCGGTGCCGGTCGAGCACCTCGAGCAACTGCCGGACCAGCGCCGTGGCGTCGACACCGGCGGGCGCGGTGGCCCACAGGCTGCCGCCGCTGGCGTACGCGCCCGGACCCACCGCCTGGTTGCCCACCTGGCTCACCCCGCCGGACTGCTGGATGCCGTAGTTGGTCGCCTCGGGCATGCCCTTCCTCCCCTGCGATTCAGTCGTCACGCGGCCGGCGGCTGCGCGGCGGCGCCCCCTCGGTCTGCTGCTCGGCCCGGGCGCCCTGGCCCACCGCCTGGTTGCCGACCACACTCAGGCCGCCGGTCTGGATGACGCCCTGGTTGAGGATCGTCGTCTGCCGGTTGCGGAACTCGGCCGTGTCCACCCCCCGGGCGTCCAGGAAGTCCATGATGGCGGCCAGCACGTGCCGCTCGACGACCTTCAGGTGCTTGGCGGCGTCGAGCACCTGGAAGTAGTTGTGGTACTCGGCGCCGGAGGCGACCTCCCGCACGCCGACCTGGGCACCGTAGTCGTAGCCCAGGTCCTCGCGGGCCAGTTGCCGCAGCCGCGCCTGACGCCGCCCGCGCGCGGCACCCCGCACCAGGTCCCGCAGCAGCCGCAGCGGCGCGCCCAGCGCGGTGGGCAGCAACCGCTCGGTGCCGGTGGCCAGCACCTGCGCGAGCTGACTCACCGGCAGCCACTCGGTCAGCCGGTCCACGTCGTGGTAGCCCTGCCGCGGCGGCTCCAGCACCGTGCGGGCGCACTCCAGATAGAGCACCTGGCCGTCGGTGGAGAAGTGCAGGAACGTGGAGGCGACGACCTCCCCGCCCCAGGACGGCACCAGGGCGCACAGGTAGTGCCGCGCCGCGCCCTGCGGTCGGCCGGCGACCTCGCGTACCTCGTCGTCGGACCACCGCTGGCGCGGCATCCGCTCCCGGTGCGGCAGCAACCGCGCGTCGCCGGTGAGCCGGTCGCCGCAGACGAACACCCGGTCCTCGAGCAGCAACCCCGCGAGCCGCTCCGGGGTGGGATCGCCGGCCTGGCCCAGCCGGACCGCCGCCAGCCGGGCCCGCACGTGGTCGATGAGCTCCACGACGGTGAACGGCGCGGGGGCGGACACGTCGCCCGTGGGGACGCTCCCGACCGGCCCGTGGGCGTCCGCCAGGATCGGCAGGGCGAACGACCACCCCGCCACCGGCGTGCCGTGCCCGACGAACGGGGTGTAGCCGCCGTAGACCGTCACGTTGCCGCCCTGGGCGCGGTCGACGGCGGCCAGCCGCTCGGCGTCGCGCGCCGGCAGCGATGCCACGTCGGGCGGCCCGGGCCGGAACCGGGCCCGGCGCAACCGGGTCACCAGCAGCCGCCGGGTGCCCAGCAGGTGCCCCACGAGCACCAGGTAGGCGACCAGGCCGGCCGGCAACGCCAGCCACGGCCGGCCTACGACCCAACCGGGCAGGCCCGCCGGGTCGTCGCCCGGCGTGGCCGCGCCGAGCTGGAAGACCAGCACGAGCGAGACCGTCGCGATCGCGATCATCGACAGGAACGGGCCCACCGGGCCGTTGCGGCCGGGCCGCAGCGGGGCCAGTGAGCTGCCCACCGCCATCGTGACCCCGACCAGCACCGTCGCCAGCGGGGCGAGCAGCACCGCCAGGCCGCCGACGACCAGCAGCCCGACGTCACGCAGACGACGCCGCCGGCGGGCGGACAGGCAGTGCCGCAGCACCGTGCCCAGGTCGAAGCCCACCGACGGGGCGACCGCGCGCAGGTCGTCGTCGAACACCTCGGCCAGCACCCGTTCGGTGAACGCGTCGTCGGTGTGGGCGGCCGCGCACAGGTAGCGGGTGGCCTCGCTGCCGGCGTCCGGGTGCGAGCGTGCCGACGGCGCCTCGTCGCGTGGGCCGCTGTGCTGCCGTACCACCATGTCAGCCACCTCCGTGCCGGGTCGCCGGGAATCCCCCACGGCGCGGCCCCGGCCCCCGTACCGCCGCCCAGGCCAGCAGGACACCCACGACGAATCCGCAGTACAGCGCCCCGGAGATCGCGCCGAGCACAGTCGAGGTCAGGTCCACGCCGCGCAGCATGCCGCTGTCGGTGAGGACGTGCATCGTCACGCCGCCCACCGCCGCGAGCACCGCCGCCGTCACGCTCGCGCCGATCACCGCGAGCACCCGGTGCGTACGCCGCGGCGAGAACGCCGGGGTGGCCAGCCGACGCAGCAGCGCCACCGCGACCACGACGAACAGCACGGTGCGGGCGTTCTCCGCCAGCCACCAGGCGACATGGTCGGCCCGCAGCGGCCGCACGTCCCACCTCGGCCAGCCCAGCCCCGCCAGGGTCGCCTCGCCCAGCGCCCCCACCAGCCCCGGCAGCCCGTCGCCCCGGGGCAGTCGATAGCGCCACTCGATGATCAGCCGGGCGGCCCACGGGTTACCGACCAGCAGGACCAGCCAGAGCAGCGGCCGGGCCTCCGGCGGGACGCGCCGGTGCGGGCGCTCCGGCGACGGCAGCGCGATACGGGCCGGCAGCGGGTCCAACGCCCGGGCCGCCACCCCGGGCGCGGGCGCCAGCGGCTGCTCGGCCCCTCCCGGCCGGGGAGAAGGCATCCATGGCATCACCCGGACATCTTCACCGCACCGCAGCGCAACACCGTCGTCACTGTCCGACATCCGCCAGCCGCGCGTCGGTGCGGCGGGCGACGAGGTGGCAACCGGGCGGCCACCCGGCGGCCAACGGGGCCGGGCATACTCCCCGCGTGACCCACGCCTACCTCGACGGCCCCGCACCGCTGGCCTTCGCCCACCGGGGCGGCGCCGCCGAGGGCGACGAGAACACCGCCGCGGCGTTCGCCCGGGCGATCGGGCTCGGCTACCGGTACGTCGAGACCGACGTGCACGGCACCGCCGACGGCGTCGCGGTGGTCTTCCACGACGCCACGCTGACCCGGGTCACGGGCGAGCCGGGGCGCATCGCCGACCTGCGCTGGGCCGACCTGGCCTCGGTACGCGTCGGCGGCGCCGCCGTGGTCCCCCGCCTCGACGAGGTTCTCGACGCCTGGCCGCAGGTGCGGTTCAACATCGACGTCAAGGCCGACGGCGGCGTCGAGCCGACCGTGGCCACCGTCGCGCGCGTCAAGGCCGGCGACCGGGTGCTGCTGGCCTCGTTCAGCGACGCCCGGCTGGCCCGGCTGCGCGCCCTGACGCAGGGGCGCGTCGCCAGCAGCCTCGGCATGCGCGGGGTGGCCCGGCTGCGGATGGCGTCGCTGACCGGGCGGGCGCTGCGACTGCCCCCGTCGGTGGTCGCCGCGCAGGTGCCGGTGCGCTACGGGCGGGTGCCCGTGGTGGACCGCCGGTTCCTGCGCCACGCCCACCGACTCGGACTGCACGTGCATGTCTGGACGATCGACGAACCTGCCGAGATGCACGAGTTACTCGACCTCGGAGTGGATGGCATCATGACCGATCACGTCGGCGTGCTGCGCGACGTGTATCACAGCCGCGGTCACTGGGCCGCCTGAACCGTTCGAAGGACCCCGATGGCCGAGACCGTCACCCCCGCCGTGGGCGACACCCCCGCCCCGGCGAGCACCCGCCGCGAACGCAGCGGCTGGTACTTCTACGACTGGGCGATGTCCGCCTTCTCCACCACCGTCATCACCGTCTTCCTCGGCCCGTTCCTGACCACCGTCACCGAACTCGCCGCCGGCTGCGAACTCGGCGCCGACACCTGCGGCGGCTACGTGTACCCGCTGGGCATCAAGGTCGCCGCCGGCTCCTACTTCCCGTACCTGGTGTCGTTGTCGGTGTTCCTCACCGTGTTCGCGCTGCCGATCGTCGGCGCGATCGCCGACCGCTCGGCGCACAAGAAGCGGCTGCTCGCCGCCGCCGCCTTCATCGGCGCCGGCGCGACCGTCGGCATGCTCTTCGTCACCGGCGACCGGTACCTGCTCGGCGGGGCGCTGTTCATGGTCGCCAACATCGCCTTCGGCGCCGGTGTCGTGGTCTACAACTCGTTCCTGCCGCAGCTCGGCGGCCCCGACGACCGCGACGGCATCTCCAGCCGCGGCTGGGCGCTCGGCTACCTGGGCGGCGGCCTGCTGCTGGCGCTCAACCTCGTCGCGGTCAGCATGCTCGGCGAGGAGGGCAACCACCAGCGCACCCTCGACCTGGCCCGCTGGTCGATCGTGTCCGCGGGTGTGTGGTGGGCGGTGTTCACCCTGATCCCGCTGCGCTGGCTGCGCGAGCACCCCACGGCCGCCGCGCGGGCCGGCGGCAACCCGGTCACCGACGGGTTCCGGCAGCTCGGCCGCACCCTGCGCGAGATCAAGGCGTACCCGCTGACGCTGTTCTTCCTGCTGGCGTTCCTCGTCTACAACGACGGCATCCAGACCGTCATCGCCCTGGCCAGCCAGTACGGCACCGAGGAGCTGAAGCTCGGGCAGAGCACCCTGATCGTCACCATCCTGCTGGTGCAGTTCCTGGCCTTCGGCGGCGCGCTGCTGCTCGGCGCCCTCGCCAAGCGCATCGGCGCCTGGAAGACCGTGCTGATCAGCCTGGTGCTGTGGACCGGGGTGATCCTCGGCGCGTTCCGGCTGCCCGCCGAGGCGCCGGTGCCGTTCATGGTTCTCGGCGCCGCCATCGGCCTGGTGCTCGGCGGCAGCCAGGCCCTGAGCCGGTCGCTGTTCAGCCAGCTCATCCCCGCCGGCAAGGAGGGCGAGTACTACGGCTTCTACGAGATCAGTGACAAGGGCACCAGCTGGCTCGGCCCGCTGGCCTTCGGCATCGTGTTCCAGCTCACCAACTCCTACCGGGTGGGCCTGGTCTCCCTGCTGATCTTCTTCGTCGTCGGGTTCCTGCTGCTGCTGGCCGTGCCGATCCGCCGGGCGATCGTCGCCGCCGGCAACACCCCGCCCCGGGTGCTCTGAGGAACGCGGGCCCGTCCGCACGGGCCGGATCAGCGGGCGTCGATCGGCTAGGCTGCCCGACCGTGACCGTCCACGCCACCGCCCCGACCTGCCTGGCGCGCCCGCCGCTGGGCCCCGACGACTCCCCCGCCGGGTGTGCCGCGGCGCGGGGCGTGGACGGGCGTCCGCTGCACGCGGCGGCGTTGAAGTTCTTCTGGGGGCCGATGGACTGCGGCAAGTCCACGATGGCGTTGCAGATGAACTACAACCACTCCCGGCAGGGCCGCCGCGGCCTCGTCACCACCCGCATCGACCGCTCGCTCGGCCCGCAGGTGACCACGCGCATCGGTCTGGCGCACGAGGCCGTCGAGGTCACCGACACGCTGGACCTGCGCACCCTGGTGCGCGACACCTGGGCCGAGGGCGTCCGCGTCGACTACCTGATCTGCGACGAGGCGTCGTTCTACAACCTGGAGCACGTCGAGCAGATGGCGGAGCTGGTCGACAGCTACGACGTCGACGTGTACGCGTTCGGACTGGCCACCGACTTCCGCTCGTGCCTGTTCCCGGCCGCGCAGCGGCTGTTCGAACTGGCCGACGAGGTGGCCCGCATCCAGGTCGAGGTGCTCTGCTGGTGCGGCCGGGAGGGGCTGCTCAACGCCCGGGTGGTCGACGGCCGGGTGGTCCGCGAGGGCCTGCAGGTGGTCATCGGGGACACCGTGGACAGCGCCGAGGTGCGCTATCAGGTGCTCTGCCGCCGGCACTACCGCGCGGGCGAGCTCGGTCCCCGCCGCTGAGGAGTCAGTACGGGTCGCCGCACACCCGCCAGTCGCCGTCCTCGCGCACCACCGACAGCTTCCGCTCCTCGGTGAGGCCGCTGTCGCGGGTCAGCCGCACCGCCACCGTGCCGTGCGGGCTGCCGCCCCGGGTCGCCACCGACACGTCGACGATCTCGTAGCCGTTGACCAACGGCGGGGTGCGCAGCCAGCTCGTGAACCCGATCGGGCTCCACCGGCTGCGCGCGTCGGCGCAGAGCCGGTCGTACGCGCCGTCGGTGTCGCCCGCCGCCACCGACCGCAGGAACCCGTCCGCGGTCTCCCGCACCGGGCCGCTGGCCTGCGTGACCACCTGCACGTTCCAGGCGCCCAGCCCGGCGACCCCGATGCAGCACAGCAGCACGGTCACGCCCGCGAACACCAACCCGGTACGCACCGGGCGGCTCCGACGGGCCGGCCGGCTCCACGGCTGCTCAGCGCCCACCCGTCGACCGTAGAGAACCGGTGGGCCCGCCCGCAGGAAAGTCGGCTCTGTCGTTCCCGTACCGGCCGGTCGGGTCGTGGTCGCCGTCGCCGCCGAGCACTGCCGGGGCCGGCTCCGCCGCGCGCGGTCACGGCTCGATGAGCCCGGCCCGGATGGCGTAGCGGGTCAGTTCCAGCCGGTCCCGGAGGCCGAGCTTCTGCAGCAGGTTGGCCCGGTGCCGCTCGACGGTCTTGACGCTGATGAACAGCAGGCGGGCGATCTCCTTGGAGGAGTGGCCCTCGGCGACGAGCTTGAGGATCTCCTCCTCGCGTTCGGTGATGGCCCTGGCCGGCACGCTCTCGCCCCGCGCGCTGCGTTCCAGGTAGGTGCGGATGAGGGCGTTGATGGCGCCGGGATAGAGGAACGGTTCGTCGCGTACGGCGGCGCGGCAGGCCTCCACCAGGTCGCGGTCGGCGACGGACTTGAGCACGTAGCCGTTGGCGCCGACCTTGAGGGCCTCGAAGAAGTACTGCTCGTTGTCGTACATGGTCAGGATGAGGATGCGCAGGCCCGGCTGCTGCCGGGACAGCTCCCGGGCCGCCTGGAGGCCGGTCAGCCGCGGCATGGCGATGTCGAGGATGGCCAGGTCGGGACGCTCGGTCTGGGCCAGGGCGATGGCCTCCGCGCCGTCGCCGGCCTCCGCCACGACGGTCAGGTCCGGTTCGCTGTCGAGGATGAGGCGCACGCCACGGCGGACGAGGGCGTGGTCGTCGGCGAGCAGGATGCGGGTGGTCACGGCCGGCCCTCCCGGTCGCCGACCGGCACCCGCAGCCGCACCTCGGTGCCGCCGCCCGGGCCGGGCCCCACGCTGAGCTGGGCGCCGATGAGCAGGGCCCGCTCCCGCATGCCGCGTACGCCGGCGCCCTCGGCGGCGTCGCCGATGCCCCGGCCGTCGTCGCGGATCCGCAGCTGCACGTGGCCCGGTCGACGGGTCAGCGACAGCTCGACGGCGGCGGCCCGCGCGTGCCGGACGGTGTTGGTGAGCGCCTCCTGCGCCACCCGGTAGATCACCAGTTCGGCCTCGCCGTCGAGGGCGGGCAGGTCGGCGTCGAGGTGCTGGCGCACGGACAGGTCCGTGTGCCCGGTGACCTCCGTGACGAGCGCCTTGAGGGCACTGGTCAGGCCGAGCTCCTCCAGTACGCCGGGGCGCAGCCGGCGCGCGATGCGACGGATCTCGTCGAGGCTGTCGCGGGTGGTCTCCTGCACCTGGGCGAGTTGGGCGCGGACCGGTTCGGGCGCGTGCCGGGCGACCTGCTTGAGTTCGAGCAGGACCGCGGTCAGGGTCTGGCCGACCTCGTCGTGCAGTTCCTGGGCGACGCGCCGACGCTCGGCCTCCTGGGCTGACAGGGCGCTGGCCGCGCTGGTGGCCCGCTCCGCCTCCAGCCGGTCGATCATGGCGTTGAAGGCGCGGATCAGGTCCGCGATGCCGGCCTGCCCGGCCGGGACCGGGCGGGGTTCCGGCTGCAGCAGGTCGATGGTGGTCATGGCCCGGGTCAGCCGGTGCAGCGGCGCGAGGCCGACGCGCAGCAGCGCGGCGTTGGCGACCAGCATCGCGGCGAGGCCCACGGTCAGCACGAGGGCCTCGGTGAGCAGCACGGGGGTGGACACCGTGACCGGGCCGAGCAGCAGCAGCGTGGCGGCGACGAGTACGGCGGCGTTGAGCAGGAAGATCCGCCAGAACAGCGACACGACGGCACCTCCCCTCGCGGCCCGGCTCCGCCCGGCGCCGGCAGTTCCTTGCGGCCCGCCAGGGGCCAGGCCAGCCCGTCCCGCGGCGGTGATCACCCTCATCATGGTCAGCCTGTCGGCCCGGGTGCGTCCTGTAAATGCGTGCGCGCACCCATTATCCGCCGCGCCCGCGCCTGCGGCCGGGGTGGGACGCGGGCGCATCGCGCCGGGCAGCCGGCGCAGAGCCCTGCGGCAGCGCCGGCGGCAAATGGGTGTCAGCCCCGATGTCGACCCGGCCCGCTCCGATGACCATGGAGGCGAGCCGGGAGCCGCTGCGGCTCCGCTTCCTGCTGCCCGGCTCCACCTGTCGCCGCCCGCGCGGACGTCGCCCGTCACGCCGAGACCCCGGAGGATCTTGTGAACCGTCACCTGATGGTGGTCGAGCCCACACCACCGGAGACCGACACGCCCGCCTGCGCCTACCGGCCCACCAACGCCGAGAACGGCCCGCCGGGCGGATGCCTGTGAGCGCGCGGCCCGCCCCCGCCGCGATCGTCATCTCGCCGGTCGCCGTCGCCTTCACGATGTTCGTGACCACGGTGAACGCCCGGGTGTACGTGTGGCCGCGCTCCGTCGCGGCGTAGCCGGAACCCGCGGGCCAGGGGGCCGCCGTGGATCTCGGTGAGCTGTACGTGACGCTGGCCGTCGGCGCCGGCGTGGTCCTGGCCAGCGTCGGCGCGGCCCGGCTGGCCACCCGGCTGGGCATGCCGGTGTTGCTGGCGTACCTGGCCGTCGGCCTGCTGCTGGGCCAGGACCTGGCCGGCTTCCCGTTCGACGACGCGGCCCTGGCCCAGGCCCTGGGCCTGGCCGCGCTGGCGGTCATCCTGGTCGAGGGCGGCCTGACCACCAGGTTCAGCGACGTACGCGAGGTGCTGGCACCCGCGTCGGTGCTGGCCACCGTCGGCGTGTTCGTCAGCGTCGCCGTCACCGCCGCGGCGGCGTACCTGCTGCTAGACATCGGCTGGCAGATGGCGCTGCTGCTGGGAGCCGTCGTGTCGTCCACCGACGCCGCGGCGGTGTTCTCCGTGCTGCGGGCGGTGCCGCTGCCCCGGCGGCTGACGAGCCTGGTGGAGGCCGAGTCCGGACTCAACGACGCTCCCACGTTGATCCTGGTGCTCACCTTCAGCGCCGCCACCCTCGACGCGGTCGCGCCCCTGCCGCTGGTCGCCACGATGGCCTACCAGTTGGTCGCCGGGGGCGCGATCGGCGTGGTGACCGGCGCTACCGGCGTGTGGCTGCTGCGGCGGCTGACCCTGCCCACCTCCGGCCTGTACCCCATCGCGACGGTCGCCTGCGGGGTGCTGGCGTTCGCCGCCGCCGGCCTGGCCCAGACCAGCGGATTCCTGGCCGCGTACCTGGCCGGACTGGTGCTCGGCAACGCCGGCCTGCCGCACCGCCGGGCCACCCACTCGGTCGCCGAAGGGCTGGGCTGGATCGCTCAGATCGGCCTGTTCGTCATGCTCGGTCTGCTGGCCACGCCCAGCGAACTGCCCGCCGCGATCGTTCCCGCGATCGTGGTCGGTACGGCACTGCTGCTGCTCGCCCGGCCCGCCTCCGTGCTGGTGGCGCTGGCCGCGTTCCGGATTCCACTGCGCGAACAGGCGTTCCTGTCGTGGGCCGGACTGCGCGGTGCCGTGCCGATCGTGCTGGCCACCATCCCGGTCGTCGCCGGGGCGCCGGGCAGCGAACAGGTCTTCAACATCGTCTTCGTGCTCGTCGTGGTGTTCACCCTCATCCAGGCCCCGACCCTGCCCTGGCTGGCACGGCGGCTACGCCTCGACTCGCACGACCTGGGACCCGACCTGCAGATCGAGCTGGCGCCGCTGGACGCCATGGACGCCGACCTCATCCACGTCACCGTCGAACCCGGTTCCCGCCTGCACGGGGTCTACCTGCCCGAGCTGCGGCTGCCGCCGCCGGCGGCGACCACCCTCGTCGTGCGTGGCGACGACTCGTTCGTGCCCGATGAGCACACCCGGCTGCGCGTCGGCGACCAACTGGTCGTGCTCACCACCCCACCCGTACGCGACGCCACCGAACGGCGCCTGCGGGCCGTTTCCCGCGCCGGGCGGCTGGCCACCTGGTTCGGCGAGGCCGGCCATTTCGCTCCACCTGACAACAGGAGGCAATGATGCAGATAGAACGCATGCCGCTGCCCGGCATCGGGGTCGGCTACACCCTGCACACCGGGGAAGGACAGATGATCGGGGTCGTCTGCCATCGCGGCGGCCGGCGCGACGTCGTCGTCTACGCCCCCGGCGACCCGGACACCGTGGAACGGTCCGTGACCCTCAGCCCGACCGAGGCGCAGGAGGTGGCGGAACTGCTGCACCCCATCGCCACCATCGACCACGTCACGCACCTGGAACGCCACCGGGAGGCGATCAGCGTCGTCGAGCTGCCGGTGACGGCCGCCTCGCCCTACGACGGCCGGACCCTGGCCGAGGCCGTCGCGCGCATCCACGGGGTGAGCGTCGTCGCCGTCGTCCGCGACGGGCGGACGGTCACCGCACCGGGGCTGGGGCACGTCCTCGCCCACGGCGACGTCCTGATCGTCGCCGGGGGCCAGCAGAGCATCGAGGCGCTGAGCCGGGCGCTGATCCACACGGACCCGTAGGCCGCGAGCACCGGGCGGTGGATGCCACGTACGCGCGGCATCCACCGGCCACCGCACGTCAGCCGCGGCGGCGGGCCCGGGCCGCCCAGATGGCGTACGCGGGATCGCGGTCGAGGTTGTGCCGGTCCCGGTCGTAGCGGCGGGTGGTGCGCGGATCGGCGTGGCCCATCGCGTCCTGCACGTCCTCCAGGGGCACGCCCTCGGCGCGGGCGGTGGTGGCGAACGCGTGCCGCAACGAGTGCGGCGACAGCCTCGCCCAGGCCGGGATGCCGGCCGTGCGGGCCAGCCGGCGCACCAGCCGGAACATCGCGTGCCGGTCCAGCCTGGCCCCGCTGGCGGTGACCAGCAGCGGGCCGGTCAGCTCGTGCACCGCCACGCCCTGGGCGGCGGCCCGCTGGGCCAGGTACGCGTCGACCGCGTACGCGGTGCCGGGGGTCAGGGCGCGGCGGCGGGACCTGCCACCCTTGCCGACGAACCGCACGCTGCGGTGGCCCCGCTCGGCGCCGAGGTCGGCCAGGTCGAGTGAGACCAGCTCCCCCACGCGAAGTCCGAGGTCGGCCAGCAACGCGATCGCGGCCCGGTTGCGGGCGGCGGTCGGCCCGGTGTCGGCCTCGGCGGCGGCGAGCAGCGCGTCGACCTCCTCGGGGGTGAGCCCGACGGTCGCGGAGTGGTCCCGGTCGATGCGAGGGCGGTCGGCGCCGGCGACCGGGTTGGCCTCGACCGCGCGCAGCTTGACCAGGAAGTCGTACCAGCTGGACAGGGCGGAGAGCCGGCGGGCGACGGTGGCGGGGGTCAGCGGCTTGCCGGTGCGTGCGCCGAGGGTGGCCTCCAGTGCCCGGCCGTACTCGTTGACGTGCAGGAAGTTGGCCTGCAACGGGTCCAGTTCGCGGGCCGCGCACCACGCGAGCCAGCCGGCGACGTCCCGCCGGTACGCGTCGCGGGTGTGCTCGGACAGCCGCCGGTTGCGCAGCCACGCCTCGGTGAAGTCGACGGGCCCCCCGGGCAGGGCCAGCGGGGTGGGCCGGCTTGGCCGCGCCGGAGCGTTCGGGGAGAACATGTGAAAAAGGTTCTCAGCTTCGGGTCGGGAACGGGAGGAGGCGCGCCCTACGCGATCGTGTTGGGCCGCCCGGGGGCGGGACGGGCCGGTGGCGAGAAAGAGCGAGGGGCGGGCGGCCGCACCGGCCGTCCCGCCCCTCGCCCGCCGGGATCAGGCGTTGATCTCCTTGCGGCCGTTGGCGGTGGCAGTGACGGTGACCCGGCGGGGCTTGGCCCGCTCCGCGACGGGGATCCGCAGGGTCAGCACGCCGTTGTCGTAGCCGGCCTCGAGCTTGTCGGTGTCGAGGGTGTCGCCGAGGAAGAGCCGTCGGGTGAAGGTGCCCATCGGGCGTTCGGCGGCGACGAGCTCGACGTGCTCGCCGGCGGGCCGGCGGCGCTCGGCGCGCACGGTCAGCACGTTGCGCTCGACGGTGCAGTCGATGCTGTCCGGGTCGACGCCCGGCAGGTCGAACGCCGCGTAGAACCAGTCGCCGTCGCGGTAGGCGTCCAGGGGCATGACCGCGGGGCGCGCGGCGGTGCCGAAGAACTGCTCGGTGATCCGGTCGATCTCACGGAACGGGTCGGTGCGCATCAACATGGCCTGCCTCCTCGGTTCTCCTGGCCGAAGGTCCTTGAGTTGAGCCGATGAGACTCAACTTCCTGCTCTTTATTTAGCGCGTTCCGGCCGCGACGTCAACTCAGGACCTTCTCGAACCAGTGCTCGGCGTAGGCGCCGTCGTTGTACGCCGGGATCTCCCGGTAGCCGTGCCGGGCGTACAGGGCGCGGGCCTCCACCAGGTCGCCGCGGGTGTCCAGCCGGATCCGGTCGGCCCCCGCAGCCCGGGCCCGCTGCGCCACGGCGGCGAGCAGGGCCGCCCCGCCGCCGTGGCCGCGATGAGCGGGGCGCACGTACACCCGGGTCAGCTCCGCCCAGCCCGGCCGGTACCGCAGCCCCGCGCAGCCGGCCGGACGAGCGTCGCGGTACGCGAGCAGGAGGACCCCGGTGGGCGCGGCCAGGTCATCGCTCGGGTCGTCGGCCATCGCCGCCGCGACCTCACCCGGCCGGACCGGGCGAGCGTGGTAGCGGCGCACCATCTCCTCGAAGTACTCCTCGAGCAGGGTCGTCGCCTCGGGCCGGTCGGGACGGGTCGGCACCGTCGTCCAGTCTGTCGCGCTCACCCGTCGATCCTCGCCCTCGGGTCAACGGGATAACGCCGGCCGCGACGAGGGCGGGCTCGACGCCGGCGGTCAGTCGCCGACGCGCCAGTAGACGCCCTGCTCCCGGGCCAGCAACTGCTCGTCGACCAGGTAGCGGCGCAGCGCCACGTGGTCGGAGCCGCCGTCCTCGCACCAGCGCCGCAACACCTCGTCGACCGCCCGCTCCGGATAGCGCACCCCCGGCTCGAAGGACCTCGCCACGTGCGCCAGCACCACCCGCCGACGGCCGCGCTGCGCCGGCAGGCCGGTCAGCCTGTCGTCGCGCACGAAGGTGCGCAGCACGCGGTCCGTGGAGTCGCCGGCCGGCCGGGGCGCCGCCGGCGTACGGGCCGCCTCCCGCAGCCGCCCGGCGTCGACCCGCAGGCCACCGTCGCCGCCGGCCACCAGGCCCGCATCGACGAGCCGGCGGATCGCGGTGAGCACCTGCCGCGCCGACAGGCCCGTCCGGTCGGCCACCGCCGGGGCGTCGGCGCCGCCCAGCACGATCGCCGCGAAGACCTGCCGCCGTACGTCGTCGGCGAGTGCCCCCGCCAGAGCCTGCGCTGTCATGCCGGCCACCCTGCCAGCCGGCGTACGCGCACCGCACGTCAATTCCGCCCGCGTGGCCCGGTCACCGACGGATCAGCCCGCGGGCCCGGGCGACGGCGACGGCGGCGGTACGCGAGTCGACGTCGAGCTTGCCGTAGACGTGCACCAGGTGCGTCTTGACCGTGGCCTGGCTCAGGTGCAGCCGCCGGCTGATCTGCTGGTTGGACAGGCCGTCGGCGACGAGCTGCAGGACCTCTGTCTCGCGGCGACTCAACGCGGTGCCCGGGGCACGCACCCGACCCATGAGGCGACGGGCGACGGCCGGGGCGAGGGCGGAACGGCCGGCGGCGGCGGCGCGCACGGCCGCCGCGAGTTCCTCGGGCGGGGCGTCCTTGAGCAGGTAACCGATCGCACCGGCCTCCACGGCGGCGAGGATGTCGGCATCGGTGTCGTAGGTGGTCAGCACCAGCACGGCGGGGCCGCCGGGGCGGGCGGTGATGGCGGCGGTCGCCTCGGCGCCGTCCATCCCCGCGCCGAAGCGCAGATCCATGAGCACCACGTCGACCCGCTCCCCCTCGGCGAGGGCGACGGCCCGCTGCGCGGTCGCGGCCTCGGCGACCACCTCGAAGTCCGGCTCGGTGGCCAGGACGGCGCGCAGCCCGGCCCGTACGACCGGATGGTCGTCGGCCAGCAACAGGCGGATCGGACCGCTCACGCGCCCGCCTCCTCGGTGCCCGGGCGCGCGAAGCCGACGGCCAGCCGGGCGCCGCGCCCGGGCGCCGACTCCACGATCAGGTTGCCGCCCAGCTCCTCGGCCCGGGCCCGCATGGCGGCCAGCCCGAACCCGCCGTCGTCGTCCGGCCGGTCGCCGGCCGCGCTCACGTCGAAGCCACACCCGTCGTCGACCACGTCGAGGCCGACCTCGCGCGCGCCGTACCGCAGCGTCACGTCGGCGTGCTTCGCCCCGGCATGGCGCACGGTGTTGGCCAACGCGGACTGCGCGATCCGCAGCAGCGCCACCTCCTGGCGGGTCGGCAGACGCACCGCCGTCCCGTCGACCCACAGGCGTACGGTCAGCCCGGACGCGGCGGCGGTCGCGTCACACAGCCGCCGCAGCGCCGCCGGCAGCGAAGCGCCGTCGAGGCCCGGCGGTGTCAGGGCGCGTACGAACCGGCGCGCCTCGACGAGGTTGTCCTGCGCGGTGCGGCGGGCCTGCTCGACGTGGCCCGCCGCCACGTCGAGCCGGTCGGGGAACCCACGCTGGGCGGCACGCAGCAGCAGTTGGATGCTCGACAACCCCTGGGCGAGGGTGTCGTGGATCTCGCGGGCCAGGCGTTCCCGCTCGGCGAGGACCCCGGCGGCGTGCTCGGCGGCGGCCAGTTCGGCACGGGTGGCGGTCAGCTGCTCGATCAACCGCCGGCGGCGCTCGCTCTCCCGGTACAGAGCCTGGTAGCCGAGGACCGTGCCCACCGACACCGCGGCGCCGATGGCGGGACCGATCACCGCGCCCGGCGTGAGCGCCCCCTGGTGGCCGGCGACACCGGCGACCGCCGCCACGGTCGTCGCCGCCACCGCCACGATCCCCCAGCGCACGGGCAGCAGGTGCAGATGCAGCAGGAACAGCGGAAACGCGAACCACACCCCGTCCGGGGTCAGGGCGAGCAGCACCAGCCACCCGCCGGTCAGCACCGCCAGCCAGGCCAGCGCGGCAGGTCGATGCCGGCGCACCAGCGGCAGCGCCGCCCCGACGGCGTAGACGACGGCCAGCGCCACGGCCGCGGCGAGCACGGCGGCACGCCGCGGGCCCGGCCCGGTGACGGCACGCACGGCGGCCACCGCGAGGAGGAGCCCGACCAGCAGGTGCAGGCAGACGCGCAGCACCCGCAGCGGACGAGCGAGCGATTCCGCGTTCACGATGCCTCCAGGCTAGGACGCCGACGGCCGCCGCCA
This sequence comes from Micromonospora sp. NBC_01740, assembly GCF_035920365.1. NCBI lineage: Bacteria > Bacillati > Actinomycetota > Actinomycetes > Micromonosporales > Micromonosporaceae > Micromonospora > Micromonospora sp. NBC_01740. The sequence continues at coordinate 5,056,277 of NZ_CP109150.1, read as the reverse complement.
TCAACCAAAAGGTTGATCCCGACGTACGCAGTGCGACGCCCCGAAACCGATCGGCGGCGCGATGGCACCGGCCGTCATCCGGACGACGGTTGGTGCCGGGCCGCCGCCGCGGCTTCAGGCACCTACCGGAAGGCTGATGCGATCGTGTTCGTCGCGTGGAGAGATCTACGGTTCGCCAAGGGCCGCTTCGCCCTGATGGGAACGGTCGTGACGCTGATGACGCTGCTGGTGGTCCTGCTGTCCGGGCTGACCGCCGGCCTGGGACGCGGCAGCACCTCGGCGATCAGCGACCTGCCCGCCGACCACCTGGTGTTCTCCGCCCCGGCCGACGGGCAGAAGCTCTCGTTCACCGAATCCACCGTCAGCCGCGAGCAGTGGCTACGCTGGCAGGACATCCCGGGGGTGAGCGCCGCCGCGCCGCTGGGAATCGCCACCGCCCGCGTCGACGCGGGCGAGCGCAGCGCCGCGCTGTCCGTGTTCGGCGTCCCGTCCGGCTCGGGCCTGGCACCCGCCACCCTCGCGACCGGACGGGCCGTGCTGTCGCGGGGCGCGGCCGACGCGCTGCACGCCCGGCCCGGACAGACCGTGTCCGTCGGCACACACCGCCTCACCGTCGACGCGGTGGCCGGCGACGCCTCCCACAGCCACACCCCGGTGATCTGGACCGACCTGCACGACTGGCAGGTCCTGGCCCCCGTCGCCAACGGTGACGCCGCGACGGTCGTCGCGCTGCGCACCACCAGCGACGCCGACCTGGCCGCCGCCGACCGACACCTGCGCACCCGTACGGTCACCCGCACGCAGGCGCTGTCCGCGATCGGCTCCTACACCGCCGAGAACGGGTCGCTGCAACTGATGCGCGGGATGCTGTTCGGGATCTCCGCCCTGGTCGTCGGCGCGTTCTTCACCGTGTGGACCATCCAGCGCGCCCCCGACGTCGCCGTGCTGAAGGCGCTCGGCGCCACCACCGGCCACCTGCTGCGCGACGCTCTCGGGCAGGCCCTGGTGCTGCTGCTCGCCGGCACCGCCGCCGGCACCGCGCTCGCGGTCGCGCTCGGCGCCGCGGCGGCCGGCACGGTGCCGTTCGCGCTCACCGCCGAATCGGTGCTGTTCCCGGCCGCCGTGACGATCGCGCTCGGTGCGGCCGGCGGCGCCCTGTCCATCCGCCGCATCACCTCCGTCGACCCGCTGATCGCCCTGGGGAGCGCCCGATGAGCCTCGCACTCGCCGACGTCACGCTGACCTACCCCGACGGCGACGCCCGGCTGACCGCGCTCGACCGGGTCAGCCTGTGCGTGCCGGCGGGCAGCACCACCGCCGTCATCGGCCCCTCCGGCTCCGGCAAGTCGAGCCTGCTGGCGGTGGCCGCCACCCTGATCACCCCCGACTCGGGAACGGTGCTCGTCGCCGGCACCGACACCTCGGGGCTCGGCCGCGCGGGCACGGCCGCGCTGCGGCGGGAGAAGATCGGAATCGTCTTCCAGCAACCCAACCTCATCGCCTCGCTGACCGCCGCCGAACAGTTGCAGGTGATCGCCCACCTCGCTGGCGGTTCCCGCCGCGCCGGCCGCGCCCGCGCCGCCGAACTGCTGGCGGCGGTGGGGCTCACCGGCCAGGCCGCCCGTCGCCCGCACCAGCTCTCCGGCGGGCAGCGCCAGCGGGTCAACATCGCCCGCGCCCTCATGAACGATCCCGCGGTGCTGCTGGTCGACGAACCCACCAGCGCGCTGGACCACGAGCGCGGCGCGGCGATCGTCGAGCTGGTCACCGACCTCACCCGCCAGCGCGGTACCGCCACCGTCCTGGTCACCCACGACCGGGAGCACCTGCACCGCGTCGACGCGGTCGCCGAGATGATCGACGGCCGGCTGCGCCTGCCGACCCCGGTCTGAGCGCCCGCTCCGCAGGTCCGGCGCTGCGCGGCGGCCCCCGGTGCGGCAGAGTGACACCGTTGGCCGGCGAGCGAGGAAGGGCGGTTGCGCGTGGAGGGTCCGACCGGGGTGGTGTTCCCGAAGACCGACGCGGGACGCAGTACGTCCACGCTCGGGCGGGCGGTCGTCGCCGACGCCCTGCGCGCCGTCGATCCGGTCGGCGCGCGCTCGGCGGAACACGAGACGAACTGGCGCCACGGTTACCTGGGGCACTTCCGGCGGCTCGTCGAGGCCGGACTGCTCTCCCGCGAGGCCGCGGTGACGATCGCCCGGGACGGGCTCGCCTCGCTGCACCGCCGGATGGCCGTGGTGCGCGCCGACGGCACCGAGACCGGCCTCGGCGAGGTGTTCGACGCGCCCACCGAGGTCGCGCCGCTGCGCACGGCGACGGTCGCCGGCACCGGCGAGGTCGACCGCGAGTTCTCCCTGCCGTACCGGGGCCGGCGGCTGCGCGGCGACGAGCTGCGCCGCCGGCTCGACGCGTGGGTGACCGCCGGCGTCGTCGAGCCCTCCTGCGCCGAGGCGGTACGCGCCGTCATGGCCAACCCGGACTGGCTCGACCTGCGCGACCAGCGCATCGTGGTGCTCGGCGCGGGCGCGGAGATGGGCCCGCTGCCGTCCGTGCTGCGCTGGGGCGGCGACGTCGTCGCGGTCGACCTGCCGCGCCCGGAGATCTGGCGGCGTCTGCTGGACACGACGCGCCGTGGCGGCGGCCGGCTGCACCTGCCCGTCCCGGCCGGCACCGACCCCGACGACGGCGCGTTGGCCGCCCGGGCCGGCGCCGACCTGCTGCACAACCTTCCGCAGGTGGCCGACTGGCTGCTCGGCGTCGACGGCCGGCTCGTGCTGGGCAACTACGTCTACGCCGACGGCGCAACCAACGTCCGGGTCGCCACGGCGGTCGACGCGCTCACCCTCCGGTTGCAGGACCGCCGCGACGACGTGGCGCTCGCGTTCCTGGCCACCCCCACCGACGTCTTCGCCGTCCCCGGCGACGCGGTGCACCACGCCGAACGCGGCTACGCGGCGCGCGGCGTCGTCCGCCGGTCGTTGCGGGTCGCCTCCGGCGGCAGGCTCCTGCACCGCAACTACCCGCCGGGCGTCGACCCGGGCGTCAACGACAGCCTCGTCCCCCAGCAAGGGCCCAACTACGCGCTGGCGAAACGCCTGCAACGGTGGCGGGCCACGGTGGCCCGCGACGGCGGGGCGACCGTGTCGTTCACCGTCGCCCCGCCCACCCGCACCCGCTCGGTGCTGCGCAATCGGGCGCTGGCCGCCGCGTACGCCGGTGCGCACCGCTTCGGCATCGAGGTGTTCGACCCGGCCACCAGCAACACACTGATGGCCGCGCTCCTGGTGCACCACCTGCGTACGGGCGCTCCGGCGCTGCCGCACCCGTGGCAGGACGAGGCGTACGGCGCCGCGCACGGCGGACTGTGGCGGGTGCCGTACGCCCCGCGCAGCGCCCTGGGCCTCGCCGTCCTGCTCGGACTCGGCGGCGCGCGGACCTGACCTGCCCCGACCGCCGACGGCTCCGTGCCGGCCGCTCAGCTCAGCCGAGCTGGAGACGGTCGGCCAGGTCGGCCCGGGTGAACGCGGCGACCACGTCGTCGCGCCCCTCGGTGAAGTGGGCCCAGCTGTCCACGTGCACCGGCACGACCCGCCGCGCGCCCAGGATGCGGGCGGCCTCGGCGGCCTGGGCGCTGTCGAGGGTGAGCAGCGCGCCGTCGAACATGGGGGTACGCACGGCCCCGGCGAACAGCACGGCGGTGTCGACCGGCCCGAAGCGCTCGGCGATCTGCCGGACCAGGTCCAGCGAGGCGTTGTCGCCGCTGACGTAGACCGTGGGCAGGTCGGCGGCGGTCAGGACGAACCCGACGACCTCGCCGGTGAGCGGCTCGCAGCCCTCCGGGCCGTGCCGGGCGGGCACGCCCGTCACGGTCACGGTGCCCCCGCCGGGGCGCTCCAGCTCGACGGACTCCCACGGCGCCAGGCCCCGGGCGGTGCCGCCGAGACGACCCGCGCCGCTGGGAGTCGTCACGGTCAGGGCGACGTCGGCCAGCAGGGCTCGACCGGCGTGGTCGAGGTTGTCGGGGTGCTGGTCGTGGGAGAGCAGCACCGCGTCGACGGGGCCGAGGTCGGCCGCGCCGGCGGCGGCGGGGGCCGTCTTGGTCAGGACCATGCCGGGACCCAGCGGGTAGTCGCCGGGGGCGTCGAAGGTCGGGTCGGTCAGGAACCTGAGGCCGCCGTACTCGATGAGGGCGGTCGGGCCGCCGAAGACGCGGACGGGGACGGTCGTCGTGCTGGTGTCGGTCACCACGGTTCCTCACGGTCGGGGGATGGCTCTGCCGTGAGGAACCGTAATCGACCGTTCATCGCAGGGTGAGCGGGGTCTCCGACCCGATGCGAGTCAGCTTCTGCGGGTTGCGGACATAGTAGAGGCCGGTGATCCGTGCGTCCTCGACACGCAGCGCCAGCACGCCGTCGATCTCGCCGTCGAGGCGTACGAGCAGTGCCGGGTTGCCGTTGACCACGGTCGGCCCGCCGGTGAGCACGCCGTCGAGCCTGCTCAGACCACCGAAGAACATCCGGGCCACCTTCTCCGCGCCCGTGACCGGCCGCAACGCGGCCTGCATGACACCGCCGCCGTCGCTGACCAGGACGACCTCGGGGGCGAGCACGTCGAGCAGGCCCCGCAGGTCCCTGGTCTCGATCGCGTGTCGGAACGACTCCAGCGCCGCCCGGGCCTCGCTCGGCGAGACCACCCGACGGGGGCGGCGGGCGTCGACGTGCTCGCGGGCGCGGTGCGCGATCTGCCGGACGGCGGCGGGGCTCCTGCCGACGGCGGCGGCGATCTCGTCGTAGCCGACCTCGAACGCCTCCCGCAGCACGAACACGGCGCGCTCGGTCGGCGACAGCGTCTCCAGGACGAGCATCAACGCCATCGACACGCTCTCGGCGAGTTCGACGTCCAGAGCCACGTCCGGCGCGGTGAGCAGCGGCTCGGGCAGCCACGGGCCGACGTACGCCTCCCTGCGGCGCTTCATCGCGCGCAGCCGGTTGAGCGACTGCCGGGTCGTGATCCGGACCAGGTAGGCGCGCCGGTCGCGTACCCGGTCCATGTCGACCTTGACCCACCGCAGCCAGGTCTCCTGCAGGACGTCCTCGGCGTCGGCCGCCGATCCGAGCATCTCGTACGCGACGGTGAAGAGCAGGTTGCGGTGGGCGACGAAGGTCTCCGTCGCCGCGTCGGTGCCGTGGTCGCTCATGTCCCCCCTGCGCTCCTTCGCGGTCGGCCCCCGGTGGTCGAGGGCTCTCATGACGGCCGGGCCGCCCGTGCGGTGGTGGCCGTCGCCTCGACGCGCCTGGCCCGCAGCAACTGCTGGCGCGTGTCGTCCTTGATCCGCAGGGCGAGCGAACCGGGTCTGCGTGCCTCGTACGCCAACTGCCAGATGATGCTCCTGCAGACGAGTTCCTTGAGCTTCGCGGCCGGGCGGCCGCCGAGGTGCAGTCGCACCGCGGTGTCGTTCCGGCGGGAGAACTGGAACAGGCCGGCGCGACGCCCCAGGCTGACGCACTGGCCGGCGAACCCCACGTGGACCGGCGCGGGCTGCTCACCCGCGAGCCGGCTGAGCACCGTCTCGGCGGCCTGCGGGCCGAGCTGCATCGCGGCCTGGCAACTCATCCGGAACGGCAGGTCCGACGGCGCCGCCGAGTCCCCGGCCGCGACGATGCGCACGTCGTCCACGCTCGTCAACGTCTCGTCCGTGAGCAGCCGGCCCGACGCGTCGGTGCTCAGCCCGCTGCGGCCGGCCAGGTCCGGCACGCCGAATCCGGCGGTCCAAATGGTCACCGTGCTCGGCAGCCGGCGACCGCCACCGAGCCGCACGGCATCGCCGGCGACGGCCGTCACCGTCGCGTCGGGTCCGTCGAGCACGGTCACTCCGAGCCGGGCGAGCCTCGCGGCCACCGAGCGCCGGACCCGCGGATGCAGGTACGGACCGAGCACCTCACCGCAGACCAGGGTCACGGCGCGCCCCGCCTCCGCCAGCTCGGCGGCGGTCTCGATGCCGGTCGGGCCCCCGCCGACCACCGTCACCGGGGCCCCGGCGGGAGCGGCGGCGAGGACGGGCCGCAACCGCTGGGCCTCCTCCAGGCTCGCCACCGGGTAGGCGAACTCGGCCGCCCCGGGCACGTCCGGGGCGGCGCTGCCGCTGCCCACCGCGTAGACCAGGTAGTCGTAGCCGACCGTGCCGCCCGTCGCCAGCGTCACGCGGCGCTCCGCAGCGTCGATCCGGGTCACGCTGTCGACGACCAGCCGCACGCGCCCGGCCAGGACGTCCCGGTAGTCGACGACGGCGTCGTCGGTCCCACCCACCAACTGGTGCAGGCGGATCCGCTCGACGAAGGTCGGCCGCGGGTTGATCAGGGTCACTGTCACGTCGTCGCGCCGGGTCAGGCGATTGGCCGCCATGACGCCCGCGTACCCGCCGCCGATCACGATCACATCGGTGTTCCCGTTCATGGTGTCTCCTCCGTTTCCTGGGCCTTCGGTCTCAAGACACCGCGTGACCGACCGTTGTGACATGCGTGGGCCAGATCACTGCCCGAGCCCCGGCACGAAAAAGGAAGGTGGCGCGCCGCGATGTCGCCTAGCCTCGCGAGGACACCCACCGACACGAAGCGGAGATCGATCATGAGAACGTCCGGCGGTTTCCCCGGTTCCCTATCCGTCTCCACCGCCGGAAAGGCACTTCGTGTTCGGTCTGTTCGAAAACCCTGTTGATCCCTTCCCGACCGGCGACGACCGCACCCCGGCCGCCGGCGCCCGGCGGTTCCTCCTGGAGGAGTTCCGACCGCTACGACCGGTCGTGACGGCGGCCGTCGCCACCACCGTGCTGGCCGCCGCGATCGAGGTGTGGCTCATCGGGTACGCCGGACGCCTCGTCGACACGCTCGCCGCCGCGAGCCCGGACCGGCTCTGGGCCGACCACGGCACCGGGTTGCTCACCGTCGCCGTGTTCGTGCTGCTGGTCCGGCCGCTGATCCACGTCATCGGCGAGGCGCTGGACGACATCGCGTTCCGCGCCAACGCCCGCCCGCTAGCCCGCTGGCGGGCACACCGGCACGTGTCCCGGCAGTCCGTCGGCTGGTTCCGCGCCGATCTCGCCGGACGCATCGCCACCCTGGTACGCGACGGCGGCGATGCCGCCAGCACCGCCGCGTACTCGGTCGTCCACACGCTGGTGTTCGTGATCGCCTACATCGCCGGCTCGGTGTGGCTGATGTCCACGATCGACGTGCGCCTGCTGCTCCCACTGGGGGCCTGGATACTGGCGTACGCGCTGCTCATGCGGTGGATAGTGCCGCGCTACCGGCGCGCGTCGGAGCGCCTGCAGGACGCGGAGTCCGCGCTGACCGGCCTGCTCGTCGACTCGTACGGCAACGTCGACACGCTCGCGCTGCTCGGCGGCCAGGACAGCCGCACCGCACACGACCGCCGGGTGTTCGCGCTGTCCAGGCGCGCACACCTGGACCTGCAGCGGGTCGAGGTGACGATCAACGGCACCATGATGGCGCTGAGCAGCGCGCTGCTCGTCGGACTGGTCGGATACGGGATCGCGCTCTGGCGTACCGATGCCGCGCCCCTGGGTCTCGTCGCGGCCGCGCTGGCGCTCAGTTTCCGGATCACCGCGATGGCGGAGTGGCTCCTGGACGCGGTGTCGTCGCTGTTCAGGTCGGTCGGCGCGCTCCGGCGGGCCCTGCGGACCGTCGCGCAACCGCTCGCGGTCGCGGACAAACCCCAGGCGACCCAGCTGCGGGTACGGGGTGGTGCCATCACCTTCGCGCAGGTCAGCCACCACTACGGCCGTGGCGGGGGCGGGCTCGACCGGCTCAGCCTCGACGTCGCCGCCGGTGAGCGCGTCGGCATCGTCGGCAGGTCGGGTGCGGGCAAGTCCACGCTGGTCGGGCTGCTGCTGCGGTTCCACGACGCGGAGTCCGGCACGATCATGATCGACGGCACCGACATCACGGACGTGACGCAGGAGAGCCTGCGCGGCCAGATCGCCATGGTCGCCCAGGAGGCCACCCTGCTGCACCGCTCGGTCAGGGAGAACATCGCCGGCCCCGACGCCGACGACGCACGGGTCGAAGCAGCGGTACGCCGGGCGTCCGCCGACCGGTTCGTCGCCACGCTGAGGGACGCGGACGGTCGGACCGGCCTGGACGCGCATGTCGGCGAACGGGGCGTGCGCCTCTCCGGTGGCCAGCGGCAGCGGATCGCGCTGGCCCGCGCGTTCTACCGGGACGCGCCGATCCTGGTCCTGGACGAGGCCACGTCCGCGCTCGACTCCGAGGCGGAGGCCGCCATCCACGGCACGCTCAGCGAGGTGATGACCGGCCGTACGGTGATCGCGATCGCCCACCGACTCTCCACCATCGCCCGCATGGACCGGATCGTGGTCCTCGACGCCGGCCGGATCGCCGAGCAGGGCACCCACGCGCAGCTGCTGGAACGCGGCGGGCTCTACGCGGACCTGTGGTCGCGGCAGTCCGGCGGATTCCTCGGCACGGCCTCGGTCAGTGCCGCAGCGGTCCGGTGACCTCGATCGGCTCCACGTGCCCGGTCAGCGGCGCCCGGCGGTGCAACTCGAGCCCGACGTCGATGACGACGGACCGCTCCAGGGCACCCACCCGCGGCATCGGGATCCACCGCGCCAGGTCGGTCGAACCGCCCGTCTCGTCACGAAGCTCACCGCCGGTGACGCGTACGCGGTAGAAGACGCCCACGCTGTGCAGCTCCGCGCCGTCGGGGCCGCCCCACTCGACGTACCTCGCCCGCGAGTCCACACCGAGCAACCGCTCGACCTGGACCTCGTAGCCCGTCTCCTCGGCCGCCTCGCGGACGACCGCGTCGAACGGATCCTCGCCGTGCTCGACCCTCCCACCCGGCAGCGTCCAGTGTCGCTGGGACCCGTCGGGCGACACGTACCGGGCAAGCAGCAGATGTCCGTCCCGCAGACACACGCCGTACGCGGCGACCCGCAGCCGTTGCGCGACCACTTAGCTCCCCTTCCGAACCCGAGGCCGACAACCGACCGCTCGCCATCCAGCGCCCGCATGTCAGGCGCGGCACCGCCAGGGTAGTCGCGTGGAACGGGACGCCGGACGCTCGCCCGTTCCGGCGGCAGCGCGGCTGGACCGTCCCGGCGCACGATGCCGGCGGATCGGCGATGCTGTGGGCGTGGAGTACGTGTCCAGAGTGCCGCGACCGCCGCTGGACGGGCTGATCGACGACCTTTACTACCTGGAGGGTGCGTCGCCGTACGCCCGGCTGGCGCTGCCGCCGATGCCGGCGGCGTTGCTCATCGTCAACCTCGGGGCGCCGTTCCGTATCCGCGCCGGCATCGACATCGAGCCGGCCGAGTACGCCGACGGCTGCGTGGTCACCATGCCCACCCGCGCCTTCGAGTTCGGCTATCCGCCGGAGACCCGGTCCGTCGGCGTGCACTTCAAGCCGTGGGGGCTGGCGCCGTTCCTGCCGATGCCCGCGGCCGAGCTGTGCGACCGGCCGGTGACGGTGGAGCAGGTCTGGGGCCGGCCCGCCATTGCTGAGCTGCGAGACCGGCTGGCCACGGCGGGCGGACCGCACGAGATGCTGACGCTGCTCGAGGAGGAGCTGATGCGACGGCTGTGCGAGACCGCCGGCCTCGGGCTGGTTCGCCGCACGAGCAGCGTCATCGCGGCGACCAGCGGGGCGGTGGCGATCGGCGACCTGAGCGTGGCAGCCGGTGTCAGCAGCACTCATCTGGCACAGCGGTTCAAGGAGCTCATCGGCGTCACGCCGAAGCGGCTGGCCCGCACCCACCGCTTCGCCGCCACCGTGTTCGCGATCAACCCCGCCGGACCGATCGACTGGGGCGACCTCGCCGGTGGCGCGGGCTACTTCGACCAGGCCCACTTCGGCCACGAGTTCCGGGCGTTCACCGGGCTCACACCGACCCGGTACGTCGAAGTCCGGCGGCGGTTCCTGCGCGAACATCCCGGCCACGTGCTGGACGGCTGGCCACTGCCGGCCGATTGATTTCTTACAAGAGCAACAGCTCACGACACGCTAATTTGGGGGCACGCCGAAGCAGAGGAGAGCCGCGTGGGCAAGGTGGTCATGTACAGCTCGGTGTCGGTGGACGGCTTCGTCGCGGACGAGAATGACCAGCCCGGACCGCTGTTCGACTGGTTGTCCAGCGGTGACGTGCCGTTGGACTCCAGCGGCGAGTTGAAGGTGTCGCAGACGTCCTACGACTACACCCGGCCGTACTGGGACCAGATCGGGGCGACAATCGTCGGCCGCCGGGTCTTCGACATGACGGACGGCTGGGACGGGAAGCCTCCGGGTGGGGTCGACCACGTGGTCGTCGTGACGCACCGGCCGAAGCCCGACGGCTGGGACCCCGAGGCGCCGTTCCACTTCGTCGATGGCGTCGAGGCAGCGGTGGCCAAGGCGCAGGAGCTTGCGGGTGACCGCATGGTCGAGGTCGCCGCTGGCGACGTCGGTGGCCAGGTGCTTGCCGCGGGCCTGGTCGACGAGGTGCGCATGGACGTCGTGCCCGTCGTGTTCGGGTCCGGCAGGCGCTACTTCGGGTCGGTCCACGCGCAGCACCTGTTGGAGGATCCTGACGTGGTGATCCAGGGCAACCGGGTGCTTCACCTGCGCTATCGGGTGCACCGACGACCGACCTGAGCGGATACGTCTCACCACTGATCAGCAGGGCCACCGCTGACCTGGGCGTACTCAATCGCGTGTACCTGGCTGCACGAGTCTTACCGACACCCCGACTTCAAATTCTGCGGAGTCCCTGGCCGATCGCCAGCAACAGCTCGCACAGGTTTCACTTCTCGACCAACCAGGTACTTAACGCCCGCTATGTTTACTGGCCAGGCCAACAGCGGTAGCCCTCACCGGCTGACAACGGGCGCTGCTGGAGTCTGATGAGGCGGATGGCTACCCAGGGCGTGTCTGGTGACTCCCTGATACTGCCCCAGCGCGTCGGGCCTGGCCAGTTCGTAGGCCAGGTCGGCGGCAGCAGTCGCGTGGGACAAGTCGCCGACGGTGTAGACCACGGTGGCGAGCAAGAGCAGCACAACACTGCCGCCCGTGCCGAGCCAGGCGGATACCGGATAGAGCAGCATCGCCACCGCCAGCACCAAGCCAGCACGACGCATTGCACGGGCGGCCGTCAGGGCGTTCTCCGCCTGCGCGCTGATCCGGACTGTCAGGAGCACCGTCAGGATGGCGTTCGTGACCAGAACCGCCGATACCACCGCCCGGGGCGCCGACGTCTGGGCGGCGATCCACAACGGAAGCACCAGCGTAAGAACGACGCTGTGCAGCGCCATGACCGCGGTCGCGGAGGCGGTGGCCACGGTGGCGGAGCTGGTGCCCGATCCGGATTCGTGGGAGGCCGGCAACCGGCAGGCTATCGCCGCCCGGTACCGGGTCGTGCGCCCGTTCGTCCGGCTGCTGGCCGAGGAGTTGCCGCTGGGTGCGGCGCCGGCCGGCACCGAGTTGCTCGTTGAGATCCGGGGCCGGGTTCCCGGGCTGTTGCGCCGGCGGGTGGATCAGAAGCCGCTGACCGAGGCAGACCTGAACATGGCGTTGGTGCCACCGATGTGGCGGCGGGCCGTGCTGCACAACCCCGCCCTCGATGGCGCCGCTGACCGCGACGGGTACGTGATGTGCCTGCTCACCTTGTTACATGCGGCGCTGCGCCGGCGCGACATCTTCGCCGACCCGTCGCTGCGCTGGGCCGACCCGCGGGCGAGGCTGCTGGACGGTGCCGATTGGAGCGCGGTTCGCGGCGAGGTCCTGGCGGGTCTGGGCTTGACCGCGCCGGTGGAGGAGCACCTGGCCGAGTACGCCACGACGCTCGACGCGGGGTGGCGGCTGCTCGCCCAGCGGATCGAGGAGGCCGGCCCGGACGCCAGCGTGCGGGTGCCCGATGGCGATACCGGCAGGACGCGGTTGTCGGTGCAACGGTTGGAGAAGCTGGGCGACCCGCCGTCGCTAGTCGACCTGCACCGCCGGGTCGACGCGATGATGCCGATCGTCGACCTGCCCGAGCTGCTGATGGACGTGCACTCCTGGACCGGGATGCTCGACGCGTATACCCACGTGGGTGGGCTGGCCACCCGCATGGAGCAGCTGCCGGTCACGGTCGCCGGGCTGTTGGTCGCCGACGCCTGCAACGTCGGCCTGGTCCCGGTGATCCGTCCGGGCGACCCGGCGCTGACGCGCGACCGGCGCTCGCACGTCGACCAGAGCTACGTGCGCCCGGACTCCCACGCCGCAGCGAACGCCCGCCTGGTCGATTACCAGGCCAGGATCGGGATCACCGACCTGTGGGGTGGCGGCCTGGTCGCCTCGGCCGACGGGCTGCGTTTCCGGGTGCCGGTGCAGTCGATCCACGCCGCGCCGAGCCCACGGTTCTTCGGCTACAAGCGAGGCATCACCTGGCTGATCGCGGTCAACGACCGGTTCGCCGGCCTCGGCGCGATCATCGTCACCGGCACCGTCCGCGACAGCCTCTGCATCTTGGACACGCTGCTGAACCTCGACGCCGGGCCCAAGCCGGAGATGGTCGCGACCGACACCGCCAGCTACTCGGACATCCTCTTTGGCCTATTCCGACTGCTGGGCTACCGGTTCTCCCCACGGATCGCCGATGTGGGCGGCACCGGCTTCTGGCGTGCCGACATCCCGGGCCAGCCCGCCGGCGACTACGGCCCGCTGAACGCGATCGCCCGCAACAAGGTCAACCTCGACCGGATCATCACGCACTGGCCTGACATGCTGCGGGTGGCCTGCTCCCTGGTCACCAACCAGGTCCGCGCCTACGACCTGCTGCGCATGCTGACCCGCGACGGGCATCCAACCCCGCTCGGTCAGGCTCTGGCCGAGTACGGCCGGATCGCGAAGACGCTGCACCTGCTCGCCATGGTCGACCCCGTGGACGAGACCTACCGGCGCACCGTTACCCGGCAGCTGAACATCGGCGAGTCCCGACACTCTCTGGCCCGCAAGATCCTGCATGGGCACCGTGGCGACATCATGCAGCCCTACCGGGCCGGGCAGGAGGACCAGCTCGGCGCGCTCGGGCTCATGCTCAACGCCGTGGTGCTCTGGAATACCCGCTACATCGACCTAGCCGTCAACGTGCTCCGCGGCCAGGGCTACCCGGTCCGGGACGAAGACGCCGCCCGGCTCTCCCCGCTCGGCTACGCCCACATCAACATGTTCGGCCGCTACAGCTTCCCTGCCCCGAGCACCGAGCAGAAACTGCGGCCGCTTCGCGATCCCGACGCCGCCGCAGGTTGACCCGTTGACGTGCCGTGTGGCCCGATTCGGGTTGCGGCCCGCGCTACCACCCGGGCAAGCTTCCCGGATGCCCGCAGCCCACGCGTATCACGACCAGGCCGGTGACTTCTTCGCGGCACACGCCGCCGACGGTCCGCACAACGCCTACACGGACCGGCCAGCCATGCTGACGCTCGCCGGCGACGTTGCCGGTCTCCGGATCCTGGACGCCGGCTGCGGCGGCGGCCACTATGCGGCCGCGTTGGTCGGCCGGGGAGCCGAGGTGGTGGCTGTGGACGGTAGCGCGACGCTGGTCGGGCACGCCCAGGCCTTGCTCGGCGACCGCGCCGAAGTCCAGCAGCACGACCTGGACGCGCCGCTGGCATTCGCGGCCGATGCGTCGTTCGATGGGGTTGTCTGCGCGCTGGTACTGCATCACTTGACCGACCGGGCCCGGTTCCTCGGTGAGGTGCGGCGAGTGCTGCGGCCGGGCGGTTGGTTCCTGCTGTCGACGACACATCCGGTGTCGGACTGGGGGTACTTCGGCGGGTCGTACTTCGATGAGAGCTGGGTCGAGTTCCCTGTGGCCGACGGGATCACCATGCGCTTCCAGCGGATGACCCTTGAGTCTCTGGTGACCGAGGTGCTCGACGCCGGGTTCGTGCTGGAGCGGCTGGTCGAGCCGAGGGCAGTCGAGACGCTGCGCGCTATCAACCTGGAGCGCTACGAGCGGCTGACCGAGCGCCCGAGCTTCGTAGCCCTGCGCCTACGCCGGCCCTGACGACGCTCACTGCAACTCGTACGCCGATACGTGCTCGGTGCAGTCGTTTGAGCAGGAGCGCGCTGCGGGTCAGCGCGAGACCTGGGGGTGCCGACGGCGGTGGCGCGTTCGAGGACGCGGTAGACGGTAGGTCGCGAAACCTCGAACAACTCGGCCAGCTCGGCGATGGTGTGTTCGCCCGCGGCGTGCAGTTTGACCAGGTGGGCCTGCCGCGGACCACGGCACGTCGAGGGGATCCTCGGTCAGGAAGTGACCCAGGAAACGCACTGTCCCGATCTGCAACGCCGCGCCGAGCCGATTGTGCGAGCCGCGTTTGTTCGCCAGGAGGTCCAAGGCAGTGCTGTCGAGCAGGAAGAACCCTTCTAGCTCCGAACGGGTCAGGTCACCGACGAACCGCTCGTACGCGGCTACCTGGTCATCGGACAAGAACTCCACGGGCACAGCGGAACAACGTACGTCGATTTCATCTGCTTGGGCAGACCCCTAACCAAGATCATCGCTACCGCTAACCGCTGTACCGATCTTCCTCAACCCCGGGATCGGGTGGCGTGAACGTTCCCTCCCGTCGCGGTGGCGCTCTGAGAGCGAATGCCCGGCAGGTTGGACCTGGATGCCAGGGGGAGGCCGAGGAATCGGGCGAACTCAACGGCGAGCATGCGGGGGTGTCGCCGCTGGTGGAACGGTGACGTAGACGACCGGGACCCGCGGGCCGGTCATCGGGTTGCCAGCGCGACGGACAGGTCGTGGGCGCGGCCGAGCTGGGTGATGGCGGTCGTCTTGCCGGTGCCTGCGCCGCCGGTGATGATCAGCCCCCGGCGGGCCGATATCTGCCGGCGGTTGAGGATCAGCAGCCTGCGGACGGTCTTGACGACCTCCTGGATGGTTGGGGTGTTCACCACGATCAGGTCGCTGTGGTAGTCCAGCCGGATCAGGACTGGGACGCCGCAGTGAGCTTCGCGATGTCGGGGGCGTAGACGGTCATCCAGTGCGGATGTAGTCGGTAGTAGACCACGTCTTTTTCCCAGTCGAAGGAGTCGTCGCCGTAGAAGTCCTTGAAGTACGCGAGCAGGTCGAGCCAGTCCGCGGCCGGCTCGCCGTCCTGGGGGTTGAGGATCTCCACCTTGCCGTGCGTGAACACGCCCAGGTTCTCACCGCGCAGGTGCGCGGCGCTGACGGCGGGCCGCGCCGCGAGATGGCGCGCCTTGGCGGCGTTGCGCGCCGTGCCGAAGTGCCACTTCCCGTGCAGGAAGTGCCCGTCCACACCGCTGATCCGTGGCTCGCCCTTCGCCGTCACGGTGGACAGGGCGAGGGTGCGCATACCGGTGAGGACCTGGGTGAGCTGCTCCGCGGTCAGTGTGCTTTCAGCCTTGATGATCGAGCGGAGGTGCGAGGTGGAACGGGAGAGAGAGGCGTCAAGGAGGGCCTGAAGCTCTTGGAGATCTTCTGAAGTTTCGCGCATGGAGGTCCTTATCTATCCCATATGTATCCGTGGTGCCCAGTCCGCGCCATCGACGCCGACCGGTAAAGCCATACTCGACCCAAAGGCTGACACCTTGTGTCATATTTCTTTCTCTGTCTTGCGGACATCACCGCCCCGGTAGTCATCGGCAGGACGCCCGGCCATGGATCCCCTAACGGGACGCCAGCACAGACGCCCATGCGCCGAGCCCCACACCACCTACCGAGATCCACTGTTTGGCCCCTGGTGTCGCCGTTCTTACCAACAACCCAGTAACGCCCGTAGCGCCGCCGCCAGCCCACGCTCCACGTCGTTTCCCGCCGCTGCCTCCAGACGGTCCACTTCGGCGTCGAGCTGCGGCAGATCCTCACGGCTGAGTACGCCATCTGGCCATGGGGTCAAGCTGACCCAAGATCGGAAGTTGGTTTCCGCCGGCCGCATTCATCAACGGCAACAGCTGCTCCACAGACACTTCGAGCAGTAAACCGCGTTCCTTCGCCGCGGCCCACTCTCCGGCGTCAGCGCGGTGGCGCTCACGCCGCTGCGTTCCGGGTAGCACGGCGCAGGCTCTTCGGACGCGGCTGCGGAGGGCCCAGCACCAACAGCAGACCCACCCCGGTGACGCTATGGCATCACCTCTCCCGACCCGCATCAGTTGCGCCGAGCCAGGACAGAAGGCCAGCCGGCACCCGCATCCCGTCGAACGGTCGCACATAACAGTCATTATGATGTGCGACCGATTTGCCCGCTTCGCGACGACTCTTTACTGGTTTATCGTTACCGGTAATCCGATAATCCACGAGGAGGGGCGCTCGTCCCGTTCCAGGTGAGTTGAGGCAAGGCGTTCAGACGGGTCGGCTTACGCAGCGCAACTGGAACCGAGCGCCCGGACCGCGGTCAAACCCCGCTGACCAGTGTCACGAGTCATTCCCCGCAGCAACAACGCTCTGACAGACTCCGATCGTGACCGCCACCTTCTGGAACCGACCAGCGACGTGGAAGGCGTTCCTGCTGGTCGGGGCCTACCTCGTCTTCTTCCTTGCCGTCGGACAGCTGGTCGGCGTGCTGGCCGGTGACGACATCGACAAGGACAACGTGCTCGCCGACCCGGCCAGCATCTTCCTCGCCCTGGTGCTGCCCATCGCGATCGGCGCGGCCGCCCTCATCGCCTTCGCCTGGCGGGTGGGCTGGCTCCGGGCCATCTTCGGACCTCAACCGATCCGCGGCCGTGGCTGGATGTGGATCGGGCCGGTGCTGGCGCTCCTCGCGGTCATCGGCCATGTCGGGGCCACCAACTGGAGCAACTGGAGCGGTCAGCAGATCGCGCTGATCGCTCTTCTCGGTCTGTGCGTCGGCGTCGCGGAAGAGCTGGCCACCCGCGGACTCGCCGTCAAGATGTTGCGCGACGCCGGACACGGCGAACGGTTCGTCGCGATCGTGTCGTCTCTGCTGTTCGCCCTCATGCACTCGGTCAACCTGCTCTCCGGCATGCGGCTCTCGACCGTCGCGATCACGATCGTCTACACCTTCTGCTTCGGCGTCTGCATGTACCTGGTCATGCGCGTGACCGGCACGATCTGGGCCGCCATCATCCTGCACGGCATCACCGACCCGACGACGATCCTGTCCAGCGGTGGCATCGACCAGGCCGTCAACGCCGGCGGAACGGACGCCTGGTCGGCGCTCACGGGTCTCGCCACGATCGGGTTCATGCTGTTCGCCGTCGTCGCCATGTTCTTCATCCGCGGCAACGCGACCGCCAAGCCGACGATCAACGCCTGAACAGGCACCACGCGGTGTGGGACGCCGCCACCCCTGAAGCACGCCGCCAGGCCTGGTCGACGTACCCCCTGGCTACCATGCTGCCATGATCGAGGAACTGGTCCGGGCGGCCGGGGCCGGCGACGACGCCGCGCTCGAGGAACTGATCGAGATCGCCGCCGCCGAGCCGGCACGCCTCGCCGGACACCTGAGCCTGCTGCTCGACGCGGGCGTACTGTGGCCGCCGACCTTGTATCGCGGCGCGACCGGAGACGTGGTCCGCCGGATCGTCGACGACGTCGACGCTGGCCAGTCCCCCCTCCGGCTCAACCATCTGCTGCTCATCCTCGCGCACTCCGGCGACCCGCGCGCCGAGCAGGCCCTGCGGCGATGGCAGGAGCAGCCGCCGGCCGGTGCCGACAGACTGCACGTCGGGGCGCTGGCCTACGCCCACCAGGCCGGTTGGACGGTCGCTCCCGACGGCAGTCGCCGGGAGCTGTGCGCACCTTCGGCGTACCGATTGGTCATGAACGAGGTGCCACGGCCCGCCGGCGCCCCCACCTGTCCGTGGTGCGCCTCCCCGCTGTGGACCATCGCCGACCTCGACACCGACGCCCCCGAGGTGGGCGAGGTCCTGGCCCACACCGGCTGGGCCGGCCGGCTGAGAATCGTGACCTGCCACCTCTGCGCCTGCTACACCACGCTGTACTGCCAGGTCACGACCGACGGCGACGCCGTCTGGTGGACGGGCAACAGCCGCCCGGATTGGGCGCCGGCCACCACCGAGCCGGAGGACCCGCCGGCCGTGCTTCCCGCCGTCGGCCCCCGCCGGGCCACGCCGTTCGAGGCCAGCGCGTGGCAGGAGGGCGGCTCCACCCTGGGCGGCCATCCCGACTGGATCCAGGACGCCGAGCACATCGACTGCCCCGCCTGCCGGCAGCCGATGGACTATCTCGGCCTGGTCGGCGGAGCCGACGTGGACTTCGGCGAGGGCGCCTACTACCTGCACCTGCACGCGCCCTGCGGCGTCGCGGCGGTGAACTACCAGCAGAGCTGACCGCAGCGCGCTCGCGGTGCCCCCTACGGCCCGATCGGCGTCGGTACGGTGAGGTGATGACGACGGAACCCACGGTGCTGATCTCGGCCGACATGGAGGGAATCTCGGGGATCGTCCACCCGACCGAGACGAATCCGGGTGGCTACGACTACGAGCGTGCCCGCAGGCTGATGACGGCCGAGGTGAACGCGGCCATCCTTGGTGTGCTCGACGCGGAGCCTGACGCCGACGTGCTGGTGGCGGACGCGCACGGGCCCTTCCGCAACATCCTGCCCGAGGAACTCGACCGCCGGGCGCGACTCGTCCGCGGCAGGCCCCGCCCCCTGAGCATGGTCGCCGGCCTCGAGATGGGCGCCGACGCGCTGCTGCTCGTGGGGTACCACGCGCGCGCCGGTGCGGGACCGGCGGTGCTGGCCCACACCATGAGCGACGCGGTGCTCGACGTACGCCTCAACGGGCGGCCGGCGGGCGAGATCGGCCTCAACACCGCCGTCGCGGGGCACTTCGGCGTGCCCGTGGTGCTGCTCAGCGGTGACGACGTCGCGTGCGCCGAGCTGCGCGACCTGGTCCCCGACGCGGTGACCGTCGAGGTGAAGTGCGCGCTGGGCCAGGCAGCGGCGGTGACGCTGCACCCCGGTGAGGCCCAGGAGCGCCTTCGGCGGGCAGCCGCCACGGCGGTGGCACGGCGTGCCGAGGTGCCGCCGCTGACCCTCGCCGGGCCCGTCGACGTCGAGGTCGACCTGTACAGCCCGACGACCGTGGACCAGGCGACGCTGGTGCCCGGTTTCGCCCGCGCTCCCGGCGCGCGTACGGTGACATTCACCGGGCAGGACATGGTCGAGGTGTACCGGGGGGTGCAGCTGCTGGTGCAGCTCGGCCAGATCAAGCCCGGCTGACCTCTCGCCCGTCAGCGGTGGTCGTTCTCCTTCAGCTCGATGACCCACGCGCGACGCTCGGCGATCTTGCCGTCGCGCATGACGAACACCTCCGCCATCGACATGCGCATCTCCTCGCCGGTATCGCGCCGCACCGAGCCGACCAGCTCCGCCATCACGGTGTCGCCCTGCTCCACCATGCGTACGACCTCCAACCGGGGCGGCGGCACGAAGCCCGGCCCCTCGATCGCGGCGTCGTAGGCCTCCTTGCCCTTCAGGTGGAAGGCGCCGTAGACCGTCCACTCGATGTCGTCGGTGAGGCAGGACAGGATCAGCGCGTGGTCGTTCTTCCGGAAGCCGTCCAGGTAGGTCTCGACGGTCTGCGTGTTACGCGACATCGCGCGGTGTCCCCTCGTCTCGGCGAGCCTGCCCGACGACAGACCTGCCGAAACTAACCCCGGGGTGTGGTGGCCGGTGCGTGGGACGCGCCGGCCGCCACGAAACTCAGGACGAGCCCCGCCGGGACCGGTGGTTGGCGTGCTTGCGGGCCGCGAAGTCGTACGCCTCGGCCAGCAGTTGCCGCACCGTGTCCACGCTCGCCTCGCCGGGGTTCACGACACACACCCAGTGCTGCGGGGCGTAGACCGGATGCGGCAGCACGGTGTCCGGCACCGAGTGGTCGACGTCCGGCCCGTGCCCCTGCGGAAACAGCGCCCCGTACGCCGAGCGGGTCAGCCCGACGTTGAGCCGCCACGCACCCGGTCGGCCCAGGTCGGAGGCGTCGTCGTAGTGGTCACCGGTCACGATCGTCGCGAACGGCATCTGTCGCTCGGCGGGCAGGTCCCGCCCGGGGTCGTAGATGTAGAAGGTGTCCCCGTTCGCCTCCAGGGCGTTCACCCCGTCGAAGGTCTCGCAGATGTACCGCTTCATGTCCCCAACGTCCATGCCTCAAGTTTTTCATTGAAATGCTTATTGAGGCTTACGCCGGTTTTCGGCCGCCAGTAGGCGGCGAACCCTCAAATCCGGGCACAACCGGGTCGCGCACGGCAACCCACGACGATCGGAGCGGACTCCGTCCCGCGACCCGGACCGGTCGCGGGACGGAGTCGCCTGCCGTCAGCCGATGCCGTCGAGGACGGGAATGAGCTGCTCCTCCTCGTACGTCAGATGGGCCTCCAGCTCGGTGCTGAGACGCTCGACCTCCCGGCGGGCCTCGTCGGGGTCGGCGTCGGGGTCGCCGACCACCTGCTGGAGGCGTTCGACGAGGGCCGCGATGCGCTGGTGCTCCTCGCGTAGCCGGGCCAGCGCCGGGGCGAGGTCCGGCCGTTGCCCCTCCAGGCCGGCGAACATGCCGTCGTCCTCGTTGCGGTGGTGGTGGTGCAGGCCGTGGCAGAAGGTCAGGCAGTTCACCCGCAGCTGCGCGCCCAGGCCCGGGCCCGAGCGGGCGACCTCGTCGCGGATCAGCGCCAGCTCCCGGCGGAACGCGTCGTGGACGAGTTTGAGCGCCGCACCCCAGGACGCCGCCTCCGGCGGCCCGCCCGCCACCTGGTGCAACGCCACCACGGGAATGATCCGCGCGGTCTTCGCCTGGTACGCGGCCCAACCGGGGTCGGCCTCCACGGCCCGGGCGAAGATCTCGTCGCGTTCGGCGCCGGCCAGCACGACCGCGTGGGCCTGGTAGGTGAAGACCCCGTCCTCGACGGTGGCGAGCGGGTCGGCGAGGAGGTTGTGGTACCAGTCCGGGTGTCTCGGGCCGCCCCCGGCCGAGGCGATGACGAGGATGCGTTCGCCGTCGGGCAGGTAGCCGACCGGGGTGGTGTGCGGGGTGCCGGAACGGGCCCCGGTGGTGGTGAGCAGGATCAGCCGGCCCCCCTCGAAGGGACCCCCGACCCGGCCGTGGTTGGCGCGGAACTCGGCGATGATCTGCTGGTTGAAGTCGTTGGGCAATGCTCTGCTCTCTGCTCGGGCAGGGATGTGCGGCCACGATGGATCGCCCGCCCGGCGACCGGTGGCGGCGAGGATGCGGATACGCCGGACGACCGGCGTGGACGGTGGAAGCGCGCTGCGGTGGACGTGGCGTCGACACCGGCAATCGCGGGAACGGCGGGCCACGGGCCCGCCCCCGGCTCACCTGACGGCCGGGTGCCCTGTCCGCTCGTGGCCCATGGCCGACCCGGCAGTCACGGATCCGACCGTAGTGCGGGTGACGACGGCTGGCAAGCGTCATCTGGTTGCGGCAGCGGTGGCGCGGTGGCACGGTCGGGAGATGCCCGAGCTGACCGGCGTCGACGTGGACCGCGCCGTGACCGAGATGACGGCCGTCCTCGGCCCGCACACCGGGCGGGACTGGGGCGTGCCGGCGGGCGGGCTGGACTGGAGCTGCTGGACCACCGCCGCGCACGTCGCGCACGACCTGCTGGCGTACGCCGGCCAGGTGAGCGGGCGACCCGACGACGGCTACCTGCCGTTCGACCTGGCCGTCTCCCCCGCCGCCGGCCCGGCCGAGGTGCTACGGGTCGTCGTCGCCTGCGGCGGCCTGCTGCGGGCGGCCGTCGACGCTGCCCCGCCGGAGACGCGGGCCTGGCACTACGGGCCCTGCGACCCGGCGGGCTTCGCGGCGATGGGGGTGGCGGAGACGCTGCTGCACACCGACGACATCGCCCGCGGCCTCGGGGTGTCCTGGCAGCCGCCGCAGCCACTGAGCGCCGCCGTGGTGCGGCGCCTCTTTCCGGACGCGCCCGCCGGGCCCGCGCCGCAGGTGCTGCGGTGGCTGACCGGCCGTGGTGAACTGCCCGGCCGCCCCCGGCGCACGTCCTGGTCGTGGCGGGCGGCGGTGGACTGACCGAGGGCTACGCCACCCGGCGGCGCCAGGGCGGTCGCCAGCCCCGCCGGCGCGGCGCAGCCGCCGGGGCCGGGACCGGGATCGCGGCGGCGGTGGTCTGCCGCTCGTCCCGCCAGCGGCGGACCACCTCGTCGGCGTTGACCGGGCGCACCGCGACCCGGGGCCCGGTGGGCGTACGCAGCCACGAGAGGATCTGGGCGTTGAGGTCGGCGACGAACGCGCGCACGGACTCCTCGGTCGGCAGGTCCCGCACCTCGTCGGGCACCTGTTCGATGCGGCGGCGCAGTTGCAGCGGCGTCGGCAGCAGCAGGTCGGTGGGGAGCTTCTCCCGCTCCAGGAAGCTCTTGATCCACCACGACTCGTCGTACGGCTGGCCGCGACCGGGGATCGGCTTGCCCATGCCCGGCAGGTCGTCGAACTCCCCCTGCTCCTGCGCCGCGCGGATGCGCGCCTCGACCGTCGCTTCCCAGCTGTCCACCTGCCGACACCTCCCCCGGACCCCACGGTAACGCGGCCACCGCGTCGGGGCCGACGGAAGACGTCAGCGCCCCGACCCGGCCGGGCATTCCCGGTCTGACCGGGCCCAGTGGGCGTGCCGGTGACCGTCGCGGGGGAACGGCGGGCGGGCCGGCAGCACCTCCTGGAAGACGTAGCCGGCCTTCTCCGCGACGCGGCAGGACGCGGGGTTGTCGATCTGGTGCAGCAGGTCCAACCGCCGCAGGCCGGCGAACCGGGCGAACGCCCAGTCGGTGACCGCGCTCAGGGCGTGCGGGGCGACGCCCCTGCCCCGCGCGGGCGCGGCGGTCCAGTAGCCGACCTCGGCGTCCCCGCCGCCTTCGGTGACGTTCTTGAGGACCACCTGCGCCACCAGGGTCTCGCCGACCGGGTGCTGCTCCAGCACGGCGAAGCAGAACCGGTGGCCGTCGTCCCAGTCCCGGTGTGCCGCGGCCAGGAACCGGCGCGCCTCGGCGGTCGTGGTCACCGGCGCCCGGGTCCAGCGCAGCAGCACCGGGTCGCGGTACGCGGCGATCAGGGCGTCGGCGTCGGCGTCGCGCCAGGGACGCAGCAGGAGCTCCGGCAGGGTCGCAGTGGCGGGGGCGTGCAGCATCGGCCCAGTGTGCCCAACGTCGTGTCGACCGTGGGGGCGCGCGGCACGCCGGCACGGGTCGGCGGCGCGGCGGCGTACGGCGTAGGGTCGGCGCGAGCATCGGCAACGGGGGGAACCATGGTCGGTACGGGTGCACTGGTGGGCATCGCGCTGGTGGCGCTGGGGATGGTGTTGACCCCCGGGCCGAACATGGTCTACCTGGTGTCCCGGTCGGTGACGCAGGGCCGGCGGGCGGGGCTGGTGTCGCTGCTGGGCGTCGCCGCCGGGTTCGGCATCTACCTGGCCGCTGCGGTCGCCGGCATCGCCACGGTGTTCGTGCTGGTCCCGGCCCTCTACACGGCGGTCAAGCTGGCCGGCGCGGCGTACCTGCTGTGGCTGGCCTGGCAGGCGCTGCGACCGGGCGGGCAGTCACCGTTCGCCCCGGCGCCGCTGCCGCCGGACCCGGCCCGGCGGCTGTTCACCATGGGCCTGGTCACCAACCTGCTGAACCCCAAGATCGCGATTCTCTACGTGTCGCTGCTGCCGCAGTTCATCGACCCGGCCCGTGGCCACGTGGCGGCGCAGAGCCTGCTGCTGGGGCTGACCCAGATCGCGGTGGCGCTGACGGTGAACGCGCTGATCGTGCTCAGCGCCGGCGCGCTCGCCGGGTTCTTCGCCCGCCGGCCGCTGTGGCTGCGGGTGCAGCGACTCGTGATGGGCACGGTGCTGGCGGGGCTGGCGGTGCGGATCGCCGCCGACCGTTCCCGCGCCGCCGTCGCCATGCCCTGACCGCCAGCCCTACCCCTGACCAGCGGGCCCGCCCCGACAGCGCGGCGGGCGGCGACGGGAGGTTCGCGAGGACGGGTCAGCCGCCCTGGCGACCCGGGTCGCCAGGGCGGCCGGCGCCGGTCTCCCGGAGCACAGCCGCGCCCCCGGCGGGCAGGTGCACCTCCGTGTCGGCCGTCGCGCCGGTGAGCAGGTCGACCCCGGCCGCCGGGACCCGCTGCGGCCGGTCGGTGTGGTTGAGCAGGAACAGCCAGCTCGCCCCGACGGCGCGGCGGCGGACCGCCTCGACCCCGGCCGGGGCCGCCGGGCAGACGGGTGTCGCGCCGGCCGCTCGCGCCGCCCGCGTCACCAGTCGACGGTAGGTGGCGTCGTCGGGTCGGGTGGACAGGTACCAGGCCGTGCCGGCGCCGCTGCGGTGGCGGGTGACCGCCGGCAGCCCCGCGAGCGGGCCACCCGCGTACGAGGCCACCGGCTCCGCGCCGGCGAGGCGTACCGTCTCGGCCCAGAGGCGACCGGTCCCGGCGTCGGACAGCGGCACCGTCTCGCCGTCGGCGAGGGGGTGGAACTCCTCGACCCGTACGCCCAGCACCTCACGGAACGCCCCGGGGTGACCGCCGAGCCGGACGCGGGCGTGCTCGTCGGCGACCCCGCTGAGCCACGTCACCAGCAGGTGACCGCCGCCGTCGACGTACGCGCGCACCCAGTCGGCGGTGGCGTCGGAGGCCAGGTAGAGGGCTGGCAGCACCAGCAGGCGGTACCCGTCGAGCCGGTCGCCGGGCAGCACGATGTCGGTGCCGAATCCGGCACGCCACAGCGCCCGGTGCGCCGCCGACACCTCGTCGCGGTGGTCGAGTCGCGGCGACGGCATCCCCGGGTGGCCCAGGGCCCAGCCGCTCGCGGCGTCCCAGGCGATCGCGACGGCGGCGTCGACCGTGCCGTCGACCTCCGAGATCCGCTCCAGCGTCGCGCCGAGGTCGACGGCCTCCCGGAACACGCGGGTATCGGGGCCGGCGTGCGGCACCAGCGCGGAGTGGAAACGTTCCGCCCCGCCGGCCGGGGCCCGCCACTGGAAGAACATCGCCCCCCGTGAGCCGCGCGCGACGTGGGAGAGGCTGTGCCGGGCCATTCGGCCGGGCTCCTTGGTGTGCATCCGGCCGCCGCTGTGGATCTGGTTGGGGGCGCTCTCCATCAGCAGCCACCGCGCCGGGTGGCCGACGTCGCCGGCGCCGTGCCGCGCCCAGCCCCGGGCCAGGTCGGCGGCGAGGGCGGTCTGCTCCTCCGCGCCGCCGTCGGTGGCGTCCGGGTAATGGTCGATCGCCACCAGGTCCACCTCGGCGGCCCAGCGGGCGTGGTCGACCGGCACCCAGTCGCCGAGGACGTGGTTGGTGGTGATTGGGATCGCCGGCTTGGCCGCCCGCAGCAGGTCGCGCTGCTCGGCGTACGCGGCGAGCAGGGTGTCCGACCAGAAGCGGCGGAAGTCCAGCAGGTGCCCCGGGTTGGCCAGGTACTGCGTGGCGCGGGGCGTGTCGACCTGCGCCCAGTCGGTGTAGTGCTGGCTCCAGAAGCTGGTGGCCCAGGCGGCGTTGAGCGCGACCAGGTCGCCGTGCCGGTCGGCCAGCCAGCGCCGGAACTCCCGGGCGGTGTGCGGGCAGTGGCAGGTGGTGCCGTACTCGTTGTGCACGTGCCACAGCGCGAGGGCCGGGTGGTGGGCGTAGCGGTCGGCGAGGGCGGCGGCGATGCGCCGGGCGGCGGCCCGGTAGGCGGGCGCGGCGGCGCAGTAGGTGTCCCGGCTGCCGTGGTGCAGGCGTACGCCGTCGGCGGTCACCGGCAGGGCGTCGGGATGGGCCAGCGAGAACCAGGGCGGGGGCGACGCGGTCGGGGTGGCGAGGGCGACGGAGATGCCGTTGTCGTGCAGCAGGTCCAGCACCTGGTCCAGCCAGTCGAAGGTGTACCGGCCGGGCTCCGGTTCGAGTCGCGACCAGGCGAACACGCCGACGGTGACCAGGTTGACCCGGGCGCGGCGCATGAGGGCGACGTCCTCGCGCCACACCTCGGCCGGCCACTGTTCGGGGTTGTAGTCGCCGCCGTAGCGCAGCCCCGCACCGTCACCCCACATCGCTCACCGCCAGTTTGTTGGGGAAGCGTCCAAAATATTGACGACGTTTGCGCCTGTCAACGCCGATGCTTCGCCGATCCGGTGCAGGTTTTCGTTGACAGTTAGTTGAGGAGCCAAAGAAACTGACGGGACCGCCGGAACCATCCTGGAGGAGACGCCGATGCCCTACCGACCGCCGTTGGTCCCGTACGAGACCTTCGTGGCCGACCCACCCGACCTGCCGGTGCGCGGCCCCGGCGAGGACGCGGCCGCCGTCGTCGGTCGGGCCGAGGTCGTCGCGACCGACGCGCACGGGGTGACGTTCAAGGCCGCCCTCTCCGACGGCGCGAGCATGGTGGTGCGCGTCGACGCCGCCGGCGAGGGGGTGATCCGGGTACGCCTGTCCGACGATCCGCAGGCCCGCAGCCGCTCCGCGCGGGCGCTGCCGCTGGTGCACCCCGGCACCCACCCGGCCACCGTCACCGTCGACGAGGCCCGCGTCCGGGTCGACACCGGCGCCGTGGTCGCCGAGATCCGCCTGGATCCGTGGCACCTGCGCTTCCTCGGCGCCGACGGGCGGCTGCTGCTCGAGCAGGACCCGGGCACCCGCGACATCAGCGGCCGGCGGCGCACCCTGCCGTTCGGCCGCTCCACCGTCGACGGCGCGCCCGTCGCCTGGCACGAGAGCTTCGTCGCGCCCGGCGACGAACGCTTCGTCGGCTTCGGCGAGAAGTTCACCCCCCTGGACAAGCGGGGCCAGCGGCCGCTGATGTGGAACTTCGACGCCTTCGGCGGCGAGTCGGACCGCTCCCACAAGAACGTGCCGTTCTACCTGTCGGACCGGGGCTACGGGGTGCTGGTCGACAGCGGGCTGCCGGTGCAGTTCGACGTCTGCCAGTCCACCCACAGCAGCGTGCAGATCCTGGTCCCCGACGACCTGCTCGACTACTACGTGCTGGCCGGCCCGACCCCGGCGCAGGTGCTCGACCGCTTCGACCGGCTCACCGGCCGTCCGTACCTGCCGCCGAAGTGGGCGTTCGGCGCCTGGGTCTCCTCCGGCTTTTTCCCCGACTCGCAGGAGCGGGTACTCGAGCGCGCCCGCCTGCTGCGCGAACGCGGCATCCCCTGCGACGTGCTGCACCTGGACTGCTACTGGCAGGTCGCCGGCCGCTGGTCGGACCTGCAGTGGGACGCCGAGGCGTTCCCCGACCCGACGGCGATGCTGCGGAGCCTCGCGCGGCAGGGCTTCCGGGTCTGCCTCTGGATGAACCCGTACCTGATGACCGACAGCCCGCTCTACGCCGCGGCGGCCGAGGCCGGCTACTTCCTGCGCCACGCCGACGGCAGCCCGTACGTCGCCGACGTCTGGCACGGCAGCCACCCGGCGAGCGCCATCGTGGACCTCACCAACCCGGCCGCCGTCGAATGGTTCACCGGGCTGCTGCGGCCCCTGCTGGTGCAGGGGGTGGCGGTCTTCAAGACCGACTTCGCCGAGGGCGTGCCCGTCGACGCCGTCGCCCACAACGGGATGACCGGCGTCGAACTGCACAACGTGTACGCGCTGCTGTTCAACGACGTGGTCGCGCAGGTGACCGAGGAAGTGACCGGGCACCGCACGGTGTGGGCCCGCTCGTCGTACCTGGGCGGGCAGCGGCACAGCGCACAGTGGAGCGGCGACGTCAACGCCACCTGGCCGGGGCTGGCCAGCACCCTGCGCGGCGGGCTGTCGCACGGGCTCTCCGGCGTGCCGTTCTGGAGTCACGACACCGGCGGCTTCCACGGCACCCCGACGCCCGAGCTGTACGTCCGGTGGACCCAGTTCGGCGCGTTGTCGCCGCTGGTCCGCCTGCACGGCACCACCAGCCGGCTGCCGTGGGACTTCCCCGCCGAGACCGAACGCGACGCGGTGGCCGCCCTGCGGCTGCGCTACCGGCTGATGCCCTACCTGTGGTCCGCGGCGGTACGGTCGGCCGCCGACGGCACGCCGATGATGCGCGCGCTGCTGGTGGACACCCCCGACGACCCGACCGCGTGGACGACGGACCTGCAGTACCGCCTCGGCACCGACCTGCTGGTCGCCCCCGTCACGGACCCGTCCGGGCGGCGCGACGTCTACCTGCCCGTCGGCGACGACTGGGTCGACGCTGCCACCGGCGAGCGGCACCGCGGCGGGCAACGCCTGCGGGTCACCGTGCCGCTGCACCGGTCGCCGCTCTACGTCCGGCACGGCGCGCTCGTCCCGGTCGTGGCGCCGGGCGACACGGTCGGCGACGGGCCGTTCGCCGACGTCACGCTGGTGAGCTGGGGCGCGGTCGACGCCCGTACGGTGCTGCACGACGTCGACGGCGACACGGTCGTGACGGCCGTACGCGACGGCGACACCCTGCGCGTGGACACCGACGGCCCGCTGCGGGTGGCGCACGTCAGCGTCGCCGGCGCGGACCTGCCGGCCCGGCTGCTGCTCAACGGCGAGCCGGTCACCCCGGCGCCCTTCGACGGATGGTTCCCCGACCCGGCGTGACGGCGAGCGGCGCCCGACCCGTCAGGGGTCGGGCGCCGCGCGGGCCCGGTCAGCCCTTCACCGCGCCGGTGATCACACCCTTGGTGAAGTGCCGCTGCACGAACGGGTAGACGATCACCGCCGGCACGACGGTCACCATCACCACCGCCATCTTCACCGCCAGGGTCGGCGGGTACGCGCTGATGCCCGGCAGGCTCACCGCCGCCCCGGACACGTTCGGCGACTGGCCGGCGAGGATGTAGCTCTGCAACACCCGCTGGATCGGGAACTTGTCGTTGTCGTCGATGTAGAGCACCGCGTTGAAGTAGGCGTTCCAGTAGCCGACGGCGTAGAAGAGACCGACGACGGCGATCACCGCCCTGGACAGCGGCAGCACGATGCGCCACAGGATGCGGAACTCCCCCGCGCCGTCGATGCGGGCGCTGTCGAGCAGCTCACCGGGGACGTTCATGAAGAACGCCCGGATCACCACCAGGTTGAACACGCTGATCGCGCTGGGCAGGATCAGCGACCAGATGCTGTCCTTGAGCCCCAGGCCGGTGACCACGAGGTAGCTGGGCACCAGGCCGGGAAAGATCAGGAAGGTCAGCAGGAAGAAGAAGAGCAACCCCCGGTGTCCCACCGACCCGGGCCGGGACAGCCCGTACGCGGCGAGGACGGTGAGCACCAGGCTCACGGTCGTACCGAGGACGGTGACCAGCGTACTGATCCACACGGCCTGGGTGATCTGCCCACCGCTGAAGATGGTGATGTACGCCGACGGGTCGATCTCGCGGGGCACCATCACCATCCCGCCGGCCTCGTCGATCGTGCTGCGCGAGGCGAGGCTGGTCACCAGCACCGCCCACATGGGCACGAGCACGGCCGCGACGAGCGCCGTGAGCACCGCTCCCTTGGCCAGCGTGCCCAGCGGCGTGGGCGGTTCCTCCCAGGCGGGTCGCTGGGACCGCCGCCGCCTGGGCAGGGGATCGGGTGTCGGGCGCGCCGACACGGGGCCGACGCCACTGAGCTGTGCGGTCATGATCTTGCGTACACCCCCTGCTCGCCGAAGCGGTGCGCCACCTTGTTGGCGGCGAGGATGAGGACCAGCCCCACCACTGCCTTGAACAGGCCGGCGGCGGCGCCGAGACCCCACTGCTGGGTGCTGATGGCCTGGTAGTAGACGAATGTGTCCAGCACCTCGGCGGCCTCCCGACCGACCGCCTCGCGTTGCAGGATGAACTGCTCGAAGCCGACCGACAGCGCGTCGCCCAGCCGCATGATGAGCAGCAGCACGATCACCGGGCGCAGGCCCGGCAGGGTGATGTGCCACAGCCGCCGCCACCGGCCGGCCCCGTCGGCGGCCGCCGCCTCGTACAGATTGGGGTCGATCGCGGACAGCGCGGCCAGGAAGACGATCGCGCCCCAGCCGACGTCCTTCCACACCGACTCGGCGGTGACCAGGACGATGAAGGTGTCCGGGTTGGTCATCACGTCCCAGGGCTGCATGCCGGCCTCGCGCATCTCCTGGGCCAGCAGGCCGGCCCCGCCGAGCATCTGCACGAAGAACGTGACCACCAGCACCCAGCTGAAGAAGTGCGGCAGGTAGACGACGCTCTGCACGAAGCCCCGCACCCGGCCGGAGACCAGGCTGTTGAGCAGGATCGCCAACATGATCGGCAGCGGGAAGAAGAAGACGAGCTGGAACGCGGTGATGGTCAGGGTGTTGCGGACCGCGTCCCAGAACAGCGGGTCGACGAACAGCGCCTCGAAGTTGCCGAAGCCGATCCACTCGCTGTAGAGGAACGCCTCGAGCGGGTCGTCGCCGACGAACGGGTTGTAGTCCTGGAAGGCGATGACGTTGCCCAGCGTCGGCAGGTAGTGGAAGACCAGCAACAGGCACGCGGCGGGCGCTGTCATGGCCAGCAGCGGCCAGTCCCGGCGCAGCCGGTCCCGCAGGGTACGCCGGGGCCGGACGGGCGGCGTACGACCGGCGGCCCGGCCCCGACGGCCGGGCCGGGCCGGGCGGTGGTCCGCTGGCGCGTCGACCGCGCCGGCGGTGCCCGGGCCGCTCATCGGCCGTTGTCGGCGAGCGCCTTCTCGTGGAACGCGCGCCCCTCCTCACCGCCGGAGGCGAGGAACTCCTTCGTCACCTGGTCGAGGTCGCTGATCGGGCGACGGCCGCGCAGGATGTCGCGGATCTTGTCCTCCGTCGGCTGGATGATCTTCGACCAGTTGGCCGGCAGCTCCAGCTTGATCCCGGCGAACAGGTCCTTCTCCAGCAGGCCGATGTTCTTCTTGTAGTAGTCCAGGTACTGCTGGACGTAGTTCGGCGTGTCGCTGCTCTTCACCTTCACCGCGACCCGGCAGAAGTTGTACTGGCCGCCCAGCTCCTTGCGGCCGAGGTCGCTGGGCAGCGGGCTGCCGTCGGGGCCCCGGGTGAAGTGCTTGCCCTCCACGCCGTACTCGCGCAGCTCGAACTCGCGGCTGCCGAACGGCGCGGCGCACCAGTTGAGCACCCGCAGCAGCTCGTCGACGCGCTCCGCGCCGACGCCCTTCTTCACGAAGGTGAAGAAGATCGGCTTCTCGCTGCCCCAGATGACCGGCTGAGCGCCGGCCGCGCCGAACACCGGCAGCGGCTGCATGTCGAAGCTCGGCAGGATCTTGGACTGCTCGCCCTGCAGGCCCTGCCACGCGCCGAGCCCGTCCTGGAATATCATGATCTTGCCGGCCTTGAAGAGCTGCTTCTCGTCGGCGCCCTTGCTGGCCACCGTGTCGGGGTGCACCAGCCCCTCGGCGAAGAGCTTCGCGGTGAACTCCAGGGCCGCGCGGAAGCCCGGGTTCTCGAACTTGTGCTCCAGGCCGCCGTCGGCCTTCTTGCGCCAGGTCTGCTGGCAGCCGAAGAACTGCTGCACCATGTCGAAGATGCTGCCGAACGCCCACACCCCCTTGCCCGGGTCGGTGAGCTTCCTGCCCAGCTCGTGCAGCTCCTCCGGCGAGGTGGGCGCGGTCAGGCCGGCCTTGTCGAGCAGGTCCTTGCGGTGGAACAGCGCCCACGCGAACACCCCGTCGGTGGGGTACGGCACGGCGTAGAGCCGGCCGGCCCAGACCGAGTACTCCCACGCGCCGGTGGGCAGCGCGGCGAGGTACGGGTACTTCGCGGCGCTGTCGCCCTTGAGGTGGTCGGTGAGGTCCTCGAACAGCGCCTTGACGGCGTCGGAGAACCGGGCGACCTTGTCGACCTCCCAGTTGGGGACCATGAGCAGGTCGGGCACGTCGCGGGCGCCGAGCATCGCGTTGAGCTTGTCGGCGTAGGTCGTGCCGTCCTGCAGGCTCGGGTCCAGATCCACGCCCAGCTTGGCGTTGACCGCCGCCAGGTAGGAGTTGCGGCCCAGCGTCGGCGGGGTGGGCCCCCACCACGGGCTCATGCTGCGGATCGCCGGGCCGCCCCGGCCGGGCTGCTCGGTGACGGCGTCGACCAGGCTGCGGGGGTAGCTGAGGTAGCCGTCGGGGATCGGCCCTTCCCCGACGATGTCGGGCTTGAGCAACTCGGCCGGCTTGTGGGCGGGCAGCACCGACCGGATGGCGTCGCCCTTCGTGGCGCTGCCCTTGCTCCCGGCCTCCTTGCTGCAACCGGCCAGGGTGGCGCCGCCCATCGTCGTGGCGGCGCCGAGGCCGAGCAGGCGCAGCAGGGACCGTCGGTCGGTGGATACGCCCGGCAGGGACGGCTTCACGGCGCACTCCCTTCGTCATCGGATAACGGTTTCGCGGACCGTTCGTGTCCGGCTAGAATTAGTTGGGGTTCTAGCCAAACAAACTAATCGACGGTGATCCGTCCCACAAGACAGCGGCACCCGCCACGTACGCGATGATGGGGCGCGCGGCACCACCGGGATCGCGCACCGTCGCCCAGGGAGCGGACAGATCGTGATCAGCAGCCACAGCGAACCGCGGCCGAGCGACCTCGGCGACGTCCGTACGGCCAACCGGGCCGTCGTGCTGCGGCACGTCCGCCGCCACGCCCCCTGCTCCCGGGCTGACATCGCGGCGCACACCGGCCTGAACAAGGCCACCGTGTCCAGCCTGGTCGGCGAGCTGATCGAACGGCGGCTGCTGCGCGAGACCGGGCTGACCGAGAACCGGGTCGGACGCCCCGCGACCATGCTCGTCCTCGACGGCGCCCCGTACGCGGCCCTGGGCATGCAGATCGCCGCCGACGAACTGGTGGTGGTGGCCGTCGACCTGGCCGGCGCCCGGCTGCTCACCTGGCGGCGTGCCTTCGCCGCGCCGACGTCCTCCCCCGCCGAGACGGTCCGCGCGCTGGCGGCCCTGGCCCGGCGGGCGATCACCCGGCTGACCGGGCAGGACCGCCGCGTGCTCGGCCTGACCGTGGGCGTGCCCGGCCTCGTCGACGCCGACGGCGCCGTTCCCCGGGCCACCGCGCTCGGCTGGCGGGACGTGCCCCTCGCCGCCGACCTGCGCGCCGCACTGCGCGAGCCCGGTCTCACCATCGACGTCGACACCGACGCCAACCTCGCCGTCCTCGCCGAGCACCGCCACGGCGCGTACGCCGGGGCCGCCCACCTGGTCCACCTCACCGGCGGGGCCTCCGTCGGCGCGGGGATCGTCGCCGGCGGCCGGCTGCTGCGCGGCGGACGGGGATTCGCGGGCGAGATCGGGCACCTGACGCTCGACCCGGCCGGTCCCGCCTGCGGGTGCGGGCGGCGCGGCTGCCTGGCCGCGTACGCCGGGCTGCCGGCGGTGGTCGGCCGCCTGCTGCCCGACACCCAGCAGGACGGGCCGGTCACCGACTTCCTGCCGGAGATCGAACGGATCCAGGCGCTGGCCCGCCAGGGCGACCCCGGCGTCCTGGCCGGACTGGCCGACGTCGGCTGCCGGCTCGGGCACGCCGCTTCCGTCCTGGCCAATCTGCTCAACCCGCAGGCCGTGGTGGTCGGCGGGCACCTCGCGACCCTGGCCCCGTGGCTGCTGCCGGCGGCCCGCACGGAGTTCGCCGCGCGGACCCACGCTCCGCAGGCCGGCGGCTGCCTGCTGGACGCCTCCACCCTGGACTCGGCGGCCACCGCGCTCGGTGGCGCCACCGCCTCGCTCGCCGCCGTCGAGTCGGGTCGGCTCCCCGCGGCGTGACCCCCGGGGCCAGCGGGCCTTGACCGGACCGGCGCGGGGTGCCAACCTCGAACCGCCGCCCTGTGGCTCGGGCACCCGGGGCGGCATGTCTCGCGCAGTCGTCGAAGCGCTTCAACGCTTCCGGGCCGGCGGCCGCCACCCCCACCGCGACGCCGCTCGCGCCACCGTTCGTCGAAGCGCTTCGACACGGTCGTGACGCGGACCCACGGAAGGCGACCCGACCATGACCGACCACCCCGCCCCCTCCCCGCAGGCCATCGTCGACGACCTGCTGGACCGGCTCACCCTGCCGGAGAAGCTCGGCCTGCTGCACCAGTGGCAGGCGCCCGTGCCCCGCCTCGGCCTACCCTCCTTCCGCACCGGCACCGAGGCGCTGCACGGGGTGGCCTGGCTCGGCAAGGCCACCGTCTTCCCGCAGGCGGTCGGGCTTGCCAGCAGCTGGAACCCCGAGCTGGTCCGGGCCGTCGGCGCCGCCGTCGGCGACGAGGTGCGCGCCAAGCACCACGCCGACCCCGAGCGGGTCGGCCTCAACGTCTGGGCGCCGGTGGTCAACCCGCTGCGCGACCCCCGCTGGGGACGCAACGAGGAAGGCTGGTCCGAGGACCCGTGGCTGACCGGGCGGCTCGCCACCGCGTACGCCCAGGGACTGCGCGGCGACCACCCGCAGCGGCTGCGTACGGCGCCGACGGTCAAGCACTTCCTCGCCTACAACAACGAGACCGACCGGGCCACCACCTCCAGCGACCTGTCCCCCCGGGTGCTGCACGAGTACGAGCTGCCCGCCTTCCGCGCCCCCCTCGCCGCCGGCGCGGCCGTCGCCGTGATGGCCTCCTACAACCTGGTCAACGGGGTGCCCGCGCACCTGAGCCCGCTCATCGAGAACGAACTGCGCCGCTGGACGCCCGAGGAACTGCTGATCGTCGGGGACGCCGGCGCGGTGACCAACATCGCCGGGGTGCAGGGCCACCTGCCCGACCACGTCAGCGGCTTCGCCGCCGCCCTGCGCGCCGGGATCGACAGCTTCACCGAGGACGACGCCGACAGCGCCCCGACCGTCGCGCGACTGACCGAGGCGCTCGACCGGGGGCTGATCACCGGGTCCGACGTGGACCGCGCCGTCCGGCGGATCCTCGCCGTCCGGGTCCGCCTCGGCGATCTGGACCCGCCGCGCGACGACCCCTTCGCCGGCGTCGCGCCGGACGCCGTCGACCGCCCCGCGCACCGGGACCTGGCCCGCGAGGCCGCCCGCCAGTCGATCGTGCTGCTGCGCAACGACGGGCTGCTCCCGCTGACCGACGCGGGCCTGCGGGTGGCCGTGCTCGGCCCGCTGGCCGACGCCGTTCACGAGGACTGGTACAGCGGCACCCTGCCGTACGCGGTGACCGCGTACCAGGGCCTGGCCGAGCGACTGTCCACTGTCACCACCCACCCCGGCACCGACCGGATCGCGCTGCGCGTCGGCGGGCGCTACGTCGGCTGCCCGGACAGCCCCGACGGCGGCCCGCTGACCGTCGGCGCCGACGCCACCGGGTTCGACGTCTTCGACTGGGGACGCGACGTGGTGGCGCTGCGCGCCGCGGGCAACGGCCGGCACGTCGGAGCCGACGAGGCCGGCGCACTCGCCAACGACCGCCCGGGACCGGGCGGCTGGGTGGTACGCGAGACCTTCCGCTTCCACGACGGCCCCGACGGCACGGTGCTGCTGCACCACCTCGCCACCGGCCGGTACGTCGCCGTCGACGCGGACGGGCGGCTGCGCGCCGACGCCCCGACCCCGGGCGACGCGACCCGCTTCACGGTGGAGCTGCTGGCCGACGGGGCCGCCGAGGCCGCCGCCCTGGCCGCCGAAGCCGACGTGGCGGTGGTGGCGCTGGGCAACCACCCGATGGTCAACGGCCGGGAGACCGAGGACCGCGTCGACCTGGCCCTGCCCACCGGCCAGGAGACGTTGCTGCGGGCGGTGCACGCCGCCAACCCGCGCACGGTGCTGGTGGTGACCAGCAGCTACCCGTACGCCGTCGGGTGGGCCGAGAGGCACCTGCCGGCGGTGCTCTGGTCGGCGCACGGCGGCCAGGAGCACGGCACCGCCCTGGGCGACGTGCTGCTGGGCGACGCCGAGCCCGGCGGCCGGCTCACCCAGACCTGGTACGCCGACGCCGCCGAACTGCCCGACCTGCTCGACTACGACGTGATCGGCTCCGACGCCACCTACCTGTACCACCGGGGCGACCCGCTGTACCCGTTCGGCCACGGGCTCAGCTACACCCGCTTCGAGTACGCCGGCCTGCGGTTGAGCGTCGACGAGGCCACCGCCGGCGAGGAGGTCGAGGTGAGCGTCGAGGTCACCAACGCCGGCGACCGCCCCGGCGAGGAGGTCGTGCAGCTCTACACGCGCCAGCGCCGCTCCCGCGTCAAGCAGCCGCTGCGCCAGCTGCGCGACTTCGCCCGGATCAGCCTCGCGCCGGGGCAGCGGCAGGTGGTCCGGCTGCGGCTGCGTACCGCCGAGCTGAGCTGGTGGGACGAGACCCGGGGCCGGCGGGTGGTGGAGGACGCCACCCACACCGTCCTCGTCGGGCGCTCCGCGCGCGACGTGCGGCTGGTCGGCACCCTCGCCGTACGCGGCGACGAGGCGGCGGGCGACGGCCGGGCGGCCGTGCCGGCGTCGGGGCGGGCGCGGTGAGCGGGGCGCGGGGGCGCCCGTCGCCCGGGCAGCCCACCATCGCCGACGTCGCCCGGCACGCCGGGGTCGCGGTGAGCACCGTGTCGTACGTGCTCAGCGGCAAGCGCGTCATCTCCGAGGTGACCCGCAACCGGGTGCTGGCCAGCATCCGGTTGCTCGGCTACCACCCGCACGCCGGGGCGCGGGCTCTGGCCAGCCGGCGGGCCAACGTGATCGCGCTGGTCCTGCCGCTGCGCGCG
The DNA here is from genome assembly GCF_035920365.1 of Micromonospora sp. NBC_01740. NCBI lineage: Bacteria > Bacillati > Actinomycetota > Actinomycetes > Micromonosporales > Micromonosporaceae > Micromonospora > Micromonospora sp. NBC_01740. Next base: position 5,019,680 of record NZ_CP109150.1, on the reverse strand, counting down.
GGGATGCAGGTGCCCGTGGTGATGCAGTTCGCCATGGCCGTGGTCACCACCGCCCGCCGTTTCGACCACGACGTGCTGCTGGTCACCTCCGACGAGGGGCCCGCCGGCCTGCGGCGCGTCGCCGCCACCGCCCTGGTCGACGGCGTCCTGGTGATGGACGTGGAGCTGGACGACCCGCGGGTGCCGCTGCTGCGGGCGCTGGCCCGGCCCAGCGTGCTCATCGGCCTGCCCGCCGACGCCACCGGCCTGACCTGTGTGGACCTGGACTTCCACCGGGCCGGGTGGGCCTGCGTCGCGCACCTGGCCGGGCTGGGGCACCGGCGCGTGGCGCTGCTCGGCGCGCCCGCCGCCGTCTACGACCGGGGCACGGGCTTCGCGCACCGCACCCGCGCCGGCGTGGTCGAGGCCGCCGCCGTGCACGGCGTCGACGCGGTGGCGCTGCCCTGCGAGGAGGGGGCGGCGGCCGTGCGCCGCACCCTCGCCGACCTGCTGGAACGCCACCCTGACGTGTCGGGGCTGATCGTGCAGAACGAGGCCGCCGTGGACCCGGTGCTGGCCACGTTGCCCGCGCTGGGCCGGCGGGTGCCGCAGGACGTGTCGGTGGTCGCCGTCTGCCCCGACCGCTTCGCCGAGCAGGCCAGCCCGATGCTCACCGCCGTGCCCGTCCCCGCCGAGGAGATCGGCACGCAGGCCGTGTCGCTGCTGATGCGCAAGCTCGACGGCGAGGCGGTGCCGGAGGTCACCCTGCTGCCGCCCCGGCTGACGGTACGCGGCAGCACCGCCGCCCCCGCCCCGGCGGCGAGGGCCGGCCGGTGACGGCCGGACCGTCCCCCGCCGCGCACCGCATCGTCGACACCGCCCCCGCCGAGCGCTGGGAGGACGCGTTCCTCTCCGGCAACGGCGAGGCCGGGATCATGGTGTACGGCCGGCCGCACGCCGAACGCATCATCGTCAACCACCACCGCTTCGTCCTGCCCAACGGCACCCGCGACGCCCGGCCGCCCGAGCTGGCCGCCCTGCTGCCCCGCGTCCGTGAGCTGATCCTCGCCGACCGGCGCGCCGAGGCCAGCCGGCTGCTCGCCGGCGACGGCGTGCTGCGCTGGACGCAGTCGTTCCATCCCGGCTTCGCCCTCACCGTCGACGCCGTGGCGCCCGGCCCCGTCGACGACTACCGGCGCCGCACCGAGTTCACCACCGGGGAGGTCGTCGTCGAGTGGGCCGGCGGCCGGCGACGCTCGTTCGTCTCCCGGGCCGACGCGCTGGTGGTCACCCACGTCGACGCGGGCACCTGCGAGGTGGGCGTCACGGGGGACCTGCCGGGCCGGCCGGATTCGGTGCGCTACACCGTCGCCGCGTACCGCCGGGGGGAGCTGGTCTTCCTGCGGGTGCGGGGCCGCTACCCCGACGCGGGCGGCGCGTACGGCTTCGAGGGGCTCACCCTGCTGCGCGGCGACGTGGCGGTCCTCGGTGACGACCGGGTGGCGGTGCGCGGCCCGGCGCTGCTGACCACGGCGCTCGACCGCCCCGACACGCCGCCGTGGCGCACCGGCGAGCTGGAGGAGCGGCTGGCGGCCCACGCCGGCGACGGCTACGAGAGCCTGCTGGCCCGGCACGTCGTGCTGCACGGCCGCGCCTACGGACGGGTGAGCCTGGACCTGCGGGTGCCGGACGCACAGCGGGAACTGCCCGTAAGCGAGTTGCTCGCGGCGCAGGACGCCGACGCGGGCACGCTGCGGCCGGCCCTGCTGGAGCGGCTGTTCCACGCCGGCCGGTACCTGCTGCTCAGCTCCAGCGGTGTCCTGCCGCCCCGGCTGACCGGGCTGTGGCTCGGCTCGTGGGACGCCGCCTGGGCGGGCGACTTCACCACCGACGCCAACCTGAACCTGCAACTGGCCGGCGCGAACGTCGGCGCCCTGCCGGAGGTGACCGCGGCCCACGCCAACCTGGTACGCGGCCAGGTCGACGACTGGCGGCGCAACGCGCGGGCGATCTACGGGGCCCGGGGCCTGCTGGCGCCCAGCCGCACCGACGGCGAGCACGGCCACCTGTTCCACCTGCACGAGGACTGGCCCTTCGCCGCGTGGCTGCCCGGCGCGGACTGGCTGCTGCACCCGCTGCACGAGCAGCACCTGGTCACCGGTGCGCCCCTCGGGGAGGTGGCCGGCTGGCTGGCGGAGGTGGCGGACTTCTTCGCGGACCTGCTCACCGTCACCGACGAGGCGGGCAGGGTGGTCGTGGTGCCGTCGTACTCGGCGGAGACCGGCCCGCACGACGAGCGGGGGCGGGCGGTGCACGTGGCGGTGAACGCCACGATGGACATCGCCGCCGCCCGGCACGCCCTGCGTACCGCCGCCGAGGTGACCGGCTCGGACCGGTGGGCGGGGCTGCTGGGGCGGCTGCCCGCGTACCGGGTGGACGGGCGCGGGGCGCTGGCCGAGTGGGCGTGGCCCGGCTACCACGGCGACGACGACCACCGCCACGTCAGCCACCTCTACCCGGTGTGGCCGCTGGACGAGATCAACCCGGACGACACCCCCGAGCTGGCCCGGGCCGCGCACCGGGCGCTGACGCTGCGCGGCGACGAGAACCTCTCCGCGCACGGCAGCCTGCACCGGGCGCTGGCCGCCGCCCGGCTGCACGACGGGGCGCTGACCGCCGCGAACCTGCTGAAGATCGTCGGCAACGACATGTTCTTCCGGTCCCTGATGAGCGCACACAACCCGCACCTGGTGACGTACAACGCCGACGCCGCGCACGCCCTGCCGGCGGTGCTGATCGAGTCGCTGGTGCAGTCCCGCCCGGGGCTGCTGCGGCTGCTGCCGGCCGCACTGCCGGGCCTGGACGCGGGGGTGCTGCGCGGGGTGGTTTGCCGGGGCCGCGTCGGCGTCGAGGAGTTGGTCTGGTCGGCGGGGCGGGTGCGGGCCCGGCTGCGCTCCCCCGTCGCGCAGCGGATCAGCGTGCGCAGCCCGTACGGCGCACGGGACGTGGACCTGGCCGCGGCGACGCCGGTCGAGGTGGCCTTCGACGCCCCCGGATGAGCGGCGCTCGGCGTCGAGATCCGGGGGCCGCCTCCGCACGCCCTGCGCCGACGGGCGGTCAGAGCGCGTCGGGCCGGTCGAGCGCCGGATGCCGCTCGCCGGGAGCGGCGTGCCAGACGGGGGCGTCCTCGCGCAGCGCCGTGTCGACGCGCAGCCGCGCCCACTCGTTGATCTCCGGCAGGTCGGCAGGGTCGAACCAGGCCACCTCGGTGGACTCGTCGTCGTTGACGCGCGGCTCGCCGCCCACCGCCCGGCACCGGAACCACACGTTCAGGTACTCGCAGACGTCGCCGTTGGGGTAGACGACGGGGTGGGTGGCGACGCCGGCGACCCCGTCGACGCGCACGTGCACGCCGGTCTCCTCGTACACCTCCCGCACTACCGCGTCGGCGGGTTGCTCACCGGGGTCGATGAGGCCGGCGGGCACCGACCAGCGGCCGTTGTCGGCGCGCCGGGCCAGCAGCACCCGCCCGGCGTCGTCGCGCACGACCGCGCTGATCCCGGGCAGCAGGAGCAGGTCGTGACCGACGTAGGCGCGCAGCCGGGCGACGTACGGGGAGATGGCCACGCCGGCCACGTTAGCCGGTGGCGTCGCGGTGCCGGCGCAGCATCCCGGCGGCCAGCGGCGCGGCGTCCAGGTCGCCGGCGGCGACCCGGGCGGCGACGGTACGGCGCACGAGCCGGTCGGCCAGCGTCGGCGCGTGCCGGGCGAGGGCCAGTTCGAGGCGCCCGCGCCGGGTGGTGGCCACGTCCCGGGGCGCCCGCCGGGCGGTGGCGGCGCGCAGGATCGCGGCGACGACCCCCGCCACCGGTTCCGGGCGGGACACCCCGTTCAGGGACAGGCCGGCGTCGGCGGTGCTGTCGTGGATCGGCGAGGCGACCATGCTCGGGTAGACGACGCTCACCCCGACGTGGGTGCCCACCTCGTGGCGCAGCGCGTCGGCGTAGGCGACCAGCGCCCGCTTGCTGACCCCGTACGCGGCGGCCAGCGGCAGCGGCAGCAGGGCCATCCGGCTGGCGACGAAGACCACCCGCCCACGGGCGGCCTCCAGGGCGGGCAGCGCGGCGGCGGTGGTGCGCCAGGCGGCGAGCAGGTTCACCTCCAGCTGCTGGCGCACCACCTCGTCGGGCGGCAGCTCGGCCGGGGCGGGTCCGCCGACGCCGGCGTTGTTGACCAGCAGGTCCAGCCCACCGAGGCGGTCCACGGCGGCGGCGACCGTGGGCGCCACGGCGGCCGGGTCGGTCAGGTCGCAGCCGAGCACCGGCACGCCCTCGCCCTCGCCCTCGCCCGGGTCGCGGTCGACGGCGACGGTGCCCGGCTGGCGGTCGATGCCGACGACCCGTGCCCCGGCGGCGGTGAACGCGGCGCACAGGTGCCGGCCGAAGGTGCCGCTGGCCCCGGTGACCAGCACCCGGCGACCCGCCAGCCCGCTCATGCCGCGGCTCCGCGGGCGCGGCGGGTGCCGGCGGCCAGTTCCCGCCTCAGCTCGGCCAGGTACGCGTCGAAGTCCACCCGCATGGCGGGCCGGCGCTGCCCCCACCGGGCGGTGGCGGCGCGCAGTTCGGCCCGGCAGGCGGCGCGCTGCCGGTGCGGCTCGGGCAGCGCGTAGCGGCCGGACAGCTGCGCCGCGACCAGCTTGGCCTGCGCCTCGACCAGCGGGAACGCCGCACCGGTGGACTGCATCAGCCCGACGAACGCCAGCCCGGGCGCGTCGAGGTGGAACACGTGCCGGTACAGCGGCAGGGTGTCCGCCCCGTCGCCGAGCAACGCCGGGTCGAGAAACGGGATCTCGACCCGGTAGCCGGTGCACCAGATGACCAGGTCGACCTCGTCGACGCGGCCGTCGGTGAAGGTGACCCGGTCGCCGTCGAAGCCGGCGATGCCGGGGCGGGGCTCGATCTCGCCGTGGGTCAGCCGGGACAGCAGCCCGTCCGACAGCGTCGGGTGGTCCTGGAGGAAGCCGTGCGCGGGGGCGGGCAGGCCGTAGCGGGTGGGCGCGCCGACGGTGGCGGCGAGCATCCGTTCGGTGATGCGCTGGCGCAGCCGCCACGGCAACCTGCGGGCCAGGGCACCGTTGAGGGTGTCCGACGGGCGGCCGAGCAGGTGTTTCGGCACCACCCAGACGCCCCGGCGCAGCGACAGCAGGGTGCGCCGGGCCGCGTACGAGGCGTCCACGGCGATGTCCATCGCGGAGTTGCCGCCGCCGACGACCAGCACCCGCCGGCCGGCGAGCTGGTCGGGGCCCCGGTAGGCGTGGCTGTGCAGCTGCTCGGCGGTGCAGTCGCCCGGGTGTGCGGGGGCGGGCGGTTTCGGCACCCGGTTGTGGCCGTTGGCGACGACGACGGCGTCGACGGTGACCTCGACACCGCCGTCGGGTCCGTCGGCGTGCACCGTCCACCGGCCGTCGCCGCCCCGCTTGACCCGGTCGACGGTGTGCCGCAGCCGCACCGCGTCGTGCAGCCCGAACCGGTCGGCGTAGTCGGTGAGCCAGCCGGCGACCCGGGCGTGGTCGGGGTAGTCCGGCCAGTGCGCCGGCATGGGGTGGTCGACGAACTCGGTGCGGGCCTTGCTGGTGTTCAGGTGCAGGGTTCGGTAGGCGGGCGAGCCGGGTGTCCCGTACACCCAGAGGCCACCGACGCGGTCGGCCGACTCGAAGCAGACGGCGGGCACGCCGACGTCGGCGAGCGCCTTGAGGGTGGCCAGTCCGGCCGCGCCCGCGCCGATGACCGCCACCCGGGGCTGTGCACCCATCGCCGGCTCCTCCCCGTTAATCCAACGTGCGTTGGATAATGGCCCGGTGCGGGCCGGCACGTCAAGGCGTCGCCGGCCCGTACAGCCCGTCGAGGAAGCGGTGCACGAAGGCGCGGAACTCCCGCCGCTCGCGCGCCTGCGACCCCCCGCCGGCGGCCAGGGCCACCACGTGCCCGTGCACCGCCCACACCAGGCTGCGCACCGTCACGTGCGGCGCCGGCTCGACCAGCGCCCCGGCCGCCGCGGCGGCGGTGAGCAGGTCGGCGACGAGCCGGTACAGCGGCGCCGCGTAGCGCTCGTCGAGTTCGGCGTGCCGCTGCGGCTCCAGCCAGCGGCGCAGCCACAACGCGGTGGTCTCGGGCCGGTCCTCCAGGAAGTCCACGAACACGTCCACCAGGTCGTGCAGCGCGCGCCGGACCTCGCCCGGCCCGCTGTGCAGGGCCTGCCGGGCGCGCCCGGCCGCCGCCTCGAGCGCCTCCCGCTCGGCGGCGAAGACCCGCGCGAAGCAGGCGTCGTAGAGTTGCGCCTTCGTACCCGTGTGGTGCGAGACCGTGGCGACGTCGACGCCGGCGGCCGCCGCGACCTCCCGCAGCCCGACGGCGTCGAAGCCCCGCCGGGCGAACAGCGCGGTCGCGGCGGTGAGCACCACCTCCCGGGTCGGTCGGGTCTCCTCGCGGCGGGGCCGCCCGGGTCGACGGCGGGGCATGGTCATGGCCGCCATTCTGCCCCTACAATCCAGCATCCGTTGGATTGCGGGCGGCGTGCCCGCCGAGGAGGTCGCCATGACCGGGCTCGACCAGCAGTCGGCCGGTACGGACACCACCACCGCCCTGCCCCGCGGGCCGTTGCTCGGCTTCGCCGCCGGTTCCCTCGGCATGGGCGTCTGGGTGACGGTCCCCGGCCTGCTGCTGCTCTACTTCCTCACCGATGTGCTGGCCGTCGCCCCCTGGCTGGCCGGCCTGGCACTGCTGCTGCCGAAGATCGCCGACGTGCTGCTGCACCCCTGGATCGGGCACCGCTGCGACGTCGAACAGGCCCGCCGGGGCGACCGGCGCCGGCTGCTGCTGCTCGGCTGCGCCCTGCCGCTGGCCTTCGCCACGCTGTTCGCCGTGCCCGGCGGGCTCACCGGCGCGCCGGCCGCCGCCTGGGTGGCGCTCGCCTTCGTCGCCGGCAACCTGCTCTTCGCCGCCTACCAGGTCCCCTACCTGGCCACCCCCGCCGACCTGCGGATCGGCTACCACGAGCGCACCCGGCTGATGGCCTTCCGGATGGTGGTGCTGACCCTCGGCATCCTCGTCTCCGGGCTGCTGGCGCCCCTGCTGACCGGCGGCGAGGACGCCACCCGGGCCGGCTACCAGCGGATGGGCGTGCTGCTGGCCGTCGGGATGCTGGCCGCCATGCTGGTCGGCGTGGCCGGCATCGCCCGGCTGCGCCGGGCCGCCGCCGCGACACCCGCACCGCACGGCGGCGGCTGGCGGGCGCTCGTCGTGGCGCTGCGCGACCGGCAGTTCCGTTGGCTGGTCGCCGCGTACCTGGCCATGTCCACCACCACCCACCTGGTCCTGGCCGCGGTGCCCTACTACGCCGAGTACGAGCTGGGCCGCCCCGCCCTGACCACCGTGCTGGTGGCCGCGTTCGTCGCCCCGGCGCTGCTGGTCACCCCGGCGTGGCTGGTGCTGGCCCGCCGCGTCGGCAAGCAGCGGGCGCTGCTGGGCGCCCAGGGCGCCTTCGCGGCCGGCTCGCTGGTCCTCGCCGTCGGCCGTCCCGCCGGGTTGCCCCTGCTGGTGGCCGCCGTCGCGGTGCTCGGAGTCGCCTTCGCCGGCATGCAACTGCTGCCGTTCTCGATGGTGCCCGACGTCATCCGCGCGGGCGGCGGCGCCGCCGGCACCTACACCGGGGTCTGGACGGCCACCGAGGCCACCGGCGCGGCGCTGGGCCCGTGGGCGTATTCGCTGTGCCTGGCCGCGGGCGGGTTCGTCGCCTCCACTGCCGGCGAGGGCGTCACGCAGCCCGACGGCGCGCTGACCGCGATCCGCTGGGGCTTCGGGCTGCTGCCCGCGGCGGCGATGCTCGTCGCGCTGCTGCTGCAACGCCGCTACACCCTGGACCGCACGGCCCGCCCGGCCGGCTGAGCGGCCGACCGCCGCCGCCCGTCACAGGTCCGCCGCCGTCGCGCACCCGTCTTCGTCACGGGTCGGGCAGGCCGGGATCGCGGCGACCCGGGGGCGGCGGGCGCACCGCTGGTGGCCACCGGACCCGGCAGTAGACTCCGCCCTCGATGGACGCCGAGCCCACCCCCGCCGAGACCCGCCCCTGCGCCCACTGCGGACGCCAGGTGCCGCAGCGCGTCGGCGCCGGCCGGCCGTTCCGCTACTGCCGCGACAACGACGGCGCCTGCCAACGGGCCTCACGCAACAGCCGGATGCGGCACCGCAACGCCCCCGGCCTGCCCGGCCAGGTGGCCCGCACCTGGGAGGCGGTCGACCGGCTGGAGCAGGTCGCGGAGACCCTCGCCGACGCCCTGCACGCCGAGTTGTCCCCGGTGGGGGTGGAACGCCAGCTCGCGCAGGCCCGCGCCGACGCGGCGACGCAGGTCGCGGCGGCCCAGACCGAACGCGACGAGGCCCGCCGCGACGCCGAGGACGCCGCCGCGTCCGCCGTCCGGGCCCGCGAGGAGGCCCGGTCCGCCGCCGCCGAACGCAACGCCGCCCACGACGAGGCCCGGCGCGCCGGCGAGCGGGCCACGGCCGCCGTCGAACGCGCCGACCGGGCGGAGGCCGCCCGCGACGACGCCCGTCAGCAGGCCAGCGCCGCGGAGGCCCTGCGCACCCAGGCCGAACGCGACCGCGACACGGCCCGCCACGAGCTGCGCGCGCTACGCGTCGAGATCGACGCCGAACGCCGCCGCGGCACCGAACTCACCGGCGAACGCGACGCCGCCCGCGCCGACGCCGACCGGGCGACCCGCGCCGCAACCGAGGCCCTCGACCGCGCGCAGCGCCTGCACGCCGAGGCCGAGCAGGCCCGTGAGCGCGCCGGTCAGGCCCGCGCCGAGGCCGACGCCGCCCGCACGGCCGCCGCCGAGGCCGACGCGGCCCGGCAACGCGCCGAAGCCACGCACCGGGACGCCGAGGCCGCCAGGCGGCGCGCCGAGGCCACCGCCGAGCAGGCCCGCACGGAACTGGCCGCGCTCACCGGCCGGCACGACACGCTGCGCGCCGACCTGGCCGCCGCGCGCGAGGCCGCGAGCGCCGCCGAGGGCCGCGCTGCCGAGTTGACCGTACGGCTGCGCGCCGCCGAGACCGACCGCGACGAGGCGCAGCGGCGGGCGGCCCAGCTCGCCGAGCAGGTCAGCCACCTCGCCGCCGCCCTGGCCCACCTGGGCCCCCGCGCGACCGGCTGAGCTATCTCCGGTCACCCACGGGCGGTGGCGGTGTAGCGGCGGGCCAGCCGCGCGAAGGCGTCCCTGAGCTCGGCCGGGCCGACGACCTCGATGTCGACGTCGAAGCGGCCGATGGAGGCGGCCAGCCCCACCCACGACCACGAACCCAGGACGAGCCGGCAGCGGTGCGGGCCGAGTTCCTCGACGAGCGCGTCGTGCAGGTACCCGGACACCACAGCGGCCGGCAGGTCGAGGATCACCTCCCCGCGGCAGGGCCAGCCGTCGGCGCCCCCGGAGCCCTGGAAGCGGCTGGTCACGAAGGTCGCCACGTCACCCCCGGGCAGCTCACGTGGGGTGAACCGGGGCCCGGTGGGGGTACGCGGGCTGATCCGGTCGGCGCGGAAGGTGCGCCAGTCCCCGCGGTCGAGGTCCCACGCCACCAGGTACCAGCGTCCGCCCCACGTGACGAGGTGGTGCGGCTGCACCCGGCGCGGCGCGGGCAGCCCACCGTCGCCGTCGGCCTCCGGCGGGGTCACGGGGGTGTAGTCGAAGCGCAGCACCTCGCGGGCGTGCACGGCGGCGCCGAGCGCCATGAGCACGCCGCTGTCGACCTGCCGGGCCGCCCGGGTCGGGGACCGCTCGACGGCGGTGACCTGGAGGATGTCGATGCGGTGGCGCAGCCGGGCGGGCATGACCTGCCGGACCGTGTGCAGTGCGCGCGCCGCAGCTTCCTCGATGCCGGCACCGGCGGTCGTGGCGCTCTGCAACGCGATGGCCAGGGCCACGGCCTGCTCGTCGTCGAACAGCAGCGGCGGCAGCTGCGCGCCGGCGGCGAGGCGGTAGCCACCGTCGGGTCCCTTGACGGCCGCGATGGGGTAGCCGAGCTCGCGCAGCCGCTCGACGTCGCGCCGTACGGTGCGCGCGCTCACGTCCAGCCGCGCGGCCAGCAGCCCTCCCGGCCAGTCCCGGCGTGCCTGCAGCAGCGACAGCAACGCCAGCAGGCGTGCGGAAGTTTTCGGCATTCCCCCATGGTGCCCGCAGAAGCGGACACATCCTGTCCGCTTCGGCTGCGAACGTAGGTCACGTGCCCACCGATGACGACACGAAGGACCCGAACGCCGTGACCGACACCGCCACCGCCACGCCCCCGACGACCCTCGACCCCGAGCGGGCCGACCTGCTCGCCGCGCTCTCGACCGCCCGATCCGCCCTGACCGGCACCGTCCGCGGCCTCACCGACGAGCAGCTCGGCCAGCGCCCGACGGCCAGCGCGCTGTGCCTGGGCGGGCTGGTCAAGCACGTCGCGGCCATGGAGCGATCGTGGCTGCGCTTCGTGGTCGAGGGCACCTCGGCCATGTCCTTCGCCCTGCCCGACGGGGTCACCTGGGCCGACATCACGGCCGGCACGGCCCGCGAGGTGCCGCAGTGGCTCGTCGAGCACGAGGCCGGCTTCCGGATGCTGCCCGGCGACACCCTGGCCGGGATCCTCGACCACTACGCGCAGGTCGCCGCCCGCACCGAGGAGACCGTCGCCGCCGTCGCCGACCTGTCGGCGACCCACCCGCTGCCGTCGGCGCCGTGGCACGAGGTGACGGGGGTGCTCAGCGTACGGGGGGTGCTGATGCACGTCATCGCCGAGACCGCCCAGCACGCCGGGCACGCCGACATCCTGCGCGAGAGCCTCGACGGGCAGCGGGCCACCTGAGCGCCCGGCGGGTTCCGGCCACCTGACCGGGACCCGCCCGCACCCGCCTCCGCCGACCCGCAGGGAAGACGTGCACCGATGACCGTTCTGGACGCCCGGGCGCTCAACCGCGCCACGCTGGCCCGGCAGCTGCTGCTCGACCGCGCCGACGTGCCGGTCCTCGACGCCGTCGCGCACCTGTGCGGCCTGCAGGCGCAGGAACCACAGGAGCCGTTCGTCGGGCTCTGGTCCCGGGTGCGCGGGTTCGACCCGACGGCGCTGTCGGACCTGCTGACCTGCCGGCGCGTGGTGCGGATGCACCTCATGCGCCGCACCGTGCACCTCGTCACCGCCGACGACGCACTGGCGTGGCGGGCCCGCCACGACGGCATGCTGCGCCAGCGGGTACTCGGGGTCTACCGTCGCGAACTCGCCGGCGTGGACCTCGACGAGCTCGCCACGGCGGGCCGGGAGGTGCTGGCCGACGGCGAGCCACGCTCGATGACCGGGCTCGCGCGGGCGCTCGCCGACCGGTGGCCGGCACCGGGACCGAGGGCGCTGGGCGAGATGCTGCTCGCCGCCCTCGTCCCGGTGGTGCAGCTGCCGCCGCGCGGGCTGTGGCGCACGACGGCGGGCGTACGCAACGCGCTGCTCTCCTCCTGGCTGGGCCGCGAGATCGACCCGCCGGCCCCGCCGGGCTGCGACCCGGTCGGCGAGGCGATCGTGCGGCGCTACCTGGCCGCCTTCGGTCCGGCCTCGACGGCCGACCTGCGCGCCTGGTCCGGCCTCGCCGGCCTGCCGGCGGCGGTGACCGCGATCCGCGAGGAGCTGGTCGTCCTGCGCGACGAGCGCGGGCGGCGGCTGTGGGACCTGCCCGACGCGCCGCGCCCCGACGCCGACACACCCGCGCCGGTGCGGTTCCTGCCGGCGTTCGACAACGCGCTGCTCGGCTACGACGACCGCAGCCGCATCGTCGACGACGCCCACCGTGGCCTGTCGGTCGCCGGCGAGCGCGTCGTCCTGGTCGACGGCCGGGTCGCCGCCACCTGGAGCGTCGCGGCCGACACCGTGACCGTCGCCCCGCTGCGGCGCCTCTCCCGCGCCGAACGCGCCGCCGTGGCCGAGCAGGGACGGGCGGTGGCGTCGTTCCTCTCCGACGACGCCAGCGACCGCGTACGCATCGCCGCGTCCACGCCCTGAGCACCGCACCGCCCGGGGCAGCGCAGGGACCGTCACCAGGCCATGATGCCGGGGTGGGAAAGACATACGAGCGCATCGAGGGCCGGCTGCGCAGCTTCATCGAGGACCAGCCCCTGTTCTTCACCGCCACGGCGCCGCTGTCGGGCGACGGCACCATCAACCTGTCCCCGAAGGGGCTGCGTGGCTCGTGGGCGGTCGTCGACGCGCACACCGTGGCCTACCTGGACTTCGCCGGCAGCAACGCCGAGACGATCGCGCACCTGCGGGAGAACGGGCGGATCACGCTCATGTGGTGCGCGTTCGACGGGCCGCCGAACATCGTGCGGGTGCACGGGCGCGGCGAGCCGGTGTTTCGCGACGACCCCCGCTGGGCGGAGCTGACGGGCCACTTCCCGGACATCGACACCAGCGTCCACGGCCTGCGGGCGATCATCGTCGTACGCGCCGAACTGATCCGCGACACCTGCGGCTACGCGGTGCCGTTCATGTCCTACGACGCCGACCGCGACCTGCACGCCCGGCGGTTCGCCCGGGAGGACGACGCGTCGCTGAGCGACTACTTCGCCGGCAAGGACCACGTGGCCCGCAGCATCGACGGGCTGCCGGGCCTGCCGCTGCCGCTGCCACCGACCCCGGCGACCTGAGCCGGCCGCCGGCGTTCCCGGCGCGGGCTCACGGGCGAGCGGGGCGACGGCGAGGGGCGCGACCGGCGCGTCACCGGCCGTGGCGACCTGCGCGGCTTCGGGGCGGCTACCATCGCCGGTGGCACAGCGGAAACCCTCCACCCGCCCGACCCGGCCCGGGGCGACGCCGCCGGGCGGCTGGCGTGGCCGGCTACCCTTGTGCAGGCTCGCCCGGCGTACGGGCGGGAATGGCCCGGCGGGAACGGACCGTTACACCGAGAAGACCAGCACCACGAACGAGGGGAAGTCGATCATGGGCGAGCGTATGCTGCGTGGCAGCCGTCTGGGCGCGGTCAGCTACGAATCCGACCGCAACACGGAGCTCGCGCCGCGTCAGACCCGCGAGTACCTCTGCGCCAAGGGCCACCAGTTCGAGGTTCCGTTCGCCGTCGACGCCGAGGTCCCCACGACCTGGGAATGCAAGTTCGACGGCAGCGTGGCCCGGCTGGTCGACGGCAACGAGCCGGAGCAGAAGAAGGCCAAGCCGCCGCGCACCCACTGGGACATGCTGCTGGAGCGGCGTTCCATCGCCGAGCTGGAGGACATCCTCGCCGAGCGGCTGCAGGAGGTCCGCACCCGCCGCGGCCGCGCCTGAGCCGCACCGTCAACGCCACGGCGCCCCGGGAGCATCGCTCCCGGGGCGCCGTCGTGTCCAGGTCAGCTTCGGCCGGGCTCCACGATCTCCCCCTCGATGGCGCGGCCCCCGTCGACGACGGTGGGCTCGGCAGCCGGCTGCGGCTGCGGCGGCTGCTGCTGCTGCGGCGCACCCCGGTGCACCCGCACCCGGCGCGGCCCGAACAGGTCACCGGCGACCATCGACGACACCCGCCGCTCCGCGGCCCGCTGCACCCCGTTGCGGGCCAGCCGACGCACCGGCGGCACCAGCAACGACACCCCCACCAGGCCACTGAGCAGGCCCGGCATCGCCAGCAGCAGCGCCCCGAGCAGCCCCACGAGGCCGTCGGTGACCTGCCGGCCCGGCGGCTGACCGGCCTGCGCGGAGGCCTTGAAGCCACGCCAGGCGCGCATCCCCTCCCGACGCAGCAGCACCAGCCCCAGCAGCGACACCGCGAACACCACCAGCAGCGCCGAGCCGAACCCGATCGCCCGCCCCACCACGACGAACACCGCCAGCTCCAGCAGCGTCGCCGCCAACAGGGCCAACGGCACAAACCTCAGTCCTCGGCGCATCTCACCCCATTCGCCATCAGCGGCGCCTACGGCGGGGCCACCCCGCGCGGGCGCCGGCGCCCCATCCAGCATGACACGCCGCCGCTCAGGGCCACCGCACCTGACCGGTGGGGGTGCCGTGCAGGCCACGCCGTACCGCCTGCCGCCGGTCCTGCACCCCCCACGTCGTGATCCGCCACAACGCCTCCGCCACGATCAGCGGGCTCATCTTGCTGCTGCCGCGCTCCCGCTCGGCGAACGTGATCGGCACCTCCACGATGCGCGCCCCGGACCGGTGCGCCAGCCGGGACAACTCCACCTGGAACGAATACCCCTGGGAACAGACCGACGCCAGGTCGAATGCGTCCAGGGCCGCCAGCCGGTACACCCGGTAGCCGCCGGTGGCGTCGGACAGCGGCATGCCCAACACCAGCCGCGCGTACAGGTTGCCGCAGCGCGACAGCAGCAGCCGCCGCAGCGGCCAGTTCACCACCCGTGCCCCGGCGGTCCACCGGGAGCCGATCACCACGTCGGCGTCGCGGGCGGCGGACAGCAACGCGGGCAGGTCCTCCGGGGCGTGCGAACCGTCGGCGTCCATCTCCACCACCGCGTCGAAGCCGCGCTCGCGGGCCCACGCGAACCCCGCCAGGTAGGCCGCGCCGAGGCCCTGCTTGCCCTCGCGGTGCAGCACGTGCACCCGGCGGTCGGCGCCGGCCAGGGCGTCGGCGAGCGCACCGGTGCCGTCGGGGCTGTCGTCGTCGGCGACCAGGATCTCCACCGCCGGCGCGGCGCGACGCACCCGCGCCACGATCCGCGCCACGTTGTCGGCCTCGTTGTAGGTCGGGATCACCACGAGCACCCGACCCACTCCCGGATGACCGGTGTCGGCCCGGGTGCCGGTCGTCTCGCCCACCGTCGCTCCCCCTTCGCCGGCGTACCGGCTGGTGTCACCCGGCGCGCGGCCGGCGGCGCAGCACGCCCGCGCCGACCAGGACCGCCACGGCCAGGGTGGCCAGCGCCACCTCCGGCCACAACCCGACCCGGGTGGCCAGGGTGCGCCCGTCGTCCAGCCGCAGCTGCCGCACCACGACCGCTCGGGTGTTGAACCCGGTGGCGTCGCTTACCCGCCCGTCCGGGGCAACGAACCCGGACACCCCGACCGTGGAGGCCATCAACGCCGGCCGGCCGTGCTCGACCGCCCGCAGCCGCACCATCGCCAACTGCTGGCGCGCCTCGGCCACGTCGAACGTGGCGTTGTTGGTCTGCACCACCAGCAGCTGCGCGCCGCCGACGACGGTGTCACGCACCACCTCGTCGTAGGCGACCTCGAAGCAGATCACGTCGCCGAGCACCGCCGCCCCGGTCCGCAGCACCCCCGGCTCGCTGCCCGGCACGAAGTCGGCGCGTACCCGGTCGACCTGCTTGCTGACCATCCGGGCGAGATCACGCATCGGCACGTACTCGGCGAACGGCACCGGGTGCCGCTTCGTGTACAGCTGCTCCAGGTCCGGGCCGCTGCCGGGCCGCCACAGGATCCCCGCGTTGCGCACCTGCCCCTCCCCGGGGCCGCGCAGGACCGCACCGACGAGGATCGGGGCGCCGACCGCGTCGGCGGCCTGCGAGATGCGCGCCCCGGCGTCGGTGTCGCGCAGCGGGTCGATGTCGCTGGAGTTCTCCGGCCACACCACCAGGTCGGGGCGGGGCCGCACGCCCGCGGACACCTGCCCGGCCAGCTCGATCGTGGCGTCGACGTGGTTGTTCAGCACCGCCTGCCGCTGGGCGTTGAAGTCCAGCCCGAGCCGCGGCACGTTGCCCTGCACGATCGCCACCGTGACCGCGGCGCCGCCCCCCGCGCCCGACACCGGCACCAGCAGCCCCACGACGGGCACCGCGACCGCCGCGGCGGCCAGCCCAGCCACCGGCACCCACCAGCGCCGCCGCCCGCCCCACGGCCGCCACAGCGCCGCGACCAGCAGCCCGCCCGTCAGCGCCACCGCGAACGTCACCAGCGGCGCGCCACCCCACGCGGCCAGCCGCAGCAGCGGCGAGCCGTCCTGGCTGAACGCCAAGCGCCCCCACGGGAACCCGCCGAACGGGGTGCGGTCGCGCAGCGCCTCCTGCCCCACCCACAACAGGCCGGTCACCAACGGCCAACTCCACCGCGCCCGCTCGACCAGCGGCGACACGTACGCGCCCGCCGCGCCCAGCAGCGCCAGGTAGCCGGCCTGCAACAGCGACAGCAACACCCACGGCAGGTAGCCGGTGTGCAGGTTCGTCCAGCTCAGCAGCGGCGCGAACAACGCCACCCCGGTCAGGAAACCCAGCCCGGCGCCAGCGCGTACCCGACGCCGGTGCGTCGCCGCGGCCAGCAACGCCACGCCCAGCGGCGCGAGCGGCCACAGCCCGTACGGCGGGAACGCCGCCAGCAACGCCAACCCGGCGACCACCGCCATCGGCACGGCCACCCGCAGCGGCAGCGGCCGCGCCACCTCGGGCGTCCCCGCCCCCACGGCGCCCGGCTGGCTGCTGTCCCCGGCCGGCGCCGGCACGTTGCCCACGATCACGGGCCGAAGGCTACCCGCCCACGAGTTCCCGCCCGGCCCGGCGCCGCACCCGACGCCCCGTCGCGGCGCGTAAGGGCGGTTCCTCCCGGCAGGGGGCCGCAGACACAAATCGGGGCGCGGCTCGCGCCGCGCCCCGATGCTCCCAGGCCCTTCCCGGCCGGTGGGGCGAGAATGAGCTGCGCCGACCTTCGGACCGACCCGACGTGGACTGGCTGCCCCCGCCTGGCCGTTGTCTACTGGCCGTGCACCTCACCCTGCCCGTACACCGGTAACCGCGGCCGGTTCGCGCCGCCCCGCCGACCCCCGCCCGCTGGACCTGGCCGCCGCGACGCACTGCTCACATGTCGCTCGGCCAGCGGACGAAGGGACGAAGCGAACAACAGCCGCTTCCCGTAGTAGGACTCAAAGACGGTACGGCGTGGACCCCCGCCGCTGTCAACCCACCCGGGCCTGTCGTGTGATGCACCACGGCGTGTCGCGTCGGCGAGTCTCAATCCGTCGCGAGGTGCCGGCGCAGCAACGTCCCCGCCGCCGCCGGATGCTCGGCGGCCAGCAGCCCACCGGCGGCCAGCACGTAGTCGACGTCGACGACCGGCCGCGCCGCACGCGGCAACGGCCACCCACCGGCGTGGTCGGCCAGCACCGCACCCAGCACACCCGCCGCATCCGCCGGCGCGGCGTGCCGCAGCACCCCACCGGAACCCACCAGCAGCCGCACGTCGCGCAGGTCCCGCCCGGCCCGCTCACCCGTGGCCGCCCCCCGGGCGTGCCGACGCAACGCCACCGTCGCCGCCAGGGCCGCGATCCGGGCGTCCACCGCACGCTCCGTGTCCCCCACCGGCAGGAACCCCGGATCACCCGCGCGCACCGCCGCCCCCGCCGCCAGGTCGTCGCCCTGCGCGTCGGTCAGCAGCCGCTCCTCGACTGCCGCCCGCACCACCCCCGGCGCGCTCCACCGCATGCCCAGGTCCCCCTCGACGGTACGGGCCCGCCACAGCGACCCCGCCACCTCCCGCCCCGGCCCGGTGGCCCGCTCGTCCGGCGTGAGCACCGAATACACGTCCGTGGTGGCGCCACCCACGTCCACCACCACCAGATCACCACCCAGGGTGTCGGCCAGCACCTCCACGCCGGTCAGCACCGCGTCGGGGGTGGCCGCCCGCACCAGCCGCGCGAACCGCGGCCCCCGCGACAGCCGCTTGCCCCCGATCACGTGCCGCAGGAACACCTCCCGGATGGCCGAGCGCGCCGACGCCGGCGCCAGCACCCCGATGCGCGGCAGCACGTTGTCGGCCACCGTCACCGGCACCCCCGCCGCAGCCAGCACGGCGTGCAGGTCGTCGCGGACGTCGACGTTGCCGGCCAACACCACCGGCACCCGCCAGCGGGCCCGCGCCAGTCGCGTTGCGTTGTGCGTCAACGTCTCGGCGTCACCACCGTCGGTGCCACCTACCAGCAGCACCACGTCCGGGCGGGCCGCCCGCAGCCCCGTCAGGTCCGCCGCACCGAGCCGACCCGCGGCCACGTGCACCACGTTCGCGCCCGCCGACAGACCCACC
This sequence comes from Micromonospora sp. NBC_01740, assembly GCF_035920365.1. Lineage (NCBI taxonomy): Bacteria > Bacillati > Actinomycetota > Actinomycetes > Micromonosporales > Micromonosporaceae > Micromonospora > Micromonospora sp. NBC_01740. Next base: position 5,001,648 of record NZ_CP109150.1, on the reverse strand, counting down.
CGCCGGCCCGCCTGCGCGGTCACGAGCCGCTCGTAGCCGACGACCGCCAGCCGCAACCCACCACCGGCCGACGAACACACGTACCAGGGCGCCTGACCCGCCGCCAGGCCGGCGGTGGCCGCCGCCACCGCCGCGTCCAGGCCGTGCAGCACGTCCGTGCCCACCGTCGTCGGCGCCGACGCCCCCGCCACCAACGCGCCCGCGTCGAGGTCCACCACCGCCACCTTCGTGTACGTGGACCCGACGTCGGCGCAGACCGCGTACCTCACGCCACCGGCGGCACGACCACCGTGCCGGTCGCGGTGACCGCCACGATCGGCTCGCCGAGCACCTCCGCCGCCGACTCACCCCGATCCGGACGCCCCCGGCACACCACGGCCGCGACGAAGTCGATCGTGCGGCTACGCGTACCCACCCGGGTCACCGTCGCCGTCACCTCCAACACGTCACCCGCCCGCATCGCCGCCCGGAACTGCACGTCCGAGTACGACGCGAACAACCCCTCGTCACCGTCGGTGCGGATACACACCTCCGTGGCCACGTCCCCGAACAACCCCAGCGCGTACGCCCCGTCGACCAGGTTGCCGGCGTAGTGGGCGTGCGAATACGGCACGTACCGCCGGTGCACGACCGTCAGACCCACCCGGGAATCACTCATGCCTTCGCCTTCTTCTCCGTGACCAACGCGTGCACCAGGAAACTCGCCACCTCACCCGGGGTGGTCCCCCGACCGAAGATCCGGTCCACGCCCAACTCGCCGGCCATCGACTCGTCGAAACGCGGCCCACCCACGATCAGCAACGGCCGACGCCCCGCCGGCATCGCCTCCCGGAACGCCGCCGACATCTCCCGCGTGTTGTGCAGATGCGCGTCGCGCTGCGTCACCACCTGCGACACCAGCACCGCGTCCGCGCGCTCCACCCGCGCCGCCTCCACCAACTCCGGCACGCTCACCTGCGCACCCAGGTTCGTGACCTTCAACTCCCGGTAGTACTCCAGGCCCTTCTCCCCCGCGATGCCCTTCACGTTGAGGATCGCGTCGATGCCGACGGTGTGCGCGTCCGTGCCGATGCACGCCCCCACCACCGACAACTTGCGCCGCAACCGCCGCTTCACCACCGCGTTGACCTCCTTGGCGCTCAGCAGCGGGAAGTCACGCTCCACCACCTGCACCGCCGACAGGTCCACCAGATGGTTCACCCGCCCGTACACCACGAAGAACGTGAACCCGTCACTCATCGGCTTGGCGTGCACCAGCATCGCCGGATCGATGCCCATCTTGTTCGCCAACTGCACCGCCGCGCCCTCGGCCCGCTTGTCGTGCGGCACCGGCAACGTGAACGACACCTGCACCATGCCATCGCCCGTGGTGTCCCCGTACGGCCGGACGATCTTCTTCCCGGCGTCCCCGCCGGCCTCGACGGCGCTCACGCCCGTGCCACCTCTCCACCCGCCACCGGCGCCTCCAGGATCTCCGTTGCCGGATTGAAGTAGCCGGCCTCGTGCGCGGCCACCCCCGCCAGCCCCTTGCCCCGGTCCGCCGGCCGCTTCATGATCCCGAACGTGCCCTCGGCGATCGCCGTCAACAGCGACTGATCACCGATGCGCTCCAGCAGGTCGACCGCCTCACCCAGCACCCGGTTGGCCCGCTGCTGGATGAACCCGCCCGACGCCGGCACGAAGTCCTCGTGCAACCCACCGGCCGCACCCAGCACGTACCGCACGTTCTGCAGGGCGATGTCCCGGTCCGACAACCACGGCGTCACCACCGCCTCGGTCATCATCCCCACCAGCAGGATCCCCTGACCGGTCATCGTGCCCACCAGGTTGAAGAACCCGTCCAGCAGATTGCCCCGGAACACGTCGCCCGTCATGTGCTTCGTCGGCGGCATCCACTTCAACGGCGCGTCCGGGAACAACTCCCGCGCCAGCAACGCGTGCGCCAACTCCAGCCGCAACGACTCCGGCACGTCCGGGTTGATCTCGAACGCGTGCCCAAGGCCCAACTGCCAGTCCGCCAACCCCGCCTCGTGCGCGAAGAACTCGTTGAGCAGCTGCGACACCGTCACCGTGTGCGCCTCGTCCACCGCGTCCGCCGTGGTCAGGTAGTTGTCCTCACCGGTGTTGATGATGATCCCCGCCCGCGCGTGCACCTGCCGCGAGAACCGCTGGTCCACGAACGTGCGGATCGGGTTGATGTCCCGGAACAGGATCCCGTACATCGAGTCGTTCAACATCATGTCGAGCCGCTCCAGGCCCGCCAGGGTCGCCATCTCCGGCATGCACAGACCCGACGCGTAGTTCGTCAACCGCACGTAGCGGCCCAACTCCCGCGACGACTCGTCCAACGCCGCCCGCATCAACCGGAAGTTCTCCTGCGTCGCGTACGTGCCCGCGAAACCCTCCCGGGTCGCCCCCTCCGGCACGTAGTCCAGCAGCGACTGCCCCGTCGACCGGATCACCGCGATGACGTCCGCGCCCGCCCGCGCCGCCGCCTGCGCCTGCGGAATGTCCTCGTAGATGTCGCCCGTCGCCACGATCAGATAGATCCACGGCCGCTGCGCCGGATCCCCGAACCGCTTCACCAGCCGGTCGCGCTCCGCACGCCGCCGGTCGATCGCCCGGATCCCCGCACCCACCGCCCGCCGCGCCGCCTTCCGCGCCGCCGTGGCCGCCTTCCCCGTCGGCACCTCGAACCGCACCGACCCCGCCGCCGCCTTCTGCGCCAGCAACGTCACGTCCCCGAGCTGCTCCCGGGCGAGCGCGTCGAACACCGGCAACGCCACCCCGTGCCCCAACCCCACGTCCGCGACCACCGCGTCCACGAGCCGGTTCACCCACGGAATACCGTCCGGATCCGCGCCGGCCACCCCGGCCAGCCGCAGCACCGCCCGCTCCACCGACACCGTGGTGTGGCTGCGCGCCAGATCCACCACCGGCTGCCCGGCGCGACGCGCCAACTCCCGCGCCCGCGCCACCAGCCGCGGATCAAGGTCAAGCTTGCCCGTCACACCGTCACCCGACCCTGCCCCGCGACGGCGCCACACGCCGTACCGATGGTTCGCTCGCTCACGAAGACCCTTCCTCGTAGATCACGTCACCGCGCAACACCGTGCGCCGACACACCGGCAGCGGCGTCGGGTCCTGCGGACCACGCGCCTCCGGGTCCGCGGCCAACAACACCGGCAACCCCCGGTCCACCCCCGCCGGCGTCGACCACACCGCGAACGTCGCCGGTGCCCCCAACGCCAGCACACCCTCGTTGTCCAGCCGCACCGCACGCCACCCGCCACGGGTGTGCGCCGCGAACGCCGACCGCACACTCATCCGCTGCGTCGGACTGTGGTGCCACACCGCCGCCCGCACCGAACCCCACGGATCCAGCGGCGTCACCGGCGAATCCGACCCGAACGCCAACGCCACCCCGACACCGTGCATCGCACCCATCGGATTCGACTCCAACGACCGCTCCAGGCCCAGCCGCGACTCGTACATCCGCCCCGCGCCACCCCACAACCGGTCGAACGCCGGCTGCATGCTCGCCACGATCCCGTACTCCACGAACCCGGCGATCAACCGCTTGTTCATGATCTCCGCGTGCTCGATGCGGTGCCGACCCGCCCGCACCCGGTCCGTGCCCAACCTCTCCGCCGCCCCCGCGAAGCCCTCCAGCACCGTCGAGATCGCCGCGTCACCGATCGCGTGGAACCCACCCTGCACACCGTGCGCCGCACAGTCCAACAGATGCTCACGCACCTGCTCCGCACTCAGGTAACCGTGCCCGCAACCCCCCTCACCATCCAGGTAGTCACGCGACACGTGCGCCGTACGCGACCCCAACGCCCCGTCGGCGAACAGATCACCCCCCGCACCCACCGCACCCAACTCCCGGGCCCGCGCCGCACCCAGCAGCTCACCCCAGTACCCGTACACCTCCGCCACGCCGTCACCCGACAACGCCAACAGACCCGTGAAGTCCTCCTCGTCGGAGATCTCCGGACCACCGCACTCGTGCACCGCCGCGATACCCAGCGACGCCGCGTGCGCCAACGCCGCCCGCTGCGCCGCCACCCGCTGCGCCCCCGTCACCGACGCGAACGCCGCCGCCCGCACCACGTGGTGCGCGTCCCGACGCAACCACCCCGACGCGTCGTACCCCGCCGCCGACACCACCTGCGGACACGCCGCCAGCAACGCCGCCGACACCAACGCCGAATGGATCGACGCCTGCGACAGATACAGCCGCCGACCCCCGGCCGCCCGGTCCAACATCGCCGCGTCCGGCAACCGCGGCACCAACCAACTCGACTCGTCCCAGCCGTGCCCCAACACCACCGCGTCCGACGGCAACCCCGCCGCGAACCCCGCCACCGCGTCCAGCAACTCCGCCGCCGAACGCACCGCCGACAGATCCAGCCCCGACAACGCCAACCCCGTGTCCGTGGCGTGCACGTGCGCGTCCACGAACGCCGGCGTCACCAACGCCCCGTCCAGATCCACCACCCGCTCGGCGACCGGCGCGTCCGCGTCCACCCCCAACCAGGAGATCCGGCCATCGGTCACCAGCAGAGCCGTCGCGCTCGGATCGGCCGGGCAGTGCAGCGTCCCGCCGCGGTACAGAGTCGAGGGGTTCGTCATGACCATCAGTCTGCCGCCAGACGCGCCTCGAACAACGCCCGCACCCCCGACTCCGAGCGCAACAGACCCAACGCGAACTCGGCGTGCCCCGGCACGTACCCGTTGCCGACCAGCATCGTCACGTCCGCCGCCAGGCCCTCCGCCCCCAACGCCGCCGCCGCGAAACTCGTCGCCATCGAGAAGAACACCACCGTGCCGCCGTCCTCCGTCGCCAGCACCGCACCGTGCTCACACCCCGGCACGTCCACGCAGACCACCGTCACGTCCGCCGGCGCCCCCAACGCCGTCGTCACCGCCGACGACAACGCCACCGGATCCCGAGCGTCGGCCAACGCCACCACGTCCGCCAGACCCACCGCCGCCAGCGCGTCACGCTCCGCCACGACCGGCACCACCCCGACCGTACGGGCGGCACCCGCCCGCCGCGCCGCGGCCAGAGACAGCGACCCGCTCTTGCCCGCGCCACCGATCACCGCCACCCGCACCGGCGTCGGATCCTCCGCCCGCTCCCGCTCCGCCACGTACCGCGACACCACCCGCGCCGTCAGCGCCGGCGCCCCGCACACGTCCAGCACCGCCAGGGACAACTGCGGATCGAGATCCGCCGGCAGCACCGCCGCGATCGACCGGGCGAACAGGATCGCGTACCCGTCGCACGGCACCTGCTCGCTGCGCCCGTCCCAGCGGGCCAGCCCGTCGAGGATCGTCAGCGGCGTCAGCGTCAGCGACACCAGGGTCGCCACCCGCTGCCCCGCCCGCAGCCCCAGCGGGGACCGCCGTCCCGCCTCCTCCACGGTGCCGATCAGCATCCCGCCCGAGCCGGTCACCGGGTTCTGCATCTTGCCGCGCGTCGACACGATCTGGAGCACCTCGGCGCGGACCGCGTCGCCGTCCCCGCCGTGCTTCTCCCACAGCTGCCGGAAGCTCGCCGCGTCCAGGTTCAGCCGCTCCACCCGGATCCGCACCTCGTTCGGCGCGATCTCCGGACTCGCGTCCAGCCGCCACGCGGCCTGCGGCAGCACCCCCGCCGGTTCGACAACGCGGTGCAGACCCACCGGTGACGTCACGCCGACCTCCCCTGTCACGCCGCTCGAAGCCCCGACCAGGGCTCGCGTAGCGGGAAAACTTACGGCAGACTAATTTCTTCACCGAATATTTTCCAGTAGCCTTCGGGGTCGCTGATCAACCGCACCACATCGAGGAGGGGCCGTGACCCAGACCCAACCGGTAGAGACCCCGCCTGCGCCCCGCCCCGCGCCGGTCGCCGTCCCCACCGCCGGACAGCCCTACGAGTACCGCCGCGCGCCCCTCGTCGAACCCGACTGGACCCGCTTCCCCGGCTGGCGCCACGTCACCCGCGACCAGTGGGAGAACGCCCAGTGGCAGCGCGTCAACTGCGTCAAGAACATCAAGCAGCTGCGCACCGTCCTCGGCGACACGGTCGACGAGACCTTCTACGCCGACCTCGAGGCCGACCAGAAGGCCCTGGCCACCATGTCCATGCTGGTGCCGCCACAGATGATGAACACCATGGTCCCGTTCGCGCCGATGACCACCGAGGCGTTCCTCGCCGACCCCATCCGGCGCTACATGATCCCCGTCGCCTCCGACCGGCGCACCGACTGGCCCTCCCACCCGTACGCCAGCCGCGACTCCCTGCACGAACACGACATGTGGGTCGCCGAGGGCCTCACCCACCGCTACCCCACCAAGGTCCTCGCCGAGCTGCTCTCCACCTGCCCCCAGTACTGCGGGCACTGCACCCGCATGGACCTCGTCGGCAACTCCACGCCTGCCGTCGACAAGCTCAAGCTCACCCTCAAGCCCGTCGACCGCTACGACGCCCACATCGGCTACCTCAAGGCCCACCCCGGCGTCCGTGACGTCGTCGTCTCCGGCGGCGACGTGGCCAACGTCCCGTGGAAGAACCTCGAGTCCTACCTGATGCGGCTGCTGGAGATCGAGACCATCCGCGACATCCGGCTCGCCACCAAGGCCCTCATGGGCCTGCCCCAGCACTGGCTCCAGCCCGACGTCGTCGAGGGCCTCGAACGGGTCGCCCGCACCGCCGCCCGCCGCGGCGTCAACCTCGCCATCCACACCCACGTCAACCACGCCCAGTCGCTCACCCCGCTGGTCGCCAGGGCCGCCCAGACCGCCCTCGACGTCGGCGTACGCGACGTCCGCAACCAGGGCGTGCTCATGCGCGGCGTCAACGCCACCGCCCCCGACCTGCTCGACCTCTGCTTCGCCCTCCAGGGCGAGGCGGGCATCCTGCCGTACTACTTCTACATGTGCGACATGATCCCCAACGCCGAGCACTGGCGGGTCCCGGTCTGGCACGCCCAGCAGCTCCAGCACGACATCATGGGCTACCTGCCCGGCTACGCCACCCCGCGCATCGTGTGCGACGTGCCCTTCGTCGGCAAGCGCTGGGTGCACATGCTCACCGAGTACGACCGCGACCGCGGCATCTCGTACTGGACGAAGAACTACCGCACCTCCATCGAGTCCGCCGACGCCGAGGCGCTCAACAAGCGCCACGCCTACTACGACCCGATCGACACCCTGCCCGAGACCGGGCAGCAGTGGTGGGCCGAGCACCGCAACGACTGACCAACCCGCGACACCCGCACCCCCGGAGCCGACACCGGCCCGGGGGTGCCGCGTCTCCGACCCACGACGGCACCGCCGCTCCTCGGCTCGAGCGACCGCGAGGGTACAGCGCACGCTTTACCTTGAACAGGAACACCATGCTGCACGGGTGAGGCCCCACCCTTCTTAGTACATCGCCGAATGTACTATCGGCGATGTGGAGACGTTGACGCACGGGCAGGTGCTGGCCCGCTTCGGTCATGCCCTGTCCGACCCGACCCGGGCGCGACTGCTGCTGGCGCTGCGCGACGGACCGGGATACCCGGCGGAGCTGGCCGAACTACTGAGCACGACCCGGCAGAACCTGTCGAACCACCTGTCGTGTCTGCGCGGCTGCGGCCTGGTGGTCGCCGTGCCCCAGGGCCGCCGCACCCGGTACGAGCTGGCCGACGCCCGGCTGGCACACGCCCTCGCAGATCTGCTCGGCCTCGTCCTGACGGTAGACCCGGCCGCGTGTCCGGATTCCGGCGAAAAGGGCTGCTGCTGATGACCCTCCCCCTCATCGACCTGACACCGGCGGAACCGTCGCTGGCGCGCCGCGCGGTGCTCGCCCGCCGGGTGCGGCTGCTGGTCGCCGCGACGATCACCTACAACGTCGTCGAGGCGGTCGTCGCGATCACCGCCGGCACGATCGCGTCGTCGACCGCCCTGCTCGGCTTCGGCTTGGACTCCGTGATCGAGGTATCGTCGGCAGCCGCGGTGGCGTGGCAGTTCGCCGGTCGCGATCCGGAAGCTCGGGAGAAGGCGGCGCTGCGGATCATCGCGGTCTCGTTCTTCGCTCTCGCCGCCTATGTGACGGTGGAGTCGGTGCGTGCCCTGCTCGGCGGCGCCGACGCCGAGCACTCCAGCATCGGTCTCGTGCTGGCGGCACTGTCGTTGGCGATCATGCCGGGCCTGTCGTACGCGCAGCGCCGCGCCGGCCGGGAACTCGGTTCGCGGTCGGCGGTCGCGGACTCCAAACAGACCCTGCTGTGCACCTACCTGTCCGCCGTCCTCCTCGTGGGCCTGGGTCTGAACAGCCTGTTCGGCTGGTCCTGGGCCGACCCGGTCGCCGCGCTGGTCATCGCCGTGGTGGCGGTCAAGGAGGGCCGTGAAGCGTGGCGCGGTGACGCCTGCTGCACACCCGGGCTCCCCCCGGCCGAGCCGGCGACAGGCAGCACGGACGGTTGCGTGGACAGTTGCTGCGCTGACGAGGGTTCGCGGTGACGGCCGGCCTGGCACTCGCCCTGTAGCTGCTGGGCCTGGTGCTGGCGTTCGGGTGTCGCACCCTGGCGCGGTGGCGGGTTACCGGCGACACCGGGCTGCGGCTGGACGCCGGACTGGTCCTGGCCCCCGCAGGCGTCGCAGCGACACTCACGGCGCAACCGTCCATGGGCACCTCGTGGCGTATCGGCGTCGACCCCCGCGAGCGCACCAGGCTGGTCACCACCGGCGCGTTCGCGTTGGCGCGCAACCCCATCTTCACCGCGATGGCCGTCACCAGCCTCGGCCTGGCCGCGATGGTGCCCAACCCGATCAGTCTTGCCGCGACCGCGGTCCTCGTCGCGTCGGTACAGGTGCAGGTCCGCGCGGTCGAGGATCCCTACCTCATCCGCACCCACGGCGCCACCTACCTCATGTACGCCACCCGGACCGGACGGTTCTGGCCCGGCCTCGGCCGCCGCACGACCCCGGTCAACGGACCGGTCATGCGGTAAGCCCCCCAGCCGAGCCCGTCCCGGCCATCGGCCGCCACCAGGCGAGCAGCGGGACGGGCACGCACAGATCGAAGCCCTCCCTGATGCCCCGACGTTCTCGCCGCGCAAAGCCGCAGCCGCGGGCCAGGACGTCCGGCGGCCCCCGGCGAGGGTGCCGGGAGCCGCCGCCGTGCTCGGGTCACCTGGTGAAGGCGTCCTTCACGTCCCGGCCAGCGTCCGTGAGGTGCTCCCCGGCCTGTCGGGCACGCGCGTCGCTCTGCTGCGCGGCCCCCTCGTCGCGCATCCGCTCGCTGTGCGTGGCGCCGCCGAGTCGCTTCCTGGCGGCACCCGCCACCTGTTGGACCTTGTTCTTCGCCTTGCCGGTGAAGCCCATGTCGCCTCCTCAGCACGGGCCGGGCCTCCCCCGGCCCTCGTCTGGTCGGGTGCCCTCATCAGCCCGTGGGAAACCCGGCGGTGATGTCGTGGCGGGTGCCACACCCGCTAAGGCGTCCTAGGACACTAGGTGAACGGTGGGAAGAGGCCGTCTGGTTGACTGGGCGGATGGGAGAGCTTCAGCTGATCCGGCACGGCGAGACCACCTGGAGCGCCAGCCGCCGGCACACCTCGTACACCGACCTCCAGCTCACCCCCGACGGCGAGCGGCAGGCCCGCGCCCTCGGCCGATTCCTCGCCGGCCGCCGCTGCGCCGCGGTCCTGACCAGCCCCCGCGCCCGGGCGCTGCACACCGCGCGGCTCGCCGGCCTCACGGTCACCGACACGCTCGACGACCTGGCCGAGTGGAACTACGGGGAGTACGAGGGGCGTACCACCGCCGACATCCGCGACGACCACCCCAACTGGTCCATCTGGGCCGACGGCTGCCCCGGCGGGGAGTCCCCGAACCAGGTCGGCGAGCGCCTCGACCGGGTGCTCGCCCGGGTCCATCCGCTACTCGACCGGGGCACCGTCGCCCTCGTCGGGCACGCCCACAGCCTGCGCGTGCTCGGCGCCCGCTGGGTCGGCCTGCCCCCGTCGGCCGGCGGGCTGCTGCGCCTGGACACCGCCACGGTCAGCGTGCTCGGCCACGAGCACGGCCGGCGGGTCATCCTGCGCTGGAACCAGCCGGTTCCCCCGACCCCCGCGAGCGCACCCGAAGCTGGGGCTCGGCACTGATCTTCGGCGACCGGTTCTCGTACGGCGTCGACAGCACCACCGTCGTACGGGTGGTCACGTTCGCCGCCGTCCGGATCTCCTGGAGCAGCCGCTCCAGGTCGGCCGGGCTGGCCACGCGCACCAGCAGGAGATAGAAGTCCTCCCCCGCCACCGAGTAGCACGAGTCGATCTCGGGCAGGTGGGCCAGCCGCTCCGGCGCGTCGTCGGGCTGCGACGGGTCGAAGGGCCGGATCGCCACGAACGCGGTCAGCGGCAGGTCCAGGGCCTCGAAGGAGACCCGGGCGGCGTACCCCTTGATCACGCCGCGCTGCTCCAGGCGGCGCACCCGCTGGTGCACGGCGGAGACCGACAGGCCCACCCGCTCCGCCAGATCGGTGTACGACAGCCGACCGTCAGCGGTCAGCGCGGCGATGATGGCGCGGTCGATCTCCTCCACGGCGTGCAACCTACCGGGAAAACGGCGTCGCGGCGACGAGGCGGCCCGCCGGCGCGACACGGCGCCGGCGGGGCGACGCCCGTCAGCCCTTCGCCAACGCCCGGGAGATGACCAGCCGCTGGATCTGGTTGGTGCCCTCGACGATCTGGAGCACCTTGGCCTCGCGCATGTAGCGCTCCACCGGGTGGTCGGCCACGTATCCGGCCCCGCCGAGCACCTGCACCGCGTCGGTGGTCACCCGCATCGCCACGTCGGTGGCGAAGAGCTTCGCCTTCGCCGCCTCGATCGAGTACGGCCGGCCGGCGTCGCGCAGCCGGGCCGCGGCCAGCATCAACGCCCGGGCCGCGGAGATCTGGGTGGCCAGGTCGGCGAGCGTGAAGCCCAGTCCCTGGAAGTCGATGATCGCCTTGCCGAACTGCTGGCGCTCCCGGGCGTAGCCGACCGCGTAGTCCAGCGCCGCCTGGGCCAGCCCGACCGCGCAGGCGGCGATGCCGAGGCGTCCCGAGTCGAGGGCGGACATGGCGATGGTGAAGCCCGCCCCCTCCCCGCCGATCAGCCGCTCCGCCGGCACCCGGGCCGAGTCGAAGGCGATCTGCGCCACCGGGGAGGCGCGCAGCCCCATCGTGCGCTCGGCCGCCTGCGGCGCGATGCCTGCCGTGGCGCGGTCGGCCAGCAGGCAGGAGATGCCCTTCGGGCCGGGCCCGCCGGTGCGGCAGAAGATGTTGTAGAAGTCCGCCACCTGCGCGTGGGTGATCCACGCCTTGGTGCCGTCGACCACGTAGTCGTCGCCGTCGCGCACGGCCTTCGTGGTCAGCGCGGCGGCGTCCGACCCGCCCTGCGGCTCCGACAGGCAGTACGCCCCGAGCAGCTCCCCGCCGATCATGTCGGGCAGCAGCTTGCGCTGCTCGTTCGTCCCGAACTGCGCCAGGGGGTAGCAGGACAGCGTGTGCACGCTGACCGCCTCGGCGACCGCCAGCCAGCGGCTGGCCAGGATCTCCAGCACCTGGAGGTAGACCTCGTAGGGCTGGGCGGCGCCGCCGTGCTCCTCGGCGTAGGGCAGGCCGAGCAGGCCGGCCCGCCCGAGGGTGCGCAGCACCTCGCGGGGGAACTCCGCGCGCTCCTCGAACCCGGCGGCCCGCGGCGCGAGCTCCCGGTCGGCGAGTTCGGTGGCGAGGTCGAGCAGGTCGTTAGCCTCGTCGGTGGGGAGGATCCGGTCGACAGTCATAGCGCGATGAGCTCCGTGGGGGTGGTGTTGAGCCGTTGCACGCCGTCCGTGGCGCAGACGACGATGTCCTCGATGCGGGCGCCGTGGCGGCCCGCCAGATAGATGCCCGGTTCGACGGAGAACGCCATCCCCGGCTCCAGGGGGCGGGCGTTGCCGGCCACCACGTAGGGCTCCTCGTGGCCGTCCAGGCCGATGCCGTGGCCGGTCCGGTGCAGGAACGCCGCGCCGAAGCCGGCGGCCGCGATCGGCTCCCGGGCCGCCGCGTCGACGTCCCCGGCGGTGATCCCGGGGCGGACCGCGGCCACCGCGGCCCGCTGGGCGGCGTGCAGGACCGCGTAGTAGTCGACGAACTCGGCCGGCGCCGGGGCGCCCGCGACGTAGGTGCGGGTGCAGTCCGAGCGGTAGCCCGACGGCATCGTCCCGCCGATGTCCACGACGACCGGCTCGCCGGCACCGATGGGGCGGTCGGAGGTGCCGTGGTGCGGGCTGGCGGCGTTCGGGCCGGCGGCGACGATCACGAAGTCCACGCTCACGTGGCCGGTGGCCCGGATCGCCGCGGCGATGTCGGCGCCCACCTCCGCCTCGGTGCGTCCCGGCCGCAGCCACTGGCCCATCCGCGCGTGCACGGCGTCGATCGCCGCGCCCGCCTCGGCCAGCGCCGCGACCTCGGCCGGGGACTTGCGCAGGCGCATCTCGCACAGCACCTCGGAGGCCAGCCGCTGGGTGGCGCCGGGCAGCGCCGCGCGCAGGGCCAGGACCTGCTCGGCCCACATCCGGTCGGCCAGGCCGACCGTCGCCACCGGTCCGCCGAGCGCGGCGACGAGCAGCGGATACGGGTCGGTGCCGTCGGCGTGGTCGACGATGCGTACGCCGGTGGCCGGGGCGGGGGACGCCTCGGCGGCCGGCCGTTCCAGGGTGGGCACGATCAGCGTCGGCTCGCCCTGCGCGGGCAGCACCAGGCAGGTGAGCCGCTCCCCCTCGTGGGCGTCGTAGCCGGTCAGGTAGCGCAGGTCGGAGCCGGGGGTCAGCAGTAGCGCGTCCAGGCCCGCGGCGGCGGTGGCGCGCCGGGCATCGTCCAGCCGCCGTGGCGGATACAGCTCGTCGGATCCCACGCGCTCAGCTTAACGGTCGTTCGGGGCCGGACCCAGCCCACCCGAGGTCGTGGGCAGTGCCCGCATCCATCGAACATCATCGTTGACGTGACAGTTAACAATCCTTAGGATTTGGCTGCCTCGAGGATGTCCACCCCGTCCCCACCCGTACGCCCGCACCCGGCGCCCCGCCGCCGACGCGGGCGGCACAGCCGCCACGACCCGCCCACGGGAAGGCCCCCGATGCCCTCATCGCTCTCCCACCTCAGGTCGGCCCTCGCCGCCGGCCTGCTCACCCTCGCCACCGCCGCCACCACCCTCACCCTGGCCCCCGCCCCCGCGCAGGCCGCCGCGCTGCCCAACGACTTCCGCAGCGTCGGCTACCTGCCGTCCTGGACCGGCGACGTCAACGCGGTGCAGTACGCCAAGCTGACCCACGTCAACTACGCGTTCGTGCTGCCCAACGGCGACGGCAGCCTCCGCCCGGTGGAGAACCCCGCCAAGCTCTCCCAGCTGGTGTCCCGCGGCCACGCCAGCAACGTCAAGGTGTCGATCGCGATCGGCGGCTGGAACAACGGCGACGACTCCGCCTTCGAGGCGCTCGCCGCCAACGCCGGCAGCCGCACGACGTTCGTCAACAACGTCGTCAACTTCGTCAACCAGTACAACCTCGACGGCGTCGACATGGACTGGGAGTACCCGGACCCGGGCGCCTCGGCCACCAACTACACGGCGCTGATGCAGCAGCTGGCCGGCGCCCTGCACAGCCGGGGCAAGCTGCTCACCGCCGCCGTCGTCTCCGAGGGCTGGTACGCCGAGGGCGTGCAGCCGGCCGTGTTCGGCCACGTGGACTGGCTCAACATCATGGCGTACGACGGCGGCAGCCCGCACGCCAACTACGACTGGTCGATCAACGCCGTCAACTACTGGAAGTCCCGGGGCCTGCCCGCCCGCAAGGCGGTACTCGGCGTGCCGTTCTACAGCCGACCCGGCTACCACACGTACGTCGCACTGGTCGCCATGGACCCGGCCAACGCCAACCGCGACTGCACCACGGTCGGCGGGACCCAGCAGTGCTACAACGGCATCCCAACGGTCAAGCGCAAGACCCTGTGGGCCATGGCCAACGCCGGCGGCATGATGAACTGGGAACTGAGCCAGGACACCACCGGGGCCACCTCCCTGGTCAGCGCCATCTACGACACCGCCACCGGCGGCACCACCCCGCCGCCCGTCGGGCGTACCGGCCCGATCACCGGCATCGGCGGCAAGTGCGTCGACGTGGCCGCCGCCGGCACCGCCAACGGCGCCGCCGTGCAGCTCTACGCGTGCAACGGCACCAACGCCCAGACCTGGACGGTGGGCACCGACGGCACCCTGCGCGCCCTCGGCAAGTGCGCCGACGTGACCAGCGCCTCCACCGCCAACGGCGCCAAGGTGCAGCTGTGGGACTGCAACGGCACCGGCGCGCAGGTCTGGCAGGCCCAGTCCAACGGCACGCTGCGCAACCCGGCGTCCAACAGGTGCCTCGACGCCACCGGCAACAGCTCCGCCGACGGCACCCGGCTGCAGATCTGGGACTGCTTCGGCGGCGCCAACCAGGTCTGGCGGCTGCCCGCCTGATCGGCACGGGCCCCGTCACCGCCTCGGCGGGGCGGGGCCCCACCCCGCCGGCACCGCCCGCCATCGGCTGGCCCTCGGCACCACCCGCACGTCGGCCCGGCCCCCGTGCGCCGCCGATCCGCAGCGACAGCCGCCATCTCCCCCTCGGCCCGGCCCGCGTCAGCCCGGTCGGTCCGCCGCGACCGGCAGCGCGGCGGCGAGCCGGCGGACCCGGTGCGCGTGGGTCAGCACGTCGACGTTGTCGACGTACTGGTCGACCGCGCCGAGGGGCGGACGCCCGCGCAGCACCGGGTCGGTGATGGCGGCCCGTAGCGCGCCGGCGATCCGACCGGCGTCCAGGACCAGGAACGGCCGCCGGTGGAAGGGCCGGGACCGGGCGCGCACCGGGGCCGCCAGGCCGGTGTCGTCGGTCCGGGCGGCGAGGTCCTCCAGCGCCCGGACCAGCCCGTCCTCCCGCCTGCGCCAGTCGCCCGGGCCCAGCGCGTCGGCCAGGGCCGCGACCAGGGGCGCCGCGTCGGGCAGCCGGGCGAACAACGTGCCCAGCCACTTGTCGTACGGGGGCCAGCGGCGGTGCAACAGCAGGCCGAGCCGCATCAGGTCCCGGGCCAGCCCGGCGGTGACCACCCGGCTGCCGAGCTCGTCGCCGGTCTCGGCGCAGCGGCCGGGCAGGTGCTCGGCCTGGGCGACGCGGGTCCACGCGGCGGCGAGCACGTGCCGCCACACGTCGTCCGGGTACCACGCCAGCGCCGCCCGGGCCCCGGTCAGCGCGCCGTCGAGACCGTCGTGGAACACCTCGCCGCCGGTCACCTCGGCCAGCCGCTGCGTCGGCGTGGCCAGCCAGTCCGCCGTGGTGACGCCGGCAGCGGGGTCGAAGCCCAGCCGCTCGCGCCACCAGCCGCCCGGCTCGTCGATCGTGACGCCGTGGCGGCTGCCCGCCCGGTCGGCGACCCCCAGCCGGCCCTCCCCGGTGAATCGGGTGGGCCAGCCGAGGAACTCCGCCGGCAGGTCGGCGTCCAGCGCCGCACGCAGGTGCGGGATCCGGGCCGCGTCGGCCGCGCCGACGAAGAGCTGCCCGCGCGGCCCCCAGTCGTGGTCGGTGGAGCGCGGGGTGTCCAGGCCGAGCAGCTCCGAGCCGCCGTCGAGCAGCCCGGCCGCGTACCGCAGGTCGGGGAAGCGTCGACGCAGGATCGGGGCGAGCACCTCGTCGTGGAACCGGCGGCCGAGCATCAGGCCCGCAACGAACGTCACACCGGCAAGTCTGCGCGCGGAGCGGCGGGCCCGCAGCCCGGTTCCGCCGCCGGCGGCCGTACGCGCCGATAGGCTGGGCGCGGACGGGTCGCCGACGGAGAGGACCGACCGCCGTGGCAGCGACGGACCGGGAGCGCGCCGCGACCCGACGCCGCCGGCTGCTCTGGGCGGGCATCCTCGCCGTCGCGGGCCTGGTGCTGCTGGCCGTCGGGGTGACCGTCGCCGACGGCACGGCGGCCTGGCTCGAGGTGTCGGTCGCGATCGTGCTGCTGCTCGCCAGCTACGGCCTGCAGTACGTGGCCCGCCGCGAGACGCTGTACCGCGACCACGAACGTCCCTGACCCGCCGCGCCGCGCCCCCTGATCGTCGGTGGGGTGTGCCAGGCTGTCGGGCGTGGCACAGCGACCCCCGATCCTGCTCATCGACGCGCCCAGTCTCTACTTCCGGGCCTACTTCGGCATTCCCGAGTCGGCGGCCCGGGCCGCCGACGGCAGCCCCGTCAACGCGGTGCGCGGCTTCCTCGACATGCTGGCGAGCCTGATCCGCACCCGCCGGCCCGACCGGATGGTCTGCGCGATGGACCACGACTGGCGGCCCGACTGGCGGGTGGCGCTGCTGCCGTCCTACAAGGCGCACCGGGTGGCCCCCGAGGGCGGCGAGGTGGTGCCCGACACGCTCAGCCCGCAGGTCCCGCTGATCCTGGAGGTGCTCGACGCCGTCGGGATCGCCCACGTCGGCGCGACCGGCTACGAGGCCGACGACGTGCTCGGCACCCTCTCGGTGACCCAGCCGGCGCCGGTCGAGGTGGTCTCCGGCGACCGGGACCTGTTCCAACTCGTCGACGACGCACGCCCCGTGCGGCTGCTCTACGTCGGGCGGGGCGTGGCCAAGCTGGACGACTGCGACGACGCCGCGGTGCGCGCCCGCTACGGGGTGCCGGCCGACCGCTACGCCGACTTCGCCGCCCTGCGGGGCGACCCCAGCGACGGGCTGCCCGGGGTGGCGGGTGTGGGCGAGAAGACGGCCGCCCGGCTCGTCGAGCGCTACGGCGACATCGCGGGCATCCTGGCCGCCCTGGACGAGCCCAACTCCGGCTTCGCCCCCGGGCTGCGCACGAAGCTCGCCGCCGCGCGTGACTACCTGGCCGTCGCGCCGCAGGTGGTCCGGGTCGCCCTCGACGTGCCGCTGCCCGAGCTGGCCACCGCGCTGCCGACCGCGCCGGCCGATCCCGACCGGCTGCTGGAGCTGGCCGGCGAGTGGAACCTCGCGGGCTCGGCACGCCGCCTGGTCGACGCCCTCGCGCAGCGCGCCTGACCCGCGCGGCCACCGGGGCAGGCCCGTGGCCCCGGTGCGGGCGCCGGAGCTGTCCCGGCACACCGTCTCGACGCCGGGTGCTCGCGCGGCCACGCCTGCAAGGTGTCGGCCCGACGGTCGGGCGACCCGTCGATGCGCTCACCCGTCATCGCGCGATCAGGGCGGTGGCGCAGCGCTGCCGGTGTCGCCAATCCGTCGGTCTCCGCACGGGGTGTGCCACGTAGCGTCGTAGCGACCGATCAGTTGCGTGGAAGGAGCCCTCATGACTGAGCTCGCCGCACCGCAGCTCGTGGTGAACAGCCGGATGATCTATTTCGGCTGGGTTCCGGCCGACCCCGACGCGGTTGCCGCGTTGGTGCCGCAGGGCCTCGAGCCGGCCCCGAACCGGCAGGTCTTCATGAACCAGTACGTCGTTGACGACGCCGTGCAGACCTCCGGCTTCGGCGCCTACTCGCTGACGTATCTCGGTCCGGACCTGTCCGGGGTCGACGCCCCGGACGGGGTGACCCCCGGCCGCTGGTGGACGCACTACGTCAACTCCAGCCCGGTGGTCCGCGACTACGCCGTCGCGCGGGGCGCCCCGGCGAGCGCCGGTACCACCACGATCGAGGTGAAGGGGCATCGGCTGGTCGCCACCACCGAGGCGGACGGCGTACCGGTGATCCGCACGACGGCCCGGGTCGGACGCACCGGTGACGCCGTGAACCGTGGACAGCTCCGCTACCTGACCCGGCTCGACGGCAGGCTGCTGAGCGGGAACTACCCCTTCGTCGCGGAACCGGTCGATCCCTTCGAGATCGAGTCGGTGGAGTTCCTGGCACCCGACCACCCGGTCCACGCCCTGCGTCCCGCCGAGCCGCTCGAAATCGTGTGGGGCTTCTATTCACCGCGCTCGTCCTTCGCCTACCCCGGCGGTGAGTCGGCGCTCGACTGAGCGGGGGCATCCTCGATCACAGCCCCAAAGCCAAGATCCTCACCGCCGCGCACCGCGGCCAGTGGCGCGACGCCCCGGAAACCTCCCGGTCCGTCCCTGAGCCAACAGGCTCCGCTACCGGCGGCGGGGCAGGGCGAGCCTCGATAGCCTGGTGGAATCCCCTGCGGCGGCTCGGGTACGGGCTGCACGGCGGCGAAGACGACGGGCGGAGGAAGCATGCCGGGAGACGGGCCAGCTCCGGACGGCATCGGCCCGGACAGCGAGCGACGGAGCCGGCGCTACCTGGCGGCGGTGCTGTTGGGCGCGGCCGGGGGGATCGACTTCCTCACCGGGCTCGCCATCGTTCCGCTCGAGCCGTACGTCGACATCGCCAGCGCGGAGATGTTCCACCTCGACATCACCAGCTGGGGCTGGGTCCGACTGGTCGGCGGGGTGGCGACCGCCGTGGCCGGGCTGGCGGTGCTCGTCGACCGGCGCGCCACCACCGTCGCGGCGATCGTCACCGCAACGGTGGGCATCGGGCTCGGCATCCTGCTGCTGCCGTACCGTCCGCTGGCGGTCTGGATGACGGCGGCGCTCGCCGCCGTGGCCCTCTGGTTGCTCGCCGGGCAGCTGCGCGCGGCGAGCCGGACCCCCGCTTCGCGGGTCTGAACTGGTTGTCAGTCTGGTTGCCGCAGCGGACGGCAGTAGAGTGCCGTCGAGAAGGCCGGCGTGCCGGACGGCACGGTGGGTTCCCAGACCGGGTTGATGCGCAGCGCCAGGTTGGGTGCGTGCCAGGCCGCACCCAGCCGCTCCAGGAGGCCGTACTCCCGGCGCCGGACGTTGACATCCTCGCCGGCGAGAAAGTCGATCAACTGGTCCTCGATGACCGGGCGACCGATGAGCCCCCCGTGGAAGGACGGTGCCTCGACCGTCGGGATGCGGATGTACGGGTCCGGTGGCGCCTCGGACGCGGTGACCGTCGGCAGGAAGGCGATCGCCCGGACCCCCGGGACGGGACACATCATGTGCAGGCGGAAAAAGGGCCCGTCTTCGTCCATCAGTGAACGGATGAACGGCTCGTCCGGCGTGGTGGCGGCTGTCCTGCCGACCTGCGTGACAGCGAACATCCCCCGCAGCAGCCAGCCGGCGGCCAGACCCCAGCCGGTGCTGACGTCCGGGGGTGGGTAGTACGCGCGTCCGGCGCGGACCAGCGGGCTGAACATCGCCAGTGCCTGCACCCGCGGGTCCGGCCGATCGCCGAGGTAGCGCCGGGCCACCATCGCCCCCTCACTTCGGCCGACCAGGGCGATGGGCCTGCCGGTCCGCCGATGCAGCGCGTCCACCTGCGCGGCGAGCAGTTCCGCGCTGGAGTCCAGCGACCGGTGGGTGTCATACCGCCGGTACGGCAGCGGGCGGCCACCCGCGTCCAGGCCAGCGTATGAGAACCACTCGGCCGCCGGGTCCCCCAACGGGCGGCCGTCGTACGCGGATTCGTGCCCGGCCAGCAGGATCACCGCGTAGCGCACCCTCGCGGGCAGCGGCCGGTCGAAGACGGGCGGGACGAAGGTGCTCCGTTCGTGGCGGGGCGAGGTGATCACCTGCGACACCAGCGGAGTGGCCAGCGCGAGCACCACAGCGATCGGCACCACCGGCACCCGCCGCCACCGTACCCGCGGCTGCAGCACGGCCGCCCGCACCGTCCGGTTCCACAGCAGGCCGTTGGCCGCGCCCGCGCCCGCGGCGACGAGCGGCGTCATCAACGCGGGAACCTGCCACACCGCGCCACCGGCCACCGAGATCACCACGAAGTCGAGCAGCGACCAGCCGACGAGCTCGGCCGAAGGCAGTCCCCGCCACAGGCCCCGGCCCACGGCCATCCGCTGCAGGAAGGGGGCGAGGATGATCATGGGGCCCAGCGAGGCGAACAGGAACCAGGACAGCGACACCACCGACGCGGCGACCGCATACGCAGCGAACGGTAGGACGAGGACCGCCGTGAACGCCGCGACTTCGAGGTTGCGCCGCGCCAACGCCCGGAACGGCGGCCGCCGTACGCCTGCCGGCCAGGCCAGGCCGACCAGGGCCGCGGAGTAGAGCCCTCGCAGCACGATCGCGCCCAGCAAGAGGAGCCCGAACATCAACCAGGAGTTGTGGTAGACCAGCAGCCAGCGCATGTCGTGGTACGAGTCGTACGGCCATACCGCAGAGCTCTGTGGTATCAGACCCTGCGCATTGCGGAACGGTATCCAGACAAGGATGACGGCCGCGACCAGGGGCATCGCCGCAGCGAGCCCGAGCAGCGCCAGTAGCCGGCGGGTGGGTCGCACGAGTCCTCCTTCGACACGCGGGCCTCTGCGCCGACTCTCCCTGGTACCGGCTGGCCGCTAAGCCGTATGCCCGAAAATCAACCGCTCCCACGACCTCGATCCGGCCGACACCACCTCGTGGTCGGCGGCGGTGCGCTCATCGTGGTGGCAGCCCGCGCCATCGACCAGCAAGCGCCGCCCGCCGTGCCGCGGCACGGCGGGCGGCGTCGACCCGCTGGACGGGTCAGCGCGGCGGGTTGCCCCGGCGGGACGGAAACGGGGTGCCCGGCTGGCCGAGTGTGGACCGGGCCCGCAGCCCCACCGGGTCCGGCGCCGGCGGCGGCGACGCCTCGGCCGGCTCCTGGCCCCGCAGGTCGTCGAAGTACGCGGTGGCGGCCCGGTCCTCGGCGGTAGGGGCGGCCAGCAGCGCGTAGACCAGCCCGACCACGCCGAACACCACCGCGAGGATGATCGGCACGAGCAGGGTGCTGACGCCGGCGCCGGACACCTCGCCCTGCCCGGCGTGCCGATGCACCGACATGGCGCTCATCCCGGTGAAGTGCATGCCGTTGACGGCGACACCCATCAGCAGCGCCGAGCCGACGATCGCCAGCCCCCGGCGGACGGTCATCGCGAGCCAGAGCGCCACCGTGGCCGCGACCACCGCGATCACGACCGACAGCACGACCCGGGTGGTGTCGTAGTCGATCCGGCCGTTGAGCCGCATGGCCGCCATGCCGGTGTAGTGCATCGCGGCGACCCCCGCGCCCGTGAACAGGCCCCCGGCGAGCAGCCGCACGGCGGAGAACCGCCCGGTGCCCACGATGGCCAGGCCGATGCCGACCGCGATCACCGCGATCATCGCGCTGGCCACGGTGATGGGCACGTCGTACCGGATCCGGGTGCCCTCGACGGCGAAGCCGAGCATCGCCATGAAGTGCATGGTCCAGATGGCGGTGCCACCGATGGCCCAGGCCGCCAGGGTTCCCCACCAGGCACGCTGGCCCGCGCTGCCCGCCGTGCGGATCCGGCCCGCGCAGATCAGCCCCAGGGCCGAGCCCAGCACCGACAGCACGTAGCTGAGCGCGGGGGTGATCCACCCGTACTCGAAGTGATTGATCTCCGCCACGGCGGCCTTCTCCCAGATCGTTCCACCGACGCGCGATCCCGCGCCGCAGCAATGATCAGGGATGCCGTGACCAGGCACGACGGCACCCCCCGGACAATTCGGGGGGTGCCGTCGCGGTGACTAAGCGATGCGTCGATTTCGATATCTGGTGACGGACAGTGACGGTCAGGCGGGGGCGTGGTAGGCCAGCACACCCCGGTTCACGGCGCCGATCGCCTGCCGGGCGGTGGACCTGAGCTCCGCCGGGGCGCCGCCGGAGTCGGCGAGCTGGCCGAGCAGGTCGACCACCTGCCGCGCCCAGCGGACGAAGTCGCCGGCCGGCATCTCGCCGTCGATCTCGTGGCCGCTGCCGAGGACCTTCGCGAGCGCCTCGCCCCGCGCCCAGCGGTAGACCGGCCAGGCGAAGCCGAGGTCGGGCTCCCGGGTGACGGTGAGGCCCCGGGCCGCCTCGTCGGCCTCGATCTCGCTCCACAGCTTGAGCGTCTCGTCGACCGCCTCGGCCACGGGGCCGCGCGGCAGCGACGCCCGCTCGTCGACGTCGCGGCGCGCCTCGAAGACCACCACGGAGACCGCCGCCGCCAGTTCGGCCGGGGAGAGCCCGTCCCACACCCCGCGCCGCAGGCACTCGGCGACCAGCAGGTCCGCCTCGGTCCAGATCCGGCCGAGCATCCGGCCGGCGTCGGTCACCGCGCCGTCGGGCGCCAGGTAGCCCCGGGCGGTGAGCAGCGCCACGATCCGGTCGAACGTGCGCGCCAGCGAGCCGGTCCGGCCGGCCACCCGCTGCCGCAGCTCCTCGGTGTCGTTCTCCAGGCGGCGGCGCCGCTCCGCCCAGCGGGCGTGCTCCTCGCGGTCGGGGCAGGCGTGGCAGGGATGCCGGCGCAGCTCGGTGCGGAGCTGGCTGAGCCGGTGGTCCTCGCCGACGGCCTGCCGGGACCGGCCGCCGCGGCGGCCGCCGTGCCGGTCCAGCCCGGTGCCGCTGACCTCGGCGGCCAGATCGCGCCGGGCCGCCGGGGACCGGTGGTTGAAGTGCTTCGGCACCCGGATCCGCGCCAGCACCTCGGCCGGGGTGGTGAAGTCCCCCGGGCTGACCCGGCCCGCCCAGCGGTCCTGGGTCAGCACCAGCGGCCGGGGCTCGCCGAAGCCGCCGGTGGCCGGGTCGAGCACGACGGCCAGGCCGGCCCGCCGGCCCGACGGCACCCGGATCACGTCGCCGATCCGCAGCCGCTCCAGCGAGGCCACCGCGGCGGCCTTGCGCTGGCTCTGCCCCTGCCGGGCGATGGCCCGCTCCCGCTCGCCGATCGCCACCCGCAGCGCGAAGTACTCGTCGAAGTCGCCGTGGTGGCAGGCCGCCTCCGCGCCGTACGCCTCGATGGTCTCGGTGTTGCGCTGCACCTGCCGGGCCAGGCCGACCACCGAGCGGTCCGCCTGGAACTGGGCGAACGAGGACTCCAGCAGCGCGCGGGCCGGCTCGGCGCCGACCGTGCCGACCAGGTTGACCGCCATGTTGTACGACGGCCGGAAGCTGGACCGCAGCGGGTAGGTGCGGGTGGAGGCCAGACCGGCCACGTGCCGGGGATCGGTCTCCGGGGACCAGACGACGACGGCGTGCCCCTCGACGTCGATGCCGCGCCGGCCGGCGCGGCCCGTGAGCTGGGTGTACTCCCCCGGCGTCAGGTCGACGTGCGCCTCGCCGTTGTATTTCACCAGGCGTTCCAGCACGACGCAGCGGGCCGGCATGTTGATGCCCAGGGCGAGCGTCTCAGTGGCGAAGACCGCCTTGACCAGGCCCCGGACGAAGAGCTCCTCGACGACCTCCTTGAACACCGGCAGCATGCCGGCGTGGTGGGCGGCCAGGCCGCGTTCGAGGCCGTCGAGCCACTCCCAGTAGCCGAGGACGGTCAGGTCCTCGCCGGGGATGGCGGTGACCCGCGACTCGACGACGCGGCGGATCTCGGCCCGCTCCTCGGGGGAGGTGAGCCGCAGGCCCGCGGCGAGGCACTGCTGCACGGCGGCGGCGCAGCCGGCGCGGCTGAAGATGAACAGGATCGCCGGCAGCAGCCCCTCCCGGTCGAGCCGGTCGACGATGTCGGGGCGCATCGGGCCGCGCCAGCGGGGCCCGCGCCGGCCGCCGCCGGGACCGGCGCTGCGCCCCTCGCCGAGCTCGAGGCGGCGCATGGTGTCGCGGGTGTAGCGCAGCAGCTCGGGGTGCACGTCGTGCTTGCGGGCGGCGTCGGCGTCATGGAACAGGTCGAACATCCGCTTGCCGACCAGCATGTGCTGCCACAGCGGCACCGGGCGGTGCTCGCTGACTACCACGGCCGTCTCGCCGCGCACGGTGACCAGCCAGTCGGCGAACTCCTCGGCGTTGGACACGGTGGCCGACAGGGAGACCAGGGTGACCGAGGCGGGCAGGTGGATGATCACCTCTTCCCACACCCCGCCACGGAACCGGTCGGCGAGGTAGTGCACCTCGTCCATCACCACGTAGGCCAGGCCGTCGAGGGTGGCCGAGCCGGCGTAGAGCATGTT
Organism: Micromonospora sp. NBC_01740; assembly: GCF_035920365.1. Classification (NCBI taxonomy): domain Bacteria; kingdom Bacillati; phylum Actinomycetota; class Actinomycetes; order Micromonosporales; family Micromonosporaceae; genus Micromonospora; species Micromonospora sp. NBC_01740. Next base: position 4,977,689 of record NZ_CP109150.1, on the reverse strand, counting down.
GCGCAGCACCTCGGTGGTCATCACCACCACCGGGGCGTCGCCGTTGATGGCGTTGTCGCCGGTGAGCAGCCCGACCTGCTCGGCGCCGTAGCGGTCGACCAGGTCGTGGTACTTCTGGTTCGACAGCGCCTTGATCGGGGTGGTGTAGAAGCACTTGCGCCGGCGGGGCGGGGCGGCCCCGTCGCCGGCCGGGGGCGCCGGCGTGCCGCGCAGGGCCAGGTGTACGGCGAACTCGCCGACCACCGTCTTGCCGGCGCCGGTCGGGGCGCAGACCAGGACGCCGCTGCCCCGTTCCAGCGCCTGGCACGCCTCCCGCTGGAAGTCGTCGAGGTCGAACCCCAGATCGAGGGCGAACTCGTCAAGTGCCGGGAACTGTGAGGCCTGCGCGGCCCGGCGGCGCGCCGCTGCGTACCGCTCGGCGGGGCTCGACATGCCTCCAAGATTAATGCGTGCCGCCGACAGCCACCGGACAAGGCCGACCGGCAGGGGGGTCGGAGGCGGTCGGTAGGGTGCACGACGTGCCGGATCATGCCGAACCGCCCCACGCCTCGCGCGGCGCCGACGACGCCGTCCGCCCGGGTCCGTCCCGCCGGCCGGTGGAGGCGGTCCTGCTCGACTTCCACGGCACCCTGGCCCAGGTGGAGGAGCCCCGGGACTGGGTGCTCGCGGCCGCCGCCGCCTGCGGGGTGACCCTGGAGCGGATGCGGGCCACCGCGCTGGCCGACCGGCTGCTGACCGCCGGCCGGGCGGGCGGGCCGCTGCCCACCCGGGTGCCGCCCCGGCTGGCCGAGCTCTGGGCCGACCGGGACCTCTACCCGTACGCCCACCGCGGCGCCTACACGGGGCTGGCCGAGACCGTGGACGCGGGCATCGAGGGCTTCGCGGAGGCGCTCTACGAGCGGGTGCTGGTGCCCGAGGGCTGGGTGCCCTACCCGGACACCGCGGCGACGCTGGACGCGCTGCGGGCCGGGGGCGTCCGGGTGGCCGTCGTCAGCAACATCGGCTTCGACATCCGGCCGCACTTCGAGGCCTGGGGGCTGGCCGGGCTGGTCGACGCGTTCGTCCTCTCGTACGAGGTGGGACGCTGCAAGCCGGACCCGGGGATCTTCCTGCGCGCCTGCGGGATGCTCGGCGTCGATCCGGAGCGGACGCTGATGGTGGGCGACACCCCGGCCGACGCGGGGGCGGTCGCGGCCGGGTGTGCGGTGCTGGTGCTGCCGGCCGCCGAGGCGGGTCGGGCCAACGGGCTGGGCGCCGTGCTGGACCTGGCCGGCGTCGAGCAACAGCGCTAACGGCATGCCGACAGCGCCGTTAACACCTGGCGCTAACGCGAAGGCGTTATCGTCGCTGCCATGATCACCGAGACGTCGCCCCGGGACCGGATCGTCCGGGCCGCCGCCGCACTGCTCGCCGAGGGCGGCCGGGAGGCCGTCTCCACCCGCGCGGTCAGCCGGGCGGCGGGGGTGCAGGCGCCCACCATCTACCGGCAGTTCGGCGACATGCGCGGCCTGCTGGATGCGGCGGCCAGCTACGGGTTCGCCGCGTACCTGCACGCCCAGGCGGCCGGGGACCTCGCCGACGACCCGGTCGACGACCTGCGCCGGGGCTGGGACCTGCACGTCGGCTTCGGCGTGGCCAACCCGGCCTTCCACGCCCTCATGTACGGCGACCCCCGCCCCGGCGAGACCCCGACCGCGGCCCGGGTCGCGGCCGACATCCTGCGCCAGCTCGTGCACCGGGTGGCCGAGGCGGGTCGACTGCGCACGAGCGTCGACCAGGCGACCGAGATGCTGCACGCCACCGCGTGCGGGGTCACCCTCACCCTGATCCGGACGCAGCCGCCAGGGCGCGACCCGGCCCTGTCGACCCGGACCCGGGAGGCGGTACTCGCCGTCCTGGTCACCGACTCCCCCGCCGCCCGGGCGACCTCCCGGGCCGACCGTCCGGTCCGGCACGCGGTGGCGCTGCGCGCCGCCCTCGACACCCTCACCACGGATTTCACCCCCGCCGAACGAACCCTGCTGGCCGAATGGCTAGACCGCATCACCCGCACAACCCCCTGACCACGCCCTCGACGCCCTCGACTGGTCGATCATGCACTTCTGGTGCCGGTTTTGCGGGCATACGCGGCTTGTGCGGGGCACCACGACTGCATGATCGGCGCCAGAAGGGAAGGAGGGAGGAGGGAGGGGAGGGCGGGTGGGAGGGAGGGCTCAGCGGAGGAGGTGGAGGGCGGCGGGGGTGGCCGTGACGGTCAGGGGGAGGGCCAGGGCACGCTCGCCGTCGGCGTACGTGGTGATGCCCTCGGCGCTCAGCTCGACCGTACGGGCGCGGTAGCTGCGCACCAGCGGGTGGGTCACGTGGGTGCCCCGGTAGATGCGCGGCTTGACCCGCATCAGGGTGCGCCGGTGGAACCGGCCGCCCACCACCACGTCGAGCAGGCCGTCGGTCGGGTCCGCGTCCGGGCAGATCCGCATGCCGCCGCCGTAGCTGGCGCAGTTGCCCACCGCCACCAGCACGGCGTCCACCTCGTGCGGCACCCCGTCGAGGCGCAGGGTGTAGCGGCGCGGGCGCAGCCGGGCCAGTTCCACCAGAATCGCCAGGTCGTAGCGGCGCGGGCCGCTCGGCCAGCGCATCCGGTTGGCGCGCTCGTTGACGATCGCGTCGAAGCCGGCCGCGAGCACGGCCCCGTACCACCGGTCCGCACCGTCGGCCCCCGTCATCCGGGCCAGGTCCACCAGGCGGGTGCGGCCGTCGCGCAGCGCCGCCGCGATCACGTCGACGGCGGCGAGCGGGTCGGCCGGGAAGCCGGTGTCGGCGGCGAAGTCGTTACCGGTCCCGGCGGGCACCGGGCCGAACGGGACCCCCGTCCCGGCGACCGCCTGCACCGCGCGGTGCACGGTCCCGTCGCCGCCGACCGCGACCAGGGCCGACGCCCCGTCGCGCACCGCCGCCCGGCAGGCCGCCTCGGCCTCGTCGGCGGTACGCGCGCGCAGCGGGCGTACCGGCCGGCCGGCAGCCGCGAGCCGGTGCAGGACCTGCGGCAGCAGCCCTCGGTGCCGACCCCGGCCAGCGGTCGGGTTGGCCAGCACGGCGACGGGCCCGGCGCCGGCGACGGAGGGGTGATCGTCTGCGGTCACGGCGAGCACCGTACCGCCCGGGGACGGACGGGGGCACCGCCCACCGTGCGGTCGGCGACCCGCCGGCGGAGCACCGCGCACCTCGGGCGCAACTGACTTTTGTCACGGCCGACCCGTGCGGCACGCATTCGTCGTCATGACTGAACGCACTGGAACCGCCATGGCCCGAACGGACAGACTCAGATCCGTCAGCAGGGCGATGACATCGGTCGAACGACGCAGGCACCGACCGAACAGCGGAGGGAGTGGTCAGGGTGGACGAACGCTACGACAGCTACTGCGCCGCCGACCGGCTCTTCTACGACTCCCTCGGCAGCGCGGTCGAGCAGCCCACCTTCGCGGCGGCGAAGCGGCCCGTCCCCGGCGGCTGGCGCTCCGAGCCGCTCGACGACTGGCTGATCTACGCCCCCGAGGGCGGCACGCTGCCCCAGCAGGGCTGGAAGATCCACGTGTCGGCGACGCTCGACAACGCCGAGCGGGTGCTGGACGCCGTCTGGGACTACTGCGTCCCCCGCGGACTGTCCTTCAAGTTCCTGCGGGGCCCGCGCACCCTGCTGCTGCGCAACTCCAAGTACGCCTCCCGGGCGGCCAGCGGCAAGTTCGTCACCGTGTACCCCCGCGACGACGCGGAGCTGGAGCTGGTCTGCAAGGAGCTCGACGAGCTGCTAGCCGGCGAGCCCGGCCCGTACATCCTCAGCGACCTGCGCCACGGCGCCGGCCCGGTGCACGTACGCTACGGCGGCTTCGCCGCGCGCTACTGCCACTCCCCCGACGGCCAGGTGGTCCCGGCGATCGAGGACGACACGGGCACGCTGGTGCCCGACCGCCGCGACCCGGTGTTCCACGTGCCGTCCTGGGTGACGCTGCCCGACTTCCTCGGCCCGCACCTGGCCGCTCGCAACGCCACCAGCACCGACGAGGTGCCGTACCGGATCGAGAAGGTCATCCACTTCTCCAACGGCGGCGGCCTCTACGTCGGCCGGGACGTGCGGACCGACACCCAGCTGGTGCTGAAGGAGGCCCGGCCGCACGCCGGTCTCGACGCCGACGGCGCCGACGCGGTCGCCCGCCTGGCCCGGGAGGCCGACGCGCTGCGCCGGCTGGCCGACCTGCCGCAGGTGCCCCGGGTGCACGACGAGTTCGCCCTCGGCGAGCACCGGTTCCTCGCGCTGGAGTTCATCGAGGGCCGCCCGCTCAACAAGGTCCTGGTCGACCGGTACCCGCTGATCGACGCCGACGCCACGGACGCCGACCGCGCCGCCTACACCCGCTGGGCGCTGGACGTGCACCGGCAGGTCGAGGAGGTCGTCACGGCGATCCACGACCGCGGCCTGGTCTACGGCGACCTGCACCTGTTCAACGTCATGGTCCGCCCGGACGACCGGATCGCGCTCGTCGACTTCGAGGTCGCCGCGCCGATCGACGGCCACCGCCGGCCGGGACTACGCAACCAGGGCTTCGCCGCGCCCCGGGACCGCACGGGTCCCGCCGTCGACCGGTACGCCCTGGCCTGCCTGCGGCTGGCGCTGTTCCTGCCGCTGACCCAGCTCGTCCGGCTCGGGCCGGACAAGGCCGCGCACCTCGCCGACGTGATCGCCGCGCACTTCCCGGTGCCGAGGGATCTCCTCGACGACGCCGTACGGGAGATCACCGGCCCCGCCCCGGCGGACGCCGGAGGGGCACCCGACCTCACCGTCGACGTCGGGCCGGCCCACCGGGACCGGCTCGCCCGGGCGATCCTCGCCAGCGCGACACCCGACCGGGACGACCGGCTCTTCCCCGGCGACATCGAGCAGTTCCGCAGCGGCGGGCTCAACCTCGCCCACGGTGCCGCCGGCGTCCTGTACGCCCTGCACGTCAGCGGCGCCGGACGGTGGCCGGAACACGAAAAGTGGCTGGTGCGCCACGCCACGGCACCCCCCTCCGGCACCCGGTGCGGCTTCTACGACGGCCTGCACGGCGTCGCGTACGCCCTCGATGCGCTCGGCCGCCGGCAGGACGCCCTCGACGTGCTCGACATCTGCCTGCGCCAGCCGCTGGACGGCCTGGACCACAGCCTCTCGGGCGGCCTCGCCGGCATCGCGCTCAACCTGGCCGAGCTGGCCGGACGCACCGGCGAGACGGCCCTGCGCGACGCGGCCTGGCGGGTTGCCGAGCGGGTGGTCGACCAGCTCGCCGACGACCCGGGGCCGGACATCAGCGGCGGGCGCAACCCGTACGCCGGGCTGCTGCGCGGCCGCACCGGGCCGGCGCTGCTGCTGGTGCGGCTGCACGAGCTGACCGGCGACGAGGCCCTGCTGGACCACGCCGCCACTGCCCTGCGCCAGGACCTGCGCCGCTGCGTGGTACGCCCCGACGGCGCGCTGGAGGTCAACGAGGGCTGGCGCACCATGCCCTACCTCGGGCAGGGCAGCGTCGGCATCGGGCTGGTGCTCGACGAGTACCTGCGGCACCGCGCCGACGAGCGGTTCGCCGAGGCCAGCGCCGGCGTACGCCGCGCCGCCCGGTCACCGTTCTACGCGCAGTCCGGCCTCTTCGCCGGACGAGCCGGCATCATCGCCTACCTGGCGGCGTACCCCGACGATCCGGGGCTCTGCCGCGAACGCGACGCCCAGGTGGCCCGGCTGGCCTGGCACGCCCTGCCCTACCGCGACGGCACCGCCTTCCCGGGCGAGCAGCTGCTGCGGCTGTCCATGGACCTCGGCACCGGCACCGCCGGCGTGCTGCTGGCGCTGGCCGCCGCGCGGCCCGACGACCCGGTGCGCCTGCCGTTCCTCGCGCCCCTGGCGGGCGCTCCCGACTCCCTCGCTTCGGCGAGGGCGACCGACCCATCCGATCAACACGGAAGGAGGTGACACGACATGGCGCTTCTGGACCTCCAGGGCCTCGAGATGGCCCCCGCCGACCGCACGGGCGGTGGCAGCCGGGCGAGCCTGCTGCTCTGCGGCGACAGCTCGCTGTCCGTCACGACCTGCAACTGAGCCGGACGCCCTCACGGGCGACATCCAGCGCAGGACCATCCGACCGACCAGCACAGAAGGAGATGATCGACATGGCGCTTCTCGACCTTCAGGGCATGGAGATGGCCCCCGCCGACCGCACCGGCGGTGGCAGCCGCGCGAGCCTGCTGCTCTGCGGCGACAGCTCGCTGTCCGTCACGACCTGCAACTGACCAGGTCATCACGCGAGGCCCTGGGCGGACGCCGTGTCCGCCCAGGGCCGCACGTCTTTCGCGGGAGAAGCCATGGGGACGCCGACCGGCTCCGACCGGCTGCTGCGGCGGGTGGTCCGCGACGGCGGCGGGTGGACGGTCCTGCTCGGCGCGGTCGCGCTCACCGGCGCCGTGGCCGAACTCGCCCTGCCCGCCGCGCTCGGGCTCGCGGTCGACTCCGCCGTCGGCGGCGACGGCGGCGTGCGGTGGCCGGCCGCCGCCTGCGGCCTGATCGCCGTCCTCATGGTCACCGACATCCTCGCCGACGTGGCCAGCGGGTACGGCGCGGCCCGGGCCACGGCACGGCTGCGCCGGCGCCTGCTGCGGCACCTGTTCGCCTGCGACGTACGCACCGTCCGCCGCCACCCGGTGGGCGACCTGGTCGGTCGGCTCGTCGGGCAGGCCGCCGAGGCCGGGCAGGCCGGCACCGCCGTGGTGCTCGGCGTCGTCGCGCTGCTCCCCCCGGTCGGCAGCGTCGTGGCGCTCACCCTGCTCGAACCGCTGCTCGGCGTCACCCTCCTCGGCGGGCTGGCCCTGCTCACGCTGCTCATGCGCGCCTTCGTCACCGACGCCTCCGCCGCCGTCGCCGGCTACCAGCGGGTGCTGGGGAACATCGCCGGGCGCCTGCTGGAGGCCCTCGGCGGCGCCCGCACCATCGCCGCCGCCGCGACCGTCGACCGGGAACGCGACCGGGTGCTCGCGGCCCTGCCGGAACTGCGCGGGTACGGACTGCTCAGCTGGCGGCTGCTGGCCAGGGCGAGCGCCCGCACCGCCGCCGTGGGGCCGCTGCTCCAGGTGGCCGTCGTGGCCGTCGGCGGGTACGCGCTGACCGTCGGCTGGCTCTCGCCCGGCCAACTCGTCGCCGCCGTGCAGTACGCGGCCCTCGGCGCCGGACTGGGCGCGGTGCTGGCCACCCTGAACCGCCTCGTCCGCGCCCGCGCGGCGGCCGGCCGGATCGCCGAGCCGCTGGCCCACCCGGTACGCCCCGACGGCACCGAGCCGCTGCCGCCCGGTCGGGGGGAACTGCGGCTGCGCGGGGTGGGCGTACGCACCGAGGACGGGCGGGTGGTCCTCGACGGGATCGACCTGACCGTCCCGGCGGGCGCCACGGTGGCCGTCGTCGGCCGCTCCGGCGCCGGCAAGTCGACCCTCGCCGCGGTGGCCGGCCGCCTGCACGACCCGGAGACCGGCGAGGTGCTGCTGGACGGGGTGCCGCTGCGCCGGCTCGACCCGTCCGCGCTGCGCCGGGCCGTCGGCCACGCCTTCGACCGGCCCGTGCTGGTCGGCGAGACGGTGCACGACGCGATCGGGCTCGGGCTGCCCGCCGGCTCGGCACGACCGCCCGCCGGAACCGCCCCGGCCACCCCGGCGGTGCTGGCCGCGGCGCGGGCGGCGCAGGTCGCCGACGTCGTCGCCCGGCTGCCCGAGGGCTTCCGCACCCGGTTGACGGACGCGCCGCTCTCCGGCGGCGAGGCGCAGCGCCTCGGGCTGGCCCGCGCGTTCCCCGCCGAGCGGCTGCTCGTCCTCGACGACGCCACGTCCAGCCTGGACACCGCGACCGAACACCGGATCGCCCGGGCGGTGGCGGCCGGCGCCGGCGGGCGTACCCGACTCGTGGTGACCCACCGCGCGACGACGGCGGCGGCGGCCGACCTGGTGGCGTGGCTCGACGGCGGGCGGCTGCGGGCCGTGGCGCCGCACCGGCAGCTCTGGGCCGACCCGGCCTACCGGTCGGTCTTCACGCCCGGCGGAGACGCCTGATGAGCGGCCCCGGCGTACGTCGCAGCACCTGGGCGGCACTGCGGGCCCGCCGGCGGGCCCTGGGCCGGCTGGCTGCCTGGTCGGCGGTGGAGGCCCTGCCGGCGCTGCTGGGCGGGGTGTTCGTGGCCCGCGCCGTCGACCGGGGTTTCCTGGCCGGTGAGTTCGGCACCGGCCTGGCCTGGCTGGCCGGGCTCGCCGCGGCCGTGCTGGTGGGAGCGGCGGCCACCGGGCAGGTGTACCGCAGCCTCGGGGCCGTGGTGGAACCGTTCCGCGACGAGTTGGCCGCCCGGGTGGTGCGGGGGGCCCTGCACGACGCCACCCGGGCCGGCGGCCGGGCGGACAGCGCCACCGTGGCCCGGCTGACCCACCAGGTCGAGGTGGTCCGGGACACCTTCGGCGGGCTGCTGCTGGTGGTCCGCGGGTTCCTGTTCACCGCCGGGGCGGCGCTGCTCGGCCTGCTCGCCCTGGCCCCGCCGCTGGCCGGTGCGGTGGCGGCCCCGCTGGTGGTGGGGCTGGCCGTGTTCGGGGCGTCACTGCCGGCCATGGTGGCGCACCAGCGGGCCCAGGTGACCGCCGGCGAGCGGCTCGGCCGCTCGGCGGCGTCGGCGCTGGCCGGGCACCGCGACGTCGTCGCCTGCGGCGCGCAGGAGCGCGTGGTGTCCGACGTGGACCGGCGGGTCACGGCGCAGGCCGACGCGGAGCGGACGCTGGCCCGGATGGCGGCGCTGCGCAGCCTCAGCCTCGGCGTGGGCGGCTGGCTGCCCGTGGTGGTGCTGGTGCTGGCCGCGCCGTGGCTGGTCCGGCAGGGGCTGAGCGCCGGCGCCGTGCTGGGCGCGCTGGTCTACGTCACCACCGGGCTGCAACCCGCCCTGCACGCGGTCGTGCAGGGCGTCGGTGGCGGCGGCCTGCGCTACGCCGTCACCCTGGGCCGCATCCTGCGCACCAGCCCGCCCCCGGGGCCGGACCTCCCGCCGCCCACCGCCCCGCCGTCCCGCCCCGCCGCCGTCCCGTCGCCCCCGGTCGCCGCCGTCCCGGCCGGTCCTTCACCGGTCGCCGCCGTCCCGGCCGGTCCTTCACCGGCCGCCGCCGGCCCGGCGCCGTGGGCCGCCGCCGTCGGCGACCCGCCGGCGGTCGCGCTTCGGGGGCTGACCTTCCGGTACGGCCCGCACGCCCGCCCCGTCCTGGCGGACCTCACCCTGACGGTGGCGGCGGGCGACCATCTGGCCGTGGTGGGGCCGAGCGGCGCCGGGAAGTCCACCCTGGCCGCGCTGGTCGCAGGGCTGGCGTCACCGGAGTCGGGCACGGTCCACCTGGCCGGCGTACCCGTCGACGGCACACCGCCGGAGGCGCTGGCCCGGCTGCGGGTGCTGGTGCCGCAGGAGGCGTACGTGCGCACCGGTTCCGTCGGCGACAACCTCCGCTACCTGCACGCCGACGCCGACGACGCGACGGTCCTGGCCGCCGTGCGCACCCTCGGCGCCGGTCCCCTGGTGGCCCGCCTCGGTGGCCTGGACGCCGAACTGGACCCCGCCGCCCTCTCCGCCGGGGAGCGTCAGCTCGTCGCGGCGGTCCGGGCCTACCTCGCCACGGCACCGCTGGTGATCCTCGACGAGGCGACGTGTCACCTGGACCCGACCCTGGAGGCGACCGTCGAGCACGCCTTCGCCCGCCGGGGCGGCACCCTGGTGGTCATCGCGCACCGGATCAGCTCGGCGACCCGGGCCCGGCGGGTGCTGGTGTTCGACGGCGACCGGCCGCTCGTCGGCAGCCACGACGACCTGCTGACCCGCTCGACCACCTACCGCGAGCTGGTCGGGCACTGGGAGGACGTGACGCCGCCGGACCGCGTGCCGCTCGGCCGGCCCTGACGGTCCCGGGGCCGGCGCCCGTCGTCAGATCCAGCCGGCCTCGCGGGCGACCCGCACCGCCTCCACCCTCGTGCGCGCGCCCGCCTTGCGGGCGATCCGGCCGAGGTGGTTGCGCACGGTTCCCGGGGCGAGCCCGAGCGCCCGGGCGACCTCCACGACCGGCGCCCCGGCCGCGGTCAGGTCGAGGATCTCCGTCTCCCGCGAGGTGAGCGGGCTGTCCCGGCTCAGTGCCGCCATCACCAGGTCGGCGTCGACCACCGACTCGCGGCGGGCCAGCCGCCGAATGCCGTCCAGCACCCGGTGCGGGGAGACGTCGGCGCCGAGGATCCCGACCGTGCGCCCCGGCACGAAGACCCGGTGCAGGCTGCGCGCCCGGCGACGGTCGGCGAGCACCAGCAACGGGCAGTGCCCCGCCACGCCCGTGTCGCCGATGAGGTCGAGGTCCACGACCGCCACGTCGGGACGCTGCGTCCGGACCGCCGGTGGCAGGGCGTCGCCCCGGTCCAGTTCCGCCACCACGCTGATGTCCGCCTCGGCGGCGAGCACGAGCGACAGGGCGCCACGGACCAGGGCGCCGTCGAGAGCGAGCAGGGTACGGATCACCGTTGACCCTCCGGAGCGTCGTCAGACAGATCACGGACCGTCAGAATTCAAACACGTCCCGCCAGATTCCGCTCGGCGGGCGACCCGCCACCGTCCAGGCCGTATTCGGCGGGCGACCCGCCACCGTCCAGGCCGTATTCGGCGGGCGACCCGCCACCGTCCAGGCCGGACGAGGGGCGGGACGGCGCTGGCACGGCCCGGCCCGGGCGGGCGGGGGCCGGCCCGCTACATCCAGCCGTCGCGGCGGGCGCGCCACACCGCCTCCATCCGGTTGCGGGCACCGGTCTTGCGCATGATCGCCGACAGGTGGTTGCGTACGGTCCCGTGCGCCAGGTAGAGCCGGCGGGCGATCTCCTTCAGCGGCAGGCCCTCCGCGGCCACCCGCAGCACCTCCACCTCCCGGCGCGTCAGCGGGCTCGACGCGGGGCGCAGCGCCGTCACGGCGGCGGCGGCGTCGATGACCTTCCCCCCGGCGGCGAGCTCCCGGACGGCGTCGACGAGCGCCTCCAGGGACGCGTCCTTGCCCACCAGGCCCCGTACGCCGGCGGCCAGCAGGTCCCCGACGATCCGCTGGCTCCACCGGCGGCCCATGGCCAGCACGGCGGTGTCGGGCATCGCCCCGGTGATCTCGGCGACGACCTCGACCGGATGCGGGGCGTCCGGCGCCAGGTCCACCAGCACCACGTCCGGCCGGAGCCGGCGCACCAGGGCGGGCAGCTCCGCCACCCCGGTCACCTCGGCGACGACCTCGATTTCCTCCTCGCTCGACAGTGCCGCGCACAGCGCGGTGCGTAGCAGGCCCATCTCCTCGACAACGACGACGCGGATCAACGGGTAGCTCCGATCTTGGGGGGTGCGGGGGCGGCGGGCGGTCCCGTTGACGGGACTACGCAGGCCGGCCGGACGGAACGACTGGATCATCAAGCGCGACAACGACGACCGACGGTCAGGGGCATCCGGGTGGCCCGACGCGGCGCGGAACGGCCGGAGGGACCGGACGAGCGCGCGGGCGGGCCCGCCGGGACTCAGCCGGGACGGGCACTCACCCCGGGAGACCGGTCACCCGGGGCGGACGGCGCGGGAGGCGGCCCGCCGTCGGCTCCCGCCGGAAGGGCCGGGACGGCGTGGTGCCCGGGCGGCGCCGGGGCGCGGCCGTGCGTGGCGGCCGGGACGGCGGCTCCCCGCCGCACGACGAGCCGGGCGACGGGCACCCTCGGCCGCCGCAGCGGGGAGGCGGCCTCCGGCCCGGGGACGGGTGGACGACCAAACGTCGGGCGACGCACTGGACAGCGACCTCCCTCGTCGGACACGTCGACACATCGTAAAGATCTGCTTACCCGATTGCAGCTCGTGGATGCCTCGTGACGGATTGCCGACTGGGTGCTGACGGCTGACGCGCCGTGCGTTAGAGAGCCCGCCCGTGGTGCCGTACGCACCGGGGCGGCAACGGAACAAGCCCCCCGGTAAAGGAGGGCTTGTGTCCGTTCGTCGTCGGGGACGACCGGCCGGTCAGGTCATGTCGTCGTAGCGGCGCTCGATCGGCGCCGGCGCGGCGACCGGCTCGGGGGCCGTGATCGGCGCGCTGGCGTCCACCCGCTGCCCGGCCTCCACCGGCTCGGGGTCGAACTCCAGCGGCGACACCTCGTCGTCGCCGACGCCCGCGTAGACCTCCTTGCCACGTCCCCTGCGCTTGTCGTTGAGGAACGCCACGCCGACCGCCGCGAAGTAGAGCGCGCAGAGACAGAGCGCCAACGCGGTCATCCCGAACGGGTCGGGGGTCGGCGTGACCACGGCGGAGAACGCGAAGAACACAAAGACCGCGATCCGCCACCAACTGAGCAGCCGCTTCGCGCTGGCGATGCCGACGAAGTTCAGCATCAACACCAGCAGCGGGAACTCGAACGCCACTCCGAACAGCAGGATCAGGTTGGTGACGAACGAGATGTAGCGGGTGACCTCGAGGTTCGTGGCGATGTCGTCGCCGGAGATGTTGAGCAGGAACTCCAGGCCCTTGGTCGTGACGAAGAACGCCAGCAGGGCACCCGCCGCGAACAGCGGCGCGGCTAGCGCGGCGAAGACGTAGGCGTAGCGCCGCTCTTTCCGGTGCAGGCCGGGCGCGATGAACGCCCAGAGCTGGTAGAGCCAGATCGGGGCCGCGATGATCAACCCCACCCAGAGCCCGATCTTCAGGTTGAGCAGGAAGACGTCCGCGACACCGAGCTGCACGAACTTGCACTTGCCGCTAGCGACATCGATCGACGCCGGCAGGTCGCAGTACGGCTTCGAGAGCAGAATCCGGACCGGACCGGCGAGCCAGATGCCGAATCCGAAGCCGACCAGGATCGCCAGGGACGCCTTGAACAGCCGGTTGCGCAGCTCGCGGATGTGCTCGATGAGCGTCATCGAGCCGTCGGCGGCCCGCTCGAAGTTGCTCGGACCGCGCTTCTTGAGGGCGAAGGCCACGGGTCTCGGGCCCTTCGGTCAGTTGTCGCGGACGCGCTGCACCGGGTCGTTGACCGGGGGTGCGTACGGCTGCTGCTGCGGGGCGACGTGCGGCTGCTGCCCGGCGGGCGGCGGCGCGTACGGCTGACCCTGGACGGTCTGCGGCGGGAGCGGCTGGTAGCCGGACTGCGCGTCGGCCTTCTCGGCGAGGTCCCGGTCGTCGTCGTGCAGGCTCTTGGTCTCGGCCTTGATGATCCGCAGCGAACGGCCCAGCGAACGGGCCGCGTCAGGGAGCCGCTTCGCGCCGAAGAGCAGGATCAGCACGACCACGAGTACGGCGATGTGCCACGGCTTGAGGGCACCCATGGGAAGCTCCAGTCGCTCTGTGTCGTCGTGAGGGGTGTACCGCAGCCCATCGTACGTCCGTCGACGGCCGCTGCCACCCCGCCGGGTGGTGGTGGTTCGTCCCGGCCGGTGAAGTCTTGACCAACGCGGGACGTCCCGTCAACCATCTGCCGCAGGATCGTTCCTGCGTGAACCGGAGCGGTACGCGCAGGAACCGGGCACCGATCGATCAGCCGCCGCGTTTCGCCTTGATCACGGCCAGCCGCCGCTGGGTGGTGTCGAGCTGCTCCTGGAGAGCCTCTGCCCGTGCCTGGAGGGTCTCGGCGGTCTCCCGCAGCGACTCCGCCTCGGTCGCCCGGCGTTGCAGGGCAACGGCCGCGCGACGCAGCCGGGGCAGCCGCGCCAGCACCGGCCGCAGGGCCAGGGCGAACACGACGAGCGCGAACAGCACCACCGCGAGCACGATCCACTTCACCACGGCGGTCAGCCTACTGCGTGCCCGCGGTGACCGCCGGGTCGGCCGGGGAGACCGCCCGCGCCGGGTCCGGCCCGCCGACGGGCACGGGTGGCTCGGCCGGCACCGGCAACGCGTACGCGTCGAGGGCGGCGACCGCCGCGGCCCGTACCTGCTCGGCCAGCTCGACCGGGGCGACCACCGCCACGTCCGGGCCCAGGCCCAGCACGAACCGGCGGGCCCAGCCCAGGTCGGTGACCCGCAGCGACACCAGCCACTGGTCGCCGCCGCCGGCCTCGACCCGCTCGCACGGGTAGTACTCGGTCAGCCACCGCTCGCCCCGACCGATCCGCAGGGTGATCAGCGGCAGATCCGGCGACGGGCGGAACACGCCCTCCGTGAGGTCGTGCGGGCGGGCCTGCGGCGGCACCACCGCCCGCTCCTCCAACTCGGCGACGGCGTCGATGCGGTCGGCCCGGAACAGCCGCACCGCCTCCGCCCGGCGGCACCACGCCTCCACGTAGGCCCGCCCGCCGACCATCAGCATCCGCAGCGGGTCGACGACGCGGTCGGTGGTCTCGTCCCGCGCGGCCGTGTAGTAGGTGATGCGCAGCGCCCGGCCGCTCTCGACGGCCGTCCGCAGCTCCGCCACCCGCCGGGTGTCGGCGGGCAGCCGGACCTCGACCGGTGCCGCCACCAGGTCACCGGCAGCATTCTCGATCTTCGCGAGGGCCCGCTCGACGGCCTCCCGGTTGGTCACCCCGGGCGTCTCGGCGAGCATCCGCAGCGCCACCACCAACGCGAGGGCCTCGTCCGGGGTGAGCCGCAGGGGCCGGTCGATGCCGGCATCGTAGGTGATCGTCACCCGGTCGCCGTCGAAGGCCATGTCGATCAGGTCACCGGGGCCGTAACCGGGCAACCCGCACACCCACAGCAGCTCCAGGTCCTCGCGCAGCTGCCGCTCGGTGACGCCCAGGTCCCCGGCCGCCTCGGCGAGTTCGATGCCGGGCCGGGCCAGCAGGTAGGGCACCAGGTTCAGCAGCCGGGCCAGCCGATCGGCCGACGCGCGGGAGCCGCCCCGGGCGGCCGGCCGAGTCACCGGACACCCCCGGCGACCGCGAGGTCGTCGTGCCGGGCGGCGATCTCCTTGAGCCGTTGGATCACCGCGTCGCGCACCTCCGGCGGATCGAGCACCCGCACGTCCGGGCCGTAGCCGACGAGCTGGCCCGCGAGGACGTCCGCGTCGGCGTAGGGCAGGACGAGCCGGTCGCCCTCCGGGCAGGCGGTGACGTCAACGGCCCAGCGGCGCAGCCCGGCGGCGCGGCCGGCGGCGACCAGCACGGTGGCCCGCCCGGTGCGCTCCGCCGGCCCCGACCAGCGGGCCACGTGGCTGATCAGGTCGACCCCGGCCGGTGGCTCGTAGCCTCCGGGAGCGCCGGTCGCCCGGACCGTGCCGACCACCCGGGACAGCCGGAAGCAGCGGGTCGCCTCGCGGTCGAGGTCGTGCCCGACCACGTACCAGCGGCCCCGCCAGCAGACCACGCCCCACGGCTGGAGGCGGCGGCGGGTCGAGTCGTCGCGGTCAGGCACCCGGTAGTCGAAGCTGACCTCGCGCCGGTCCCGGGCCGCGGCGGTGAGCGGCGCGAACGCCGGGTCCACCGTGACCATCGGCTCCAGGCCCAGCGTGGCCTGCGGGTCCACGTCGACGCCGGCGGCGCGCAGCTTCGCCAGCCCGGAGGAGGCGGCGGCGGCCAGGCCCGCGTGCTGCCACAGCCGGGCGGCGATGCCGACCGCGGCGGCCTCGTCCGGTTCGAGGGGGATGTCGGGCAGCGCGTACTCCCGGTGGGCGATCCGGTAGCCGGGCTCCGCGTCGAAGACGCTCGCCGTCCCGGTCTCCAGCGGCACGCCCAGCTCGCGCAGCTCGGCCTTGTCCCGCTCGAACTTGCGCTGGAAGGCCTCGTGGTCACGCGCGTCATCCGGATCGTGCTCGTAGCCGGGCACGGTCGCGGCGATCTGCGCGGCGGTCAGGAACCGCCGCGTGGACAGCAGGCAGATAACCAGGTTGACCAGGCGTTCGGTGCGGGTCCGCGACACGCGGTAGACGCTAGCAGCCCACCCGCCGCGCCCGTGCACCCACGCGGGCAGGACGTGCCCCGCGTCGCGCCCGGCCGGTTCACCGGTCGCCGGGCGGCCGGCCACCGACGACCCTACAGTGACGTGGTGGCCCAGCCGGAGGTCAGGACCGAGAGCGTCGCCACCGTCGTGGTGGCGGGGGCCGCCAACCTCGCCATCGCGGTGGCCAAGCTCATCGCCGGGGTGATCTCCGGGTCGGCGGCGATGCTCTCCGAGGCCGTGCACTCCGTCGCCGACACCACCACCGAGGTGCTGCTGTACCTCGCGTTGCGCCGCGGGGCGCGGCCCGCCGACGCCCGGCACCCTTTCGGGTACGGCAAGGAGAGCTACGTCTGGGCGTTCCTCGCGGCGCTGTTCACGTTCGTCGCCGGCGCCGGATTCGCGATCACCCACGGCGTCACCACCATCCTGGTGCACAAGCACAGCGGCGAGTACCTGGTCACCTACATAGTGCTGGCGGTGTCGTTCGCCATCGAGTCGGTCTCGCTGGCCCGCGCCGTGCACCAGGTCCGCGCCGAGTCCCGGCGCTGGCGCACCTCGCCGCGCCGGTTCCTGCACCTGACCTCCGACACCCCCCTGAAGGCGGTGTTCCTGGAGGACAGCGCCGCTCTGATCGGGCTGGTGCTGGCCGCCGCCGGGGTGGCCCTGTCCCAGCTCACCGGCGACGAGTTCTGGGACGGCGCCGCCTCCATCCTGATCGGCGTGCTGCTGCTCGTGGTGGCCGCCGTCCTGGCGCACAGCAACATCTCGCTGCTGGTCGGCCGCTCCGTACCGGAACGACTGCGCGGCGAGATCACCGAGGAACTGGCCGGCCTGCCCGCCGTGCGGCGCATCGACACGCTGCTGACGATGCAGCTCGGCCCGAGCGACGTCCTGGTCGCCGCGAAGGTGGACTTCGACGACGACGCGAGCGGCGCCACCATCGAGGACGCCGCCGACCAGGCCGAGCGGCGGCTCACCGCCCGTTACCCACAGATCCGGTACGTCTTCCTCGACCCCACCCGCACCGGCGACGCCCCGGAGCCCGACGGCCCCGGCGGCTGACCGACGACCGGCCGCACCGCCCCGGGCGCGCCCGCTGCGGGTGGCGACGCTAGCGTGCCGGGCATGGTGCGATGGCGGTCAGGAACGGTGACGGCGCTGCGGCGGCAGTGGACCGGGGCGGTGGAACTGGACGTCGAGCTGCCCGACGGCGGCACCGTACGCGCCCTGGCCTACCCCGCGCTCGTCGGGCGGCCCGAGCCCGGCGACCGGGTGCTGCTCAACGCCGGCGCGCTGCTGATGGGCCTCGGCACCGGCGGATACGCCCTGGTCGTGGCGCTGCCCGACCGGCTGCCCCCGGACCCGCCGCAGGCCCTCGACAGCCGCGACGCCGGTCACCTCGTCAAGGCCCGCTACACCCCGCTGCAGCCGATCCTGCTCGGTGTCGACGAGGAGGCGTCCCCGCACCGGGAGGTCATGGAGGCCGCCGACGACCTGGCCGGCCTGCCCGTCGTCACCGCCGACCTGCACTCCGCGCTGCCGGCCGTCCTGGCCGGCATCCACGCCGACGCCCCCGCCGCCCGGGTCGCCTACCTGCTGACCGACGGCGGGGCGCTGCCGGCCTGGTTCTCCCGCACCCTCGCCGCGCTGGGCGACCACCTCGTCGGCACGGTCACCGTCGGCCAGGCGTTCGGCGGGGACCTGGAGGCGAGCACCGTGCACAGCGGGTTGCTGGCCGCCCGGCACGTGCTGCGCGCCGACGTGGCGATCGTCGCCCAGGGACCGGGCAACCTGGGCACCGGCACCCGGTGGGGCTTCTCCGGGGTGGCCGTCGGGGAGGCCGTCAACGCCGTCGCCACGCTGGGCGGGCGTCCGATCGGGTCGCTGCGGATCTCCGACGCCGACCCCCGGCCCCGCCACCGGGGCGTGTCGCACCACAGCCTGACCGCGTACGGCCGGGTGGCCCTCGCCCCCGCCGAACTGGTCGTGCCCGACGGACTGGCCCCGGCGCTGGCCGGCGAGGTCGACGCGGCGCTGGCGCCCCTCACGGCGCGGCACACCGTCGTCCGGGTCCCGACCGACGGGCTGGACGCCGCGCTGCGGGACACCCCGGTGACGCTGTCCACCATGGGTCGCGGCCTCGACGCCGACCACGCCTACTTCCTGGCCGCCGCCGCAGCCGGCCGGCACGCCGCGCGCCTGCTGTCCTGACCCGCGGCCACCACCGGGCCCCGGTGCCTGCGGGTGCGGCGGTCGCCCGCCCCCGAGCGGCAGGTGCCGGGACCCGGTGGTGATCGGTCAGCTCGCCCCGTAGCCGTACCGCACGATGCGCTCGGCGGCCATCTCGTACACCGCCGGGTCCTCCGGGGCCAGCGTGCCCAGCCCGTCCACGTACCGGTTGAACATGCAGAACGCCGCCGCGATCAGGACCGTGTCGTGGATCTCCAGATCCGTCGCGCCAGCGCCCCGGGCGACCTTGACCAGGTCCGCCGTCACCTCCCGGCCACTGCGCTGCACGGCACCGGCGATGTCCAGCAACGCCCGCAGCTTCTCGCTGACCTCGGCGGCCGCCGGATCGGCACGGACCTGCTCCACCAGCCGCATGCCCGAGGGCAGCTGCGCCGCCGCGAACGCCGAGTGCGAGGCACAGCAGAAGTTGCAGTCGTTGAGCCCCGACACGTACGCCGCGATCAGCTCCCGCTCCCCCGCCGTCAGCGTGGGATGCGGGGCACGCAGCAGCGCCTCCGCCAGCTCGCCGAGCGGCTTGGCCGTCTCGGGACGGAACCGCAGCGGGCCGTTGATGCCCGGATGCTCCCGCTCGTCGAGGCCGAGGTCGATGTGTGCCATACGGTCACCCTCCCTGCCGCGACCACGCAGCGCGCGTGGCCCGTCACCGACAATGCCGAACGGGCACGACGGTTCCAGCTCAGCCGGGACGGCACAACTTCCAGAATGCGGCGTCGCCCCGGCCGGGGTGGCCGTGTCGGACCGGCGGCCTGGCGCCCCACTTCGCGGCCGCCGGGGAGACCTGGTTCGGCGTCCAGCGTGGAAGCCGACCCGGCCCATGGCGCCCGTCCGCGCCGTCGGCCGGGGTCAGACCAGGAAGATGAGGGCGAGCCAGGCGCCCACGATCAGCACCAGCGCGAGCGCCAGCACCCAGGTGGGCACCGTGTACTCGCCGCGCCGGTTGCGCTCGATCTCGGCGCGGATCTTCTCGCGGCGGCGCTCGGCCCAGTTTTGTCGCTGCTGGCCGCGCTCGGGGGGTTCGGAAGTCGTCATGGC
This sequence comes from Micromonospora sp. NBC_01740, assembly GCF_035920365.1. Taxonomy (NCBI): domain Bacteria; kingdom Bacillati; phylum Actinomycetota; class Actinomycetes; order Micromonosporales; family Micromonosporaceae; genus Micromonospora; species Micromonospora sp. NBC_01740. Next base: position 4,958,468 of record NZ_CP109150.1, on the reverse strand, counting down.
GCGGTCAGCCTACCGGCCCGGCCGGCCCGGACGGTGATCGCCACCGCACCGGGCCGGCCCGCCGCCGTCACATGCTGGCGATCAGCCGTTCCACCCGCTCGTCGTACGCCCGGAACGGGTCCTTGCAGAGCACCGTGCGCTGCGCCTGGTCATTGAGCTTGAGGTGCACCCAGTCGACGGTGAAGTCGCGCCGCTTCTCCTGGGCGTGCCGGATGAACTCCCCGCGCAGCCGGGCCCGGGTCGTCTGCGGCGGGGTCTCCTTGGCCTCGAAGATCTCCGGATCGGTCGCCACCCGGTCCACCTCGCCGCGCCGCTCCAGCAGCCCGTAGAGGCCACGGCCCCGGCGCAGGTCGTGGTAGGCCAGATCCATCTGGGCCACCCGTGGGTGCGACAGCGGCAGGTCGTGCTTGCGCTGGTAGCGCTCGATGAGCCGCAGCTTGGTCACCCAGTCGATCTCCCGCGACACCGGTTCCAGGTCGCCGGTCTCCACCGCGCTGAGCACCCGGCCCCACAGCTCCACCACCCGCTTGGCGGTCTGGTCGCCGCCGCGCCGCTCCACGAACTCGGTCGCCTTGGCCAGGTATTCCTGCTGGATCTCCAGCGCGCTGACCTCCTTGCCGGAGGAGAGCCGGACCTTGCGGCGGCCGGTGATGTCGTGCGACACCTCGCGGATCGCCCGGATCGGGTTCTCCAGCGTCAGGTCACGCATCACCACCCCGGCCTCGATCATCCGCAGCACGATGTCGGCGGTGCCGACCTTCAGCAGCGTGGTGACCTCGTTCATGTTCGAGTCGCCGACGATGACGTGCAGCCGCCGGTAGCGCTCCGCGTCCGCGTGCGGCTCGTCGCGGGTGTTGATGATCGGCCGGCTCCGGGTCGTCGCCGACGAGACGCCCTCCCAGATGTGCTCGGCCCGCTGCGAGAGGCAGTAGACCGCCCCACGCGGCGTCTGCAGCACCTTGCCCGCCCCGCAGATCAACTGCCGGGTGACCAGGAACGGGATCAGCACGTCGGCCAGCCGGCCGAACTCCCCGTGCCGCGACACCAGGTAGTTCTCGTGGCAGCCGTACGAGTTGCCGGCCGAGTCGGTGTTGTTCTTGAACAGGTAGATCTCGCCCGCGATGCCCTCGTCGTGCAGCCGCTTCTCCGCGTCGACGAGCAGACCCTCCAGGATCCGCTCGCCGGCCCGGTCGTGCGCGACCAGGTCCACCACCGAGTCGCACTCCGGGGTGGCGTACTCCGGGTGCGAGCCGACGTCCAGGTAGAGCCGGGCGCCGTTGCGCAGGAAAACGTTGCTCGACCGGCCCCACGACACCACCCGGCGGAAGAGGTACCGGGCGACCTCGTCAGGGGACAGCCGCCGCTGCCCGCGATAGGTGCAGGTGACGCCGTACTCGGTCTCGAGGCCGAAGATTCGCCGCTCCATGATGAGACATTAGCCGCCCGAGGCCCCAGATGGGCAGCGCACACCGTGCCGGTCTCACACGGGATCGGTGACGGTCGACCCCGGGCACCCCAGCGCCGGTCCCGGCGGGCGCACGGCGGCCACGGCCGCTCGTCCGTACGCCGCCGGCGGGGTGCGGTGCGTCGCTGCCGCCGCCCTTCCGCCCGGGCGTCCCGGTTGGACGCTCCGGGCTGCGGAGCCGCGACGGGCGGGCGGGTCCCGGACGGCGGCGTCGGAGGGCCCCTGAGCCGGCCGGCACGGCGCGGGGTGACCCTTGAACGCGCGGGAACGGCGGGCGACCCGTGAGACGGCCGGGAACAGCGGGCGGCGGGCGCGGTGGGGTTGCACGACGGCGCGCGGGCCGCGCTCGACCCGCGCGCCACACCGGGTGGCCGGTCGGGCGTGTCCACGCCCGACCGGCCACCCGGGACGTGCCCCGCTACGCCTCGGGGGTGTCCCGGCCCTCCAGGTCCGCCGAGCCGGCGGACGTGGTGGGCTTCTTCGCCTCCTCGGTCGGCGAGGTCGGCGTCTCCGGGCGGGCCGACACCGGCTCCTCGGCCTTGTCGCCGTCGAGCAGCGCGGTCAACGCGGCCCCGGTGATCCGGCGGAACGTCCGCCCCACCCGGCGACGGTCCAGGACCGCCACCTCCAACTGGTTGGCGGCGATGGTCCGGGCGGCGCCGCCCTCTCCCCCGACGCTGCTCAGCGCCTGCATCGCGACCTTCACCGCCTCGCCCAGCGACATGTCCGGACGGTGGTGGGACTTCAGCACGCCGGTGATCGCCTCGGCCTGCCCGCCCATCGCCATCCGGCCCGGCTCGTCGTTGACGGATCCGTCGTAGGTGAGCCGGTAGAGCTCGTCGTCCTCGGCGGTGGTGCCGACCTCGGCCACGCAGATCTCCACCTCGAACGGCTTCGACTGCTCGGTGAAGATGGCACCCAGGGTCTGCGCGAAGGCATTCGCCAGGGCCCGGCCGGTGACGTCACGCCGGTCGTAGCTGAGGCCGTTCAGGTCGGCCATCCGCACGCCGGCGCGGCGCAGGTTCTCGAACTCGTTGTAGCGGCCGACGGCGGCGAAGCCGATCCGGTCGTAGATCTCACTGACCTTGTGCAGGGCGCTGGAGAGGTTCTCGGCGACGAAGAGCACCCCGCCCTCGTAGCTCAGGACCACCGCGCTGCGGCCCCGGGCGATGCCCTTGCGGGCCAGCTCGGAGCGGTCGCGCATGATCTGCTCGGGCGAGGCGTAGAACTGCATGGCCACGGCGGCGGTTCTCCTTAGGGCGCTGTGCTGACGGCTGCTGACTGGTACGGGCGGGAGCGGATCAACCGCCCGGGTTCTCCATCCGGCCGGAGACCACGCTCTCGGCGATCGCCGACATCTCCTCGTCGGTGAGCCGGTGGGTGCCCTCCGCCGTCGCCGTCATCACCACCGGGTAGATCCGCCGGATCAGGTCCGGGCCGCCGGTCGCGGTGTCGTCGTCGGCCGCGTCGTAGAGCGCCTCGACCGCGAGCCGGACCGCCTCGTCGATGGAGAGTCCCGGCTGGAAGCGCTTCTTCAGCGCCGACCGGGCGAAGAGCGAGCCGGAGCCGATCGCGTCGTAGCCGGTCTCCTCGTAGGGGCCGCCGGTGACGTCGAAGCTGAAGATGCGGCCGGCCCGCGCCGGGTCCTTCGCGGCCAGGTCGTAGCCGGCGAAGAGCGGGATCACCGCGAGACCCTGCATCGCGGCGCCCAGGTTGCCACGGATCATGGAGGCGAGCCGGTTGGCCTTGCCGTCGAGCGAGAGCATCGCGCCCTCGATCTTCTCGTAGTGCTCCAGCTCCACCTGGAACAGTCGCATCAGCTCGATGCCGATCCCCGCCGTGCCGGCGATGCCGACCAGGGAGTACGCGTCGGCCGGGTGGACCTTCTCGATGTCGCGCTGGGCGATCAGGTTGCCCATGGTGGCCCGCCGGTCGCCGGCCATCACGACACCGCCGGCGGCCGAGATGGCCACGATGGTGGTCGCGTGCGGCGCCATGTCGGCGGCCATACCCGGCGGCAGCGGCCGGCGGCCGGGCAGCATCTCGGGGGCCACCTTGCTCAGGAACGAGGTGAAGGAGGACGTCCCCGCGTTGGTGAACACATCTGGTAGACGCCCGGATGGATCAAAACCCGCTGCCACGTGGTTCCTCTCAGATATGTGATCGCCCCGGCCAGCCGCGACCGATCGTCACGGAACTGGCCAAGGCCACCGTTGCAGTTGAAGCACAATATCCCGCGCACCCACCCGGTGCGATGATCGTGGTCGAGATGTTGGGGATCCGGTGTGCCACAGATCGCGCACACCCCGCCCTGCTCGGCCAGGAGCTCCTGGAACTCCTTCTCGCCGATGCCGTAGCGCCGCCGCAGGTGGTACTCGCGGTACCGCCATGGAGCCGCTGAGCCGTCTCCTTGCCCCGGGCATGGCGACGGGGCTTGCAGTAGCTGTGCCCTAGGCAAGCCCGTCAGCCCGTCGCCGACTGCGATGACACTCGGCGACGGGCAGCAAGCGGCTGCACTGGGGGCACACCTTGTCCGATGCCGGAGGCAAATCGGACATAAGTGCTATTCCCCGCCCTTCTGGACGTATCCCCTGACGAACTCCTCGGCGTTCTCCTCGAGGACGGAGTCGATCTCGTCGAGCAGGTCGTCGACGTCCTCGGTGATCTCGGCGTGCCGCTCGGCAACCTCCGGGTTCGCCTCCGTGGTGACGTCCTCGATCTCCTCGCCCTGACGCGACTTGCCCGACTGCGACTGCCCGCCGCTGTCACGAGTGGCCATTGCTGCCTCCTCCACGATCGCCCTGCGATCAACTTACCTCGCGGAGGCGACGAAAAGCCCGCCGCGCGCCGCGTTCGGCACCCGACGGGCAATCGTCGACCCGGTCAGCCGCCGGTGAGGGTCTCCAGCAGATCCTTGGCGCTCGCACAGCGGTCGAAGAGCGCCCCCACGTGCTTGCGGGTGCCGCGCTCCGGCTCCATCATCGGCACCCGCACCAGCGACTCCCGGCCGACGTCGAAGATGACCGAGTCCCAGCTGGCCGCAACGACCTCGGAGGCGTACTGGGCCAGGCAGCGGCCGCGGAAGTAGGCCCGGGTGTCCTCCGGCGGTTCGGTCATCGCCGTACGCGTCTGCTCGTCGTCGAGCAGCGTCTTCATCGCGCCCCGGGAGACCAGCCGGTGGTAGAGGCCCTTCTCCGGGCGGACGTCGGAGTACTGGAGGTCGACCAGTTGCAGCTTGTGCGAGCCCCAGCCGAGCTGCTCGCGCTCCCGGTAGCCCTCCAGCAGCCGCAGCTTGGCCACCCAGTCCAGCTCGTCGGCGCAGAGCATGACGTCGCGGCCCAGCCTGTCCAGCACGCGCTCCCAGCGGGCGAGCACGTCGAGGGTCTGCTCGTCGGCGTCGGTGCCGTAGCGGTCGTCCACGAAGGACCGGACCCGCTCGTAGTAGGCCCACTGGAGGTCCAGGGCGGTCAGCCGCCGCCCGTCGCGCAGCCGCATCCGGTGCGTCAGGGACGGGTCGTGGCTGACCGCACGCAGCTCGCTGACCGGGTCGGCGATGCCGAGGTCGGGGCCGAGCGCCTTCTCCTCGATCATCGTGAGGATCAGCGCCGTGGTGCCGACCTTCAGGTAGGTGGAGATCTCCGACAGGTTCGCGTCGCCGATGATGACGTGCAGCCGGCGGTACTTGTCGGCGTCGGCGTGCGGCTCGTCGCGGGTGTTGATGATCGGCCGCTTGAGGGTGGTCTCCAGGCCGACCTCGACCTCGAAGAAGTCCGCACGCTGGGAGATCTGGAAGCCGCTCTGCCCGCCGTCCTGGCCGATGCCGACCCGGCCGGCGCCGCAGACGATCTGCCGGGTCACGAAGAACGGCGTCAGGTACGCGACGATGTCGGCGAACGGCGTCTGCCGGCGCATCAGGTAGTTCTCGTGCGAGCCGTAGCTGGCGCCCTTGTTGTCGGTGTTGTTCTTGTAGAGGTGGATCGGCTGGGTGCCGGGGATCGTGGCGGCGCGCCGGGCCGCCTCGGCCATCACCCGCTCCCCCGCCTTGTCCCAGCGCACCACGTCCAGCGGGTTGGTCACCTCTGGTGTGGAGTACTCCGGGTGGGCGTGGTCGACGTAGAGCCGTGCGCCGTTGGTGAGTATCACGTTGGCCAGCCCGAGGTCCTCGTCGGCGAGCGCCTCGGCCGGGTCGTACGCGGCACCGGAGTAGGTGAAGCCGCGCGCGTCCCGCAGCGGCGACTCCTCCTCGTAGTCCCAGCGGGCGCGGCCGCCCCGGTTGAGTTCCGGGCGCGCCCCGTAGGCGTTGACCACCTGGGAGGAGGTGACCATGGGGTTGGCCCCGGCCTGGCCGGGAACGGAGATGCCGTACTCGACCTCGGTGCCCATGATCCGTCTTACGCTCATCGACCTACCCGCTTCGCTCGCCCGACCCGGTCCCCCGTCACGTCGAGCGTAGTCGGCCGCGCGGCGGATGGGGGCGCGGCGGACCGGGGCGGCGGGGGCGGAGAGGCGGGCACGGACGGGACGGGGCCCGTGGCGCGTCGCGCCACGGGCCCCGTGCGGGTGTCCGTCAGAGGTACTGGCCGGTGTTGCTGGCGGTCTCGATGGACCGGCCGGCCTCCGCGCCCTTGCCGCCGGAGACGAGCGTGCGGATGTAGACGATCCGCTCGCCCTTCTTGCCGGAGATCCGGGCCCAGTCGTCGGGGTTGGTGGTGTTGGGCAGGTCCTCGTTCTCCCGGAACTCGTCGACGCAGGCGTCGAGGAGGTGCTGCAGGCGCAGACCCTTGCGTCCGGAGGTGAGGAACTCCTTGATGGCCATCTTCTTGCCCCGGTCGACGATGTTCTGGATCATCGCGCCGGAGTTGAAGTCCTTGAAGTAGAGGACTTCCTTGTCGCCGTTGGCGTAGGTGACCTCGAGGAAGCGGTTCTCCTCGGTCTCCGAGTACATCCGCAGCACGACCGCGTCGATCATCGCCGCGACGGTGGCCTGGGGGTCGCCGCCGTGCTCGGCCAGGTCGTCCGGGTGCAGCGGCAGCCCGGCGAGGATGTACTTGGTGAAGATGTCCTTGGCCGCCTCGGCGTCCGGCCGCTCGATCTTGATCTTCACGTCGAGTCGGCCGGGTCGCAGAATCGCCGGGTCGATCATGTCTTCCCGGTTGGAGGCGCCGATGACGATGACGTTCTCCAGCCCCTCCACGCCGTCGATCTCGCTGAGCAGCTGCGGGACGATGGTGTTCTCCACGTCGGAGGAGACACCGGAGCCCCGGGTCCGGAAGATCGAGTCCATCTCGTCGAAGAACACGATGACCGGTGTGCCCTCGCCGGCCTTCTCGCGGGCCCGCTGGAAGATCAGCCGGATGTGCCGCTCGGTCTCGCCGACGTACTTGTTGAGCAGCTCCGGGCCCTTGATGTTGAGGAAGAAGCTGGTGTGCTTCTCCTTGCCCTCCCGCTCGGCGATCTTCTTCGCGAGCGAGTTGGCCACCGCCTTGGCGATCAGCGTCTTGCCGCAGCCGGGCGGACCGTAGAGCAGGATGCCCTTCGGCGGGCGGAGCTGGTGCTCGCGGAACAGGTCGGCGTGCAGGAAGGGCAGTTCCACCGCGTCGCGGATCTGCTCGATCTGCGAGTGAAGGCCACCGATGTCGGTGTAGTCGACGTCGGGCACCTCCTCCAGGACCAGTTCCTCGACCTCGCTCTTCGGGATCCGCTCGTACGCGTACGCCGAGCGGGGCTCGATCATGAGCGAGTCGCCGGCCCGGATCGGCGAACCGATCAGGGTGTCGGCGAGGTGCACGATGCGCTCCTCGTCGGAGTGCGAGACCACCAGGGCCCGGTCGCCCGGGCTGCCGTCGGGACCCGCGAGGATCTCCTTGAGCATCGCCACCTCGCCGACCCGCTCGAAACCGAACGCGTCGACGATGTTGAGCGCGTCGTTGAGCAGGACCTCCTGGCCGCGCCGCAGCTCGGCGACGTCCAGCGAGGGCGAGACGGCGACACGGAGCTTGCGTCCGCCGGTGAAGACGTCCACCGTGCCGTCGTCGTGCCGTGCAAGGAAGACGCCGTAACCACTCGGCGGTTGCGCGAGGCGGTCGATCTCCTCCTTGAGCGTCACGATCTGCGCGCGAGCCTCCTTGAGGGTGCTCACGAGCCGGTCGTTGTTCTCGGTCAGCCGCGCCAACTGTGCCTGGGTGGCCGCCAGCCGCTCTTCGAGCTGCCGGACGTGTCGGGGGCTTTCGGTCAACTTGCGCCGCACCAGAGCGAGTTCCTCTTGAAGGAACGCGACCTGCGTGGAGAGATCGTGGGCCTCCTTCTCCCACCGTGCGGCGCGCGAGTCCGCGTCGTCGCTGCGTGCCACGTCCCACCTCCCCGGGGGGCTTGAACGTTCTGCCCTAACACTAGCCGCTATGAGGCCGATTCGGTCCCACGCAACGCGCTCGTCACCGAACCTTGATCGCGAAGGGTGGCCCGGGGGGCCGGTACGGGCGTTCGGGTACCGTCGAGGCGTGGGACGGGAGAACATGGGGGGTGCGCCGTGGCGCAGGTCGTGACGGACGAGTTGCAGGTCTGGGTTGACCAGGATCTCTGCACGGGCGACGGGCTCTGCGTGCAGTACGCGCCCGAGGTCTTCGAGTTCGACGTCGACGGGCTGGCGTACGTCAAGGGCCCCGACGGCGAGCTGCGGATGGCGCCGGGCAGCCGGGTCGACGTGCCGGAGCACCTGCGCCTCGAGGTGATCGACTCGGCGAAGGAGTGCCCGGGCGAGTGCATCCACGTGGTGCGCGGCAGCGACGGCGTCGAGGTGGCCGGCCCGGAGGCCGAGGAGGACTGACGGCCCGGCCCTCCCGCGCGAGCGCGCGGGAGGATCGAGACGTCCGGGAACCCCGCCTGCGCGGACCACCCGGGCGTACGCCTCAGAGCATCGGTCGGCCGACCACCGAGGCGACCAGGCGGGCGAACTCCTCCAGGCGGGCGATCTGTCCGGCGCCGCCGTCGTCGAGGGTCTTGCCGAAGCGCAGCGCGTCGTGCCGGGGCGCGCCCACCGCCTCGTCGCTGGGCGGCGCCTCGTCCAGCGAGGTGAGCAGTAGGTAGACGTCGATGCTGTCCACCCGGATCCCGCCGTCCTCGGCGCGAGTGAGCCGGCGCCGGCAGCCGACCTCGGTCACCGTGGAGACCGGCACCACCCGCAACGACGAGGTCATCGAGCCCGGTGGCCCCTCCTCCGGCGGCACGTCCTCGCCGTGCCAGAGGACGAGGCTGCTGCCGTCGCAGACCACGACCTCCTGCCACACCCCGTTGACCTCGTTGACGAAGCGTTCCAGGGTGAAGCCGAGCACCGAAGCGCCGCGCAGCACCCCACCGAGCGCCTCGAGCGCGACGTCGGGGTCCCGCAGGTACGCCCGGGCCGCCGATTCGAGGTCCTGGTAGGGCGACCAGTCCGGGAACACCGCCGGCAGGTCACCCCCGCCGAAGCCGGGCCGGCTCATGACACCTCCCCGTGCCCGGCCCGCCGGCACGCGCCGACGGGCGGGATCCGTCCGTTCACTCCTCGTCGCCCCGCTGCACCGTCACGGCCGTTCCGTGTCCTCGGCCGCCTGCTGCGCCGAGGCAGCCGCCGCCTGCCTGGCGGCCTCGGCCTCGCGCAGCGCCTGGCGGCGTTCGGCGTACGCCTCGGCGCCCTTGCTGGGCTTGCGGCGCCGCGGCGGTGCGGTGACGCCGGGGGCGAGCTTACGCGCGGAGACGAGGAACGCGGTGTGCGCGATCATGCGGTGGTCCGGGCGCACGGCCAGACCCTCGGCGTGCCAGTCGCGCACCAGCGACTCCCAGGCCCGCGGCTCGGTCCAGCCGCCGCGCTCACGCAGCGCCTCGACCAGCTCGGACAGCTGCGGGGTGGTGGCGACGTAGCCGATGAACACGCCACCGGGCACCAGCGCCCGCTCGACCATGTCGAGGGTCTCCCACGGGGTGAGCATGTCGAGGATGATCCGGTCGAAGCCGGTCTCGGCGCACCCGGCGACGTCGCCGACGTGCAGGTGCCACGCCGGGTGCGGCCCGTTGAAGAACGCCTCGACGTTGCGCCGGGCGATCTGTGCGAAGTCGTCGCGCACCTCGAACGAGTGCAGCTCGCCCCCCGTGCCGACCGCACGCAGCAGGGAGCAGGACAGCGCACCGGAGCCGGCGCCGGCCTCCAGGACCTTGGCGCCGGGGAAGATGTCGCCCATGGCGACGATCTGGGCGGAGTCCTTCGGGTAGATCACCTGGGCGCCGCGCGGCATGGAGAGCACGTAGTCCGACAGCAGCGGTCGCAGGGCCAGGAACGCGGTGCCGCCGCCGGTGGTGGTGACCACGCTGCCGTCGGGCAGGCCGATCAGCGCGTCGTGCTCCAGGATGCCGCGGTGGGTGTGGAACGCCTTGCCCGGCTCCAGGGTGACCGTGTGCATCCGCCCCTTGGGGTCGGTCAGCTGCACCCGGTCGCCGATCCGGAACGGGCCGCGGTGCACGGGGGGCAGCGCCGGGGTGTCGGCGGGCACCGGGGTGCCCGGGTCTGCCGGGGCGGCGGGGGGAGTTGCGGTCACGTGTTCATCTTCCGTTGAGGTTCGAGGAGCTGAGCCAGATCCGCGATGTGCAGAATGCCCACGACATCTTCGCCTGAGGTCACCACGTACTGCGCGCCCGGGTGGGTCTGCACGGTCTCCATCACGCCTTCCCCGTCGAGTCCCACCGGCATCGCGGGCAGGTCGGGCAGGGATCGGGCGACCGCGTCGACGGCCAGCCAGGGGCGGCGTTCCACGGGCACGGCGTCCGCCGCCGCCGGGTCGACCAGGGCGACCGGCCGGCCGGCGGTGTCGGTGACCACGAGGGCGGCGCCCGGGGTGCTCCCGTCGGCGCGCCGGCGGTGCGCCTCGGCCAACGGCGTGCCGGTGGGCACGGCGAGCACGGGCCGGGCCAGCCGGGCCAGGTCGATCAGCAGGAAGCGGCGACTGATCCGGGCCATCCGGATCGACTGCCCGGCGCCGCGCCACAGGGTGAACGCGACGAGCAGCATCAGCGGCAGCGCCAGCGGCGCCAGGTCGCGGGTGAGGGTGAGCAGGGCGACCAGCGCGGCGGTGCCGACGGCGACGACGCGTCCCACCCAGCCGGCGACCTCGGTGCCGCGGTGCCGGTCGCGGGTCACCGCCCAGACCGCCGCCCGCAGCGCCCGGCCGCCGTCGAGCGGCAGGCCGGGCAACATGTTGAACAGCGCGACGATGACGTTGCTGACGGCCAGTTGGAAGGCGAGCTGGTTGGCCAGGGTGCGGTCGGGCAGGGCGAGGGTGGCGGCGACCGCGAGCACGCCGAGCACGGCGGAGACGGCCGGGCCGGCGAGTGACACCAGCAGGTCGATCCGGGGCGTCGGGGCGTCGCGGTCCATCTCGGTGTAGCCGCCGAGCAGCTCCAGGGTGATCCCGCGCACACCGATGCCGTAGCGGCGGGCGGTGAGGGCGTGGCCGAGCTCGTGCAGGAGCACCGAGCCGAGCAGGGAGACCACGAAGCCGAAGCCGATCAGGTAGCCGGCGAGCTGGGACAGGTCGAGCTGGCGGCGGGCGAACTCGGCGTACAGCACGGTCACCAGCAGGGTGAGCAGCACCATCGAGCCGTTGAGGTGCAGCGGCACCCCGAACACCCGGCCCACGGTCAGGCCGCCCCGCGCGTCGGGCCGGCGGCGCGGTCGCCTCGTCTGCTCCATCGGATCGATGCTACGCGGCGGAGATCATGCGCCGGCGTGGTGACGGGACCGGGCGCCGGCGCGGCGACGCGCTGGTGCACCGTCCTGCCACGCGATCATGCACCGGTGCGGCGACGGCGGTGGTGTCACACCGGTGCCCTAACCTTCCGGGCATGACGGCGGAACCGGTGACCACGCAGCATTCCCCGACCTCGGCCGATGTCCCGGCGACGGTGCGGGCCTCGCTGTCGCCGTCGCGGGCGGCGGATTTCAAGACCTGCCCGCTGCTCTACCGGTTCCGCAGCATCGACCGGCTGCCCGAGCGGCCGACCGTCGAGCAGGCCCGGGGCACGCTCGTGCACGCGGTGCTGGAGCGGCTGTTCGACCTGCCGGCCGCCGGGCGCACCCCGACGGCCGCCGGCGACCTGGTGGCCCCGCAGTGGGACCGGCTCGTCACCGAGCAGCCCGAGCTGGCGGCGCTGTTCGCCGACGGCGACCCGGCGGCGACCGAGTTCCTCCGCTCCGCCGCCGGGCTGCTGGAGGGCTACTTCGCGGTGGAGGACCCGCGCCGGCTGGAGCCGGCCGAGCGGGAGAGCCTGATCTCGGCGGTGGTCGACGAGGAGCTGCTGATCCGGGGCTACGTCGACCGGCTCGACGTGGCGCCCGACGGGGCGCTGCGGGTGGTCGACTACAAGACCGGCGGCGCGCCGCGCGAGGCGTTCGAGGCCCGGGCGTTGTTCCAGCTCAAGTTCTACGCGCTGGTGCTCTGGCGCACCCGGGGCGTGGTCCCCCGGGTGCTGCGGCTGCTCTACCTCAAGGACTCGGAGGTCTGCGACTACGCCCCGGACGCCGACGAGTTGCTGCGCTTCGAGCGCACCGTGGTGGCGTTGTGGCGGGCGATCGAGCAGGCGACCGCCCAGCAGGATTTCCGTCCCCGCCCGAGCCGGCTCTGCGACTGGTGCAGCCACCAGGCGCTCTGCCCGACCTTCGGGGGCACCCCGCCGCCGTTCCCGACGCAGGCGGCGCCGGATCCGCTGCGCGACGCCCGGTCCCGCCCGACGCCTCCCGGCGCCGACGAGTGACCGGCTGACCGGCGCACCACCATCCGGTGAGGTCCTCCGCCACTCGGCAACGGGTTCGAAGCCGCCGCACGGCCGGTCGTCTGGCGCTCACGCGGCGGGTGACACCCTCGTCGGCCGCCCCGACGGGGACGAGCTGCTCTCCTCCTGAGGGATGAGGCCGGGCTCACCGCCGGCGACGATCAATCGGCCGCGACGGCGGATAGCGTCGCGGTATGACTTCGGGCCCCCGGGCATGGCTGCGCCAGCACCCCCTCGCCGCGGACGTGCTCCTCGCCGGCGGGCTCGTCGTGGCGGAGGTGGTGCTCACCGCGTTGACCCCCCGCGAGTACTGGCCGGGGCGCCTGCTGGCGGCGCTGGGCTGGAGCGTGGTCTGCGCCGCCCCGGTGGCGTGGCGGCGGGTGGCGCCGTGGGCGGCGGTCGCGCTGGCGGTGGCGACGCTGGCGGTGCCCCTGCTGCTCGGCCCCGCGCCGACCACGCAGGGCATGACCTTCATGGTGCTCACCTACACGGCGGCCGCCGCCGGGCCACCGCGTACGGCGGTCGTGGCGGCGCTGGTGCTGTGGATACCGGTCGCCACCACCAGCGCCCTCGCGCCGCCGCCCGACGAGCTGCTGGCGAACGTCAGTCCCGCCTACCTGGTGCTGAACAACCTGCTGGTGGGGGCGGTGGCGTACTCGGTGGGACGCGCGGTGCACGCCCGTCGGGCCTCCACGGAGGCGCTGCGGGAGCGGGCCCGGGCGGCCGAGGAGAACCAGCGTTCGCTGGCCGAGCGGGCGGTCGCCGACGAACGCCGCCGCATCGCCCGCGAGCTGCACGACGTGGTCGCGCACCACGTCAGCGTGATGGGGGTGCTGGCCACGGGGGCCCGTCGCGTGCTGCCGAAGGACCCGGACGCGGCCGACGGGGCGATCGCCACCATCGAGGAGACCAGCCGGGCGACGCTGCGGGAGATGCGCCGGCTGCTCGACGTGCTGCGTACCGACGCCGAGCCGGCCGCCGAGCTGGCTCCGCAGCCGGGGCTCGCCGGCATCGAGGCGCTGGTGGAGCAGGTGCGCGACGCCGGCCTGCCGGTGACCCTGCGGGTCGAGGGCACCCCGGCGACGCTGGAGGAGGGGGTGGCGTTGACCCTCTACCGGATCACCCAGGAGGCGCTGACCAACGCGCTCAAGCACGCCGGCGCGGCCACCGCCCAGGTGCTGCTGAGCTTCGACGGGGACACGGTCGACGTGGAGATCGCCGACACCGGGCGCGGCCCCGGGCCCGACGGCGACCGGATCGGGCACGGCCTCGTCGGGATGCGGGAGCGGGTCGCCCTCTACGGTGGTGTCCTGCGTACCGGGGCGCGGCCGGGCGGGGGCTTCCGGGTGTCGGCGAGGATCCCGGTGGAACCCCGGGGCGCGGCGGCGTGACCGGGGATCGGGACGGGGGAATCAGGTGACCGATGCGACGGTGCCGGCACGGCCGGTACGCATCCTGCTCGCCGACGACCAGCCGCTGCTGCGTACCGGCTTCCGGATGGTGCTGGGCACGGAGGACGACCTGGACATCGTCGCCGAGGCCGCCGACGGTCTGGAGGCGGTGGAGCTGTCCCGCCGGCTGCTGCCCGACGTGGTGCTGATGGACATCCGGATGCCGCGGATGGACGGGGTCGCCGCGACCCGGGCGATCGTCGACGCCCGGCTGCCGGTGCGGGTGCTGATCCTGACCACCTTCGACCTGGACGAGTACGTGGTGGGGGCGCTGCGGGCCGGGGCGAGCGGCTTCCTGGCCAAGGACGTGCCGGCCGACGACCTGGTGGCGGCGATCCGCACGGTGGCCGCCGGGGACGCGGTCGTCGCGCCGCGCATCCTGCGGCGCCTGCTGGACCGCTTCGCCGACGCGCTGCCCGACCCCGCGGCCGCGCCGCCCCGCACGCTGAGCGCGCTGACCGAGCGGGAGCGGGAGGTGCTCGTGCACGTGGCCCGGGGCCTGTCCAACGCCGAGATCGCCCGGGCGTTGTCGGTCAGCGAGACCACCATCAAGACCCACGTCGGGCACGTGCTGACGAAGCTGGGGCTGCGCGACCGGGTGCAGGCCGTGGTGCTGGCGTACGAGTCGGGTCTGGTCCGCCCACGGGCGTAGCGCCTCGTCGCCGGCCGGCGCGGGCCGCGTACCCGGGGATTCGCCACGGCACGCGGCGCGGTTGCCGCCGTCACCTACCGTGACCGGAGACGTCGCCGCGCGGTTGACCCTGACGCGGCGTCACTGTGCAGGATCGGTCCCGGCCGGCGGAACGCCCTCGCCCGGCCGCCCACTCAGGGGCAACCCTGAGTCGGCATTGGGGGGCACCCGCAGCGCGAAATCCGCCACGGCTCCGACCGGAGTCGGAGGGATCGGGGCTGGCGAGCGCAGATGATGGGACTGCCGTGCCGGACCAGCGGGGGCGGCGCGGACCGAAGACAGACGGAAGAGGTAGATGACGTGACCGCGACGGTAGGCCAGCAGGCGCAGGCCGCGGCCCGGGCGAACGACGTGTGGAAGGTGTACGGCAGCGGCGAGGCGCAGGTCATCGCGCTGCGGGGGGTCAGCGCGGAGTTCGAGCGGGGCCGGTTCACGGCGATCATGGGGCCGTCGGGCTCGGGCAAGTCGACGTTGATGCACTGCCTCGCGGGCCTGGACTCGGTGACCCGGGGCACGGTGTCGATCGGCGACACGAAGGTCACCGGCCTGGGCGACGCGGGCCTGACGAAGCTGCGCCGCGACAAGGTCGGCTTCATCTTCCAGCAGTTCAACCTGCTGCCGACGTTGACGGCGAAGGAGAACATCCTGCTGCCCCTGTCGATCGCCGGACGCAAGCCGGATCCGGCCTGGTACGACACGGTGATCGCCACGGTCGGGCTGCGGGACCGGCTGGACCACCGGCCGGCGCAGCTCTCCGGCGGCCAGCAGCAGCGGGTGGCGTGCGCCCGGGCGCTGGTCGCCCGGCCCGAGGTGATCTTCGCCGACGAGCCGACCGGCAACCTGGACTCGCGGGCCGGCGCGGAGGTGCTGAACTTCCTGCGCAACTCGGTGCGCGAGCACGGGCAGACCATCGTGATGGTCACCCACGACCCGACCGCCGCCGCGTACGCCGACCGGGTGGTCTTCCTCGCCGACGGGCAGATCGTCTCCGAGCTGATCGAGCCGACCGCCGACACGGTGCTGGACACCATGAAGAAGCTGGACACCCCCGCCGAGGTGGCGCGCTGATGTTCCGCGCGACCCTGAAGAGCCTGCTGGCCCGCAAGGTCCGGCTGATCCTCTCCGGCCTGGCCGTGGTGCTGGGCGTCATGTTCGTCTCCGGCGCGTTCGTGCTCACCGACACCCTCGGCCGCTCGTTCGACGCGATCTTCGCCGACGCGTACGAGGGCGTGGACGTCAACGTCGCCGCCAAGCCGAAGATCGACATCGGCGAGACGGAGGGCATGCCGGTGGCGGCGCCGGTGCCGGCGGCCACCCTCGACAAGGTCCGGGCGGTGCCCGGCGTCGCCGAGGCCACCGGCGTGGTCGGCGTCGACGGGGCGCGGCTGATCGGTGGCAACGGCAAGGTGGTCGCCTCGTTCGGCCCGCCGCAGCTCGGCGAGAACTGGACCGGCGAGAGCGACCTGGTGCAGTTGCGCGAGGGGCGGGCCCCGCAGGCCGACGACGAGATCGTCATCAACAAGGCGCTCGCGACGGCCGGCAAGGTGAAGGTCGGCGACCGGGTCGGCGTGCTGACCCTCCAGCCGAAGCAGGAGTTCACCATCGTCGGCGTGTTCGGCTACAGCGGCGGCCGGGACTCCATCGGTGGCGCCAACGAGATCATGTTCACCACGCCGGTGGCGCAGAAGCTGATGCTCGGCGCGCCGGACACCTTCAGCAACCTCTCGGTCACCGCCGCCGACGGGGTGTCCGACGAGGCGCTGCGCGACGCCGTGGCCGCCGCGGTGGGCGCCGACTTCGAGGTCAAGACCGGTACGCAGCTGTCCGAGGACGCGGCGGCCGGCATGAAGGAGGCGCTGTCCTTCTTCAACCGGATCCTGCTCGGCTTCGCCGCGGTGGCGCTGCTGGTGGGCACCTTCCTGATCCTCAACACCTTCTCGATCATCGTGGCGCAGCGCACCCGCGAACTGGCGCTGATGCGAGCCGTGGGGGCCAGCGGCCGGCAGATCATCGGCTCGGTGGTGCTGGAGGCCATCGCGGTGGGGCTGGTCGCCTCGGTGCTCGGCCTCGGCGCGGGCATCGGCATCGGCGCGCTGCTGGCGTACCTGTTCAGCACGTTCGCCGGCGGGCTGACCCTGGCCGGGATCGGCGTGCCGCTCTCCGCCGTGGTCGGCGCGTTCTCCGTCGGTCTCGTGATCACCGTGGTGGCGGCGCTGCTGCCGGCGCTGCGGGCGTCGCGGATCCCGCCCATCGCGGCGATGCAGGACGTGGCCACCCCCGACCGTCCGCTGACCAAGGTCACCGTGGCCGGCGCGATCGTCACGGCCGTGGGCGGGGCGCTGCTGGCGCTGGGGCTCACCGGCAACGCCGGGGGCAACACCCTCGCCACCATCCTCGGCGGGGTGCTGTTCGCCTTCATCGGCGTGGCCCTGCTGACGCCGCTGATCAGCCGGCCGGTGGTGAGCCTGCTCGGCGCGCTCTTCGCCTGGTCGGTGCCGGGCAAGCTGGGCCGGCTCAACTCGGGGCGCAACCCGCGCCGCACCGCCATCACCGCCGCCGCGCTGATGGTCGGCATCGCGCTGGTCACCGGCGTGACGGTGATCCTGGACTCCGCGAAGAGCAGCATCGGCGGGCTCGCCCAGGACAGCCTGAAGGCCGAGCTGGTGATCGCCGGGGCGCAGAGCGGCCCCCGGCCGCCGAGCTTCGACCCGGCCGTGCTGGAAAAGGCCGCCGCGATCCCGGGGGTGCGCCTGGCCGACGGCGAGTACGGCGACCTGGCGATGGTCGGCGGCGAGCGCACCTGGGTGGCGGCGAGCAGTGACGTCGCCGCGCTGCGGCTGATCTTCGGGGCCGAGCCGACCGCCGGCGACATCGACCGGTTGGCGCCGGACGGGATGCTGGTCAGCTCCGACACCGCGACGGCGCGCGGCCTCTCCGTGGGGTCGAAGGTGCCGGTGCAGACGTCCCGGGGCGAGGCGCGGACGTACACCGTGACCGGCATCTACGCCAGTTCCCAGCTGACCAACCCGGTGGTGCTGCCGGCGGAGGCGGCGAGCGGCTTCGCCATCCCGCAGCCCATCCAGGGATTCATCCAGCTGGCGCCGGGCACCCGGGTGGCCGACGTGCAGCCGCAGATCGAGGCGCTGCTGGCCGACTCCCCCGAGGTGTCGGTGGCCGACCGGGAGGCGTTCATCGAGCAGCAGACCGGTCAGCTCGACGGGCTGCTCATGATGATCCAGATCCTGCTGGCGCTGGCCATCGTGATCGCCGTGCTCGGCATCATCAACACCCTGGCGCTGTCGGTGCTGGAGCGCACCCGGGAGCTGGGGCTGCTGCGGGCCATCGGCCTGCGCCGGGCGCAGACCATGCGGATGATCACCGTGGAGGCGGTGGTGATCTCGGTGTTCGGCGCGCTGCTCGGCGTCGTCGTCGGCGCCGGCCTGGGCGCGGCCGTGGTCGAGGCGCTGCGCGACGAGGGCATCACCGACCTGGTGCTGCCCTGGACCCAGATGGGGATCTTCCTCGGCCTCGCCGCGATCGTCGGGGTGGTCGCCGCGGCGCTGCCTGCGGTCCGGGCCGCCCGGATCAACGTGCTCGGCGCCATCGCCCACGACTGATCCCACCGCACGACGAGGGCCCCGCCGGTCGGCGGGGCCCTCGTCGTCTCAGGCGCCGGGCGGCGGCGCCCCTCGTCCGTCAGGCGCCCGGCGGCGGCGCGCCGAGCAGGGCGGCCAGCAGCTCCAGGTCCGCGCCGGTCAGGCTCTCCAGCTGGTGTACGCCGTCCAGCGGCGCGATCGGCACCTCCGCCGGTACGGCCAGCACCGCCGCGCCGGCGGCGAGCGCGCTGGCCACCCCCGTGGGTGAGTCCTCGATCGCCACGCAGCGGGCGATCGGCACGCCGAGCAGCCGGGCGGCGGTCAGGTACGGCTCCGGGTGCGGCTTGGCCGCCTCGACCTCGTCGCCGCAGACGACCGCGTCGAAGCTGTCGCGGCCGAGGGTGTCCAGCGCCACCTCCACCAGGGGCCGGCCGCTGGAGGTCACCAGCGCCGTCGGGATGCCCGCCGCCCGGACGGCCCGCAGCAGGTTCAGCGCGCCGGGGCGCCAGCGCAGCCCGGTGCGGAACAGCTCCAGGATCCGGGCGTTGATCCACGCCGCGCTGGCCTGCGGGTCGCGCCCCGGCTGGCCCAGGTCGTCGTGCAGGAGGCGCATCGACGCGGCCATGCTGGAGCCGATCATCGCCTTGCGGGCCGGATCGGAGAGGGTGCCGCCGTACTCCGCCGCCAGCTCGTGCAGCGCGACGTCCCACAGCTTCTCACTGTCGACCAGGGTGCCGTCCATGTCGAAGAGCACGGCGGCGGGGTGGTGGCTGTTCAGCGGGTCCTCCCTCGGGTGCGTACCCCGGGATCCTCTCAGCCCCCACGCCCCCGGCGCGCGCCCAGGTGTCGCGGGGTGACCTGGCCGACGGGTTGCGCGCGGGCGCGAGACTCGGGACAACCGGCCGCCAGCCACGGCGGTCCCTCGCCCGGAGGTCGCCATGCGCGTCCGATCCCTGGTCTCCCGGTGCACCGTGATCCTGCTGGCCGCCGCCGCCGCGATCTGGCCGGCCGGGCCGGCCGCCGCCGCGAGCCTGCCGCTGGAGCGGTGCTACGGCCTGGAGACCCCCCAGCACGAGGATGAGCGGGACTGGTTCGCCCCGGGCAACGTGCACACCACGTGGCCCTCCCCGGTGGGCATGGTCGACCGGGACGTGTTCCGGGTGTCCGCCCTGGGCAAGGTCCGCATCGACCACTGGGGCACCCAGAAGTCGATCGCCGGCGAGCTGCCGCTGGCCGGCAGCGGCTGGCCCGCGCCGGACGCTCCCCGGTACGCCCTGATCGCGAAGGTGACCTCCGGTTCCATGCTGGTGCTCAGCACCGGGCTGTTCTACGGCTCGGGCCGGTGGTTCCCGGTCGGCGCCGGCAGCGGCTGCATGCTCTACTACAACGCCGGTGCGCCGTCGCGGCTGGTCTTCTCCTTCAACGACCCGAACCTCGGCGACAACGGCGGCGGGGCCTCGGTGTGGGTGCGGCAGTGGTGGGGCGAGTTCTGACCGGCCCGCTCAGGTGAGGCCGCAGGCGGCCAGGGACCGTTCGTAGCCGCGGAAGAACGACTCGGTGCGCTGCTCGGCGGTGCCGTGCGCGCCCTCGGCGAACCAGGGCTGGTCGGGTGCGTCGCCGACGGCCAGCAGCCCCTCGCGGAACTCCTCCAGGTCGCCGTCGGCGAGCCGCAGTGCCTTCGAGCGCACCGAGTCGCCGAGGTACGCCCCGGCCATGCAGTCGGCCTGCAACTCCTGCTGGATGGTGTAGGAGTGGCGGATGCCGAGCCGGGCCTGGATGCCGTGCGCGTACTCGTGGCCGAGCAGGTAGAACACGAACGCGTCGCCGACCTGTCGGAACGCGCCCACCGACCATCTCACGTCGTAGGCGATGAAGTCGCCGGCCGAGCAGTAGACGGCGTTGTTGCGCGGTAGCGGCTGCCCTCCGCAGGAGACCTCCCCGGCGCGCTGGTACGGCACGATCCGGCTGATCGGGCGGAAGCGCTGCCCCGAGGCACGGAACTGGGCGGCCCAGTACCGCTCGGCGATGCTCTGCGCGTCGGCGACGTCCTGCCGGAACTCCGCGACGCTGGTGGTGCCGTCGGCCCGGGTCTGCTCGGCGCCGGGCGAGGCCGGGCCGCCCGGGCGCCCCGGAGCGGGCTGTCCGTCGGACTCGGACACCCCGCCGACCACGCACCCGGCCGCCGCGACGAGGGCCACCAGCAGGCCGGCCAGCGCGCTTCGCGACCGGCCCTGCACACGCGTCGTCACAGTGCCCTCCCCAGCGTCGGCGTCACGACGTCCAGTACCCCCGCGGCGGGCCCGCCATACCGGGGCAGGGAGGTGGGCGACGCCGCGGACGGCGACGGTTCACCGGTCCGGCCGTGCAGCACCGCCGGCCTGACTGCCCGGTCGACGGGGCAGAGCGGACGGGAGACCCGCCCGCCCTGACTCTCGGCCTCCGTCAGGTCACGTTGCACATCGGCCGGGGACCCTCGGCCATCGTGAGATCGCCGATCACGATCCGGTGGTCGGTGGTGGGCGTGTGCAGCCTGCAGCTACGGAAGTTCACGCCTCGGCCGAGCAGGTAGTCGAACTTCGCCGCAGCGGTGGGAAACCCGGGCCCGGTGTGCGGGAGGGTCTTGACGCAGCGGGTGTCCTCGGCTGGCCCGCAGAACGGGTCGACGTCCCTGAACCCGGCCTGCCAGATCGGGCCCATGACCTTCGTGACGTACGGCCGGGTGTTGAGGTCACCAAGAACGAGTGCGCGAGGGTACGCCCGCGTGGCGCTCACCAACTCGCCGACCTGCTTCTGCCTCATCTCTTCGCGTTCCCTCGTCGGCTCACTGAGCTGCGTGTTGAACACCCGGACCCACTGGCCGTCGACCTTCGTGGTGAACGACTGCATGCCGCGCGCCTCCCACCACCCCTCGTCCACGCTGTAGCCCTTCTTGTTGTGGGCCCTGACCGTGGTGCCCTTGGCGTAGACGATCGCGGTGCCGAGCCGACCTGGACATCCGATGTTCTGCGCGGCCGTTCCGGTCCGGTACTCGTACTTGAAGCCCGCTTCGTTGAGCTGCCGGACGGCCTCGCGTACCTCGTTCAGGCAGGATTCCTGCAACGCGGCCACCTGCGGCCGGAAACGCTTGATCTGATCCGCGACCGACTTCGGCGTGCCGAGTTTCTGACCGTTCGTGTTCCACGTCATGAACCGGTTGGGGATCGGCTTGAGGGCCTCCTCGGCGGCGTGGGCAGGGCCGGCGTACGCGGGCGCCACGAGCCCCGCCACCGCCGCCACCGACCCGGCCAGCCATACCCTCGCGATGCGCCATGCTGCGCGTCTTGTGCTGCTCGACCTGCTCATGTCTCCCCTGTTCCTGTGGATCAGTGTCGGACTGGCCGGGCGACGTGCCAGGGGCGCCGGTACTTCTCGCTTCGGGCGGACATTCGCCGTCTGCCTTCACTCCGCCATTCGGCTCCGAGTGCGAAAGGTCGTCCCGTGTGGCCAGATCTGCTGAAAGTGTCACCGGCGGTCGGTGATGCGGAAAAGGGTCTGCGCCGTTCGGAACAGTTCCGAACGCGCTGCTCGGACGCGCTGATTTGACCTTTGTGGACACGGCCAGGCACTTCTTCAGCAGGCGGCATCAAGAAATTGACCGGCTCGTGTCGATCGGTTACGGGCCGCCTTCGCCGTCGGGGCCGTGCAGAAACGGGCCGTCGGGGCCGCGTCGGCTGGCGCTGTCGCGGAAATACCGCAGCGACCGTTCGAAGTTCCCGACCGCGCGGTGGTGCCCGCCCTCGGCGAGATCCGTCCGGCCAAGGCCGTCGAACACCCCCGCCGCAATTCTCCGTGTCGCCCAGGCGCGTGGGTCAGGCGGCGGGCTCGGCGGCGCGTGGGTCGGGCGGATGGTCGCGGCGACGGTCAGGGGCTGGCGGCGAGGAAGACGAAGGCGGCGAGCAACACCAGGTGCACGCCGCCCTGGAGCACGGTGGCCCGCCCCGGCACCACGGTCAGCACGCCGGTGACGACGGTGAGGGCGAGCAGGGTCACCTGGGTGCCGCCGAGGCCGAGCAGCAGCGGGCCCTCCAACCAGATCGACGCGATCGCTATCGCGGGGATGGTCAGCCCGATGCTGGCCATGGCCGAGCCCAGGGCCAGGTTCAGGCTGATCTGCACGCGGTCGCGGCGGGCGGCCCGCGCGGCGGCGATCGTCTCGGGCAACAGCACCAGCAGCGCGATGATCACGCCGACGAACGACGGGGGCAGGTTCGCCCCGGCGACGGCGGACTCGATCGCCGGGGACACCGACTTGGCGTCGCCCACCACGGCGACCAGTGCCACCAGCAGCAGGCCGAGGCTGAGCAGGGCGGCCCGGTCCGACGGCGGCTCGGCGTGTCCCTCCGCGTCGAGCACCCGGCCCTGGCTGTTGACGGGCAGGAAGTAGTCGCGGTGGCGGCCGGTCTGCACCATGACGAACAGGCCGTAGAGGGCGAGCGAGACCACGGCGGCGAAGGCGAGCTGCGCAGAGGTGAACTGCGGGCCCGGCTGGCCGGTGGTGAAGGTCGGCACCACGAGGCTCAGCGCGGCGAGGGTCGCCACGGTGGCCAGCGCCCCGCCGGTGCCCTCGGAGTTGAACACCGCCACCCGGCGGCGCAGCGCCCCGATGAACAACGACAGCCCGAGGATGCCGTTGCAGGTGATCATGACGGCGGCGAAGACGGTGTCGCGCGCCAGGGACTGCGTCTTCTCGCCACCGCTGATCATGAGCGTGACGATCAGGGCGACCTCGATGACGGTGACGGCCACGGCGAGCACGAGCGAGCCGTACGGCTCCCCCACCCGGTGGGCCACCACCTCGGCGTGGTGCACGGCGGCCAGCACCGCGCCCGCCAGCAACACGGCCACCACGACCACGACGGGGCCGGACAGGTCGCGCCCCCAGGTCAGGATCAACACCAGGATCGCCAGCAGCGGCGTGACGACGGTCCAGTCGGTCAGACGGGTGCGGAACAGCGCGGCCATGCCCCCACCTTCGCAGAGGCGACGATCATCCGGCCCCGGACCGTCAGTCCGGGTCCGGCAACCACGGCCCGAGCGCGGCGGGATCGGCGACCGCCTGGCGTACCTTGGCACGTTCCGGTGCGGTCAACGGGAGGGTCGCGAGCCGGCCGCCCCAGTCGGGCACCAGCTCCGGCTTCCCCAGCGCGAGCGACAGCTCGATCAACCCGGCCAGCGCCAACGCCTGTTCGACGGCCGGGGCTGCCCCGCCGTGCCGACGCAGCCCCGAGTTGAGCGCCCGGAAGGCGGCCAGGTCGTCGGTCTTGAACTCGCGCAGGATCCGCGCGTTGTCGAGGACCCGGGCCAGCCCCTGCAACCGCTTCGAACCGCCGTACTCCAGCTCCGCCGGCTCGTCGCGTCGGATGAAGATGATGGTGTTCCCCGACGGATCGACGACGCTGAACCGCGACGCACCGGCACGGTAGCGGGTCATCCGGGGGCGTCCCTTGGCGAGCACCTTGCCGTAGGTGCGGCGCATCCCCTCGCTGAACGCCGCGTGGTAGGGCGCGACCTCGTCGACCATCACCAGGCAACCGCCGGTGTTCTCGGCCGACGGGTCCACGCCCCTCGGCGCGCCGCCGTAGTGCAGCTCGAACCCGCTCCACCGGAACGCCAGGTAGACGTACGGCTTCGTCTGCTCGTACGTGACCTCGAAATCGAGCGCACGCCAGAACGCCAGGGTCTCCTCCGCCGACACGCAGTGCAGCAGCGGCACCGTGGTCTCGTTCGGCTGGACGTGGTTCTCGGTCATCGTCGGCACCCACTCCCCCATCCGGGTCGACAGCCCGGCCATTGTGCCAACGCGCGTGCCGCCACGCACGCCCCCCGGCGGGGGGCGAGGACGAGCGTGACCGGCCTCGCCCGGCGGATGACGCCGAAGGGCCGAGGTGCCGGCTCAGTGCGCCGACGTGGCGCCGAGTTCGACGAGGAGCACACCGCCGGCGATGAGACCGATGCCGAGCATCATGACCTTGGTGAGCGGGTCGTTGAAGGCGAACCGCGCGATGATCGCGGTCAGGGCGATGCCGGCCGCCGCCCAGACGCCGTAGGCGACGCCGACGGCCATGCCGGCGCGGAGGGCCAGGCTGAGGAAGACGAAGCACGTCACGTAGCCGCCGACGACGACGGGCGCCCATGCCTTCCTGCGCAGCCCCTCGGAGGCGCGCAGTGCCATGGTGGCGGTGACCTCGAAGGCGATCGCGGCGGCCAGGAAGACCCAGCTCATCGCGCCCCCTCTGGCTCGTGGTGGACGTCGTGCGGCGCGGTGTGCCCCGATTCCGCCTGGTGGGAGCCGAGTTCGACGAGCAGGACCCCGGCGACGATGACGGCGAAGCCGAGCCCCATCACCCAGGTCAGGGCGTCGCCGAACAGCAGCGCGGCCAGCAGCGCGGTGAGGGTGACCCCGCTGGCGGCCCAGATGCCGTACGCGACGCCGATCGGCATGCCCGCGCGCAGGACCAGCGAGAGGAGGACGAAGGAGAGGGTGTAGCCGACGACGACCAGCGCGATCCACGCGGGGTGGTCGTTGGCCGCCCGCAACGCGAGGGTCCCGCTCACTTCCAGGCCGATGGCTCCGGCGAGGTACAGCCACTGCTTCACGAAACGTCGCCTTCCGCGGTCAGGTCTTCGATGAGCGCGACGAGGGCGTCGCGGTCCTGCGGTTCGGGTGGGAACAGGCCGGTGGCGAACGCGCTCCAGAGGCCGTCGGCGGCCAGCCGGGCCAGGGTGAGCCGGGCGCGCGTGGTCGGTGGCAGGTCCGGTGGCAGGTCGAACCACTTGGCGAGCCGCCCGACCCAGGGCCCCGACAGCGCCGGCCGGTAGGCGGCTTCCGCGGCGACCGCGTACTCCGCGCGGCTGGCGTCGCCGCCGTACGCCACGCGGGCGTAGGCCCGGATCCGCGCGGCGGGGGTCGCCTGGTCGAAGGGCACCGCGAGCGTGGCGAGCATCGCGTCCTCGACCCGTCGCGCGGCGTGCTCGACGATCGCCAGCAGGAGGGCGTCGCGGGTCGGGAAGTGGTACATCAGTCCCGGCTTGGTCATCCCCGCCTGCCGGGCGACGGCGTCGAGGGTGATGTTCGCGCCCTCCTCGGCGGAGATCAGGGTCATGGCCGCGTCGAGAACGGCGGTTCGCTGGCTCGGTCGCACCCCGTTACTTTACCTTCCGGACGGTAAAGTAACCAGGCGCCCGTGAGCACGATCAGAGCGAGGAAGCCGCAGCGGTCGGGGACCCGCTGGCGGGTTTCCATGTCCCGGCACGGCGGCGGGGCACAGACCGGTCCACAGCGAGGGCGACAGCATGACCCGATTGTGTCGATTGCGGCGAATCGTCCCTCGCCGCCGCTGCGGTGTCCCCACGATGTGAACAAGGTCGGACTCGGAACTGAGAGGGGTAGTGCGCGATGAGGCGTCGACGCAGCAGGAGGGTGCCGCTGCTACAGGCGGCAGCGATGTCCCTGGCGGCGATGGTGGCGGCGGCAGCCGTCGTACGGGCCCGCCGCCGCCGCGCCGCGAACAACGCGGCGGTCGCTGGTGTTCCGGGCCTCGGGGAAAGCGCGTTCGCCGATGCGGGCACCGGCGGGGTGCCGGTCCCCGGCGGCGCGGCTGCCCGGGACAAGCGGACGGCGTCGCCGGCGGCCGCGACGCGGTGAGGACGGGGAGCGCCGCCCCACGCCCGAGCCGGCACGGCGCCGGCCCGGCGTGACCAGGCGGCGCGCCCGCCGGCATCGAACACGAGCGCCCGTCCCGTCGGCGCGGGTGAGGGCGGAGGCGTTCGCCGTACGGCCGTCGTCGTTCACCCGTGGGCAGGCGCGGGCCGGGGCCGCGCGGATCGTCCGCCCGAGCGTGGGCCCCCGGCCGGTCGGCGGGCGCGGGATGCGCCGACAGCCGGGCGGTGACGTACAGTTCCGGGTCGGACTTGGCGTGGGCCGGGAAGACACGGCGCGGAAACGGGACGAGACAGCGACGGCATGACGGCGGACAACATCACCGAAACCGGCCACGACGGCATCGACCGGAGCCAACTGGAGACCTGCCTCAGCGTCTTCGAGGCGTTGGAGGACCTGCCCCCCGATCACCCCGACGTGGTGCGCGTACAGCGGGCCACCGCGCGGCTCTACAAGGTGATCAAGCAGCGCCGGCGCGAGGAGCGGCGGGACGCGCTCGCGGCGGCCGACCGCGCGGTGACGGCGGCCACCGCCACCGGCGCGCCGGGCCGGATCGACGACGAGACCCAGGGGATCCCGCTCGCCTCCCCCACCGAGGGCACCACTGCGGGCTTCCTGCACAACCCGCGCGGCTGCTATGTCTGCAAGCAGCGCTACCGCGAGGTGGACGCCTTCTACCACCAGCTCTGCCCGTCCTGCGCGGCGCTGAACCGGGAGCGCCGCGACGCCCGTACCGACCTGACCGGCCGGCGTGCGCTGCTCACCGGCGGCCGGGCGAAGATCGGCATGTACATCGCGTTGCGGCTGCTGCGCGACGGCGCGCACACCACGGTGACCACGCGGTTCCCGCACGACGCGGTGCGCCGGTTCGCGGCGATGCCCGACAGCGGGGAGTGGCTGCACCGCCTGCGGATCGTCGGGATCGACCTGCGCGACCCCGCCCAGGTGATCGCGCTCGCCGACTCGGTCAGCGACCAGGGCCCCCTCGACATCCTGATCAACAACGCGGCGCAGACCGTGCGGCGCAGCCCCGGGGCGTACGCGCAGCTCGTCGCCGCGGAGGCGGCGGCCCTGCCCGAGGGCCCCCTGCCGGAGATCGTCACGTTCGCCAAGCCGGCCGGGCGAGGCGAGACGGCGGGCGGCCTGACCGCCTCGCCGCAGTCGACCCCGCTCACCCCGCACGCGCTCACCGCCCTCGCGCTGACCAGCGGCTCCGCCTCGCCGGAACGGATCGCGGCGGCCACCGCCATCGACGCCGGCGGCCTGGTGCCGGACCTCGACCCGGTCAACAGCTGGGTGCAGCGGGTGCAGGAGGTCGACCCGGTCGAGCTGCTGGAAGTGCAACTGTGCAACGTGACGGCGCCGTTCGTACTGGTCAGTCGGCTGCGGACGACGATGGCCGCGGCGAAGGCCCGCCGCAAGTACGTGGTGAACGTGTCGGCGATGGAGGGCCAGTTCGGCCGCGGCTACAAGGGGCCGGGGCACCCGCACACCAACATGGCCAAGGCGGCGCTGAACATGCTGACGCGCACCAGCGCCCAGGAGATGCTGACCGACGGCATCCTGATGACCAGCGTGGACACCGGCTGGATCACCGACGAGCGGCCCCACCCGACGAAGATGCGGCTGGCGGATGCCGGCTTCCACGCCCCGCTGGACCTGGTCGACGGCGCGGCCCGGGTGTACGACCCGATCGTCCGCGGCGAGCAGGGCGAGGACCTGTACGGCTGCTTCCTCAAGGACTACGCACCCTGCGACTGGTAACCGACGCGTCACCAATCTGACACTATTGCCAACCTTCGATGGGTGTGTAAAAGTTCTTCACTGACTTCAACCTCGTGCAAGAAAACCTTCGAGGGAGACCGGGATGAGAAGGACCACCACCTGGCTGCTGGGCCTCGCCACCGCGGCGGGGCTCACCGTCACGCTCGGCTCTGCGGCCGTGGCCGAGTCGGCGCCGGCCCCGCAGCCGCAGTCCGTGGCGGTGTCCGCCGTCGGTCCGCAGCCCGGCACCTTCGTCGGCAAGGGCTTCGACACCTGCACCGCCCCGTCGCAGTCGGCGATGAACGCCTGGCGGGCCAGCTCGCCGTACCGCGCGGTGGGCATCTACATCAGCGGGGCCAGCCGGACCTGCGCGCAGCCCAACCTGACGGCGACCTGGGTCGCCAACCAGGTCGCCAACGGCTGGCGGCTGATCCCCATCGAACTCGGCTACCAGGCCCCCTGCGGCACCCGCGCGCCGAAGATGTCCGCCGACCCCGCCACCGCGCGCTCGCAGGGCCGCACCGCCGCCGACAGCGCCGCCAGCGCCGCGCAGGCGCTGGGCATCGGCGCCGGCAGCACCATCTACAACGACATCGAGCACTACCCGACGACCGCGTCGTGCCGCGCCGCGGTGCTGTCGTTCCTGTCCGGCTGGGTCGAGCGGTTGCACACCAAGGGCTACCTGGCCGGCATGTACTCCAGCGGATCCTCGGGCATCAAGGACGTCTGCCTGGAGTACAACAACGCGAGCTACACCAGGCTGGACCAGATCTGGATCGCCTGGTGGAACGGCGTGGCCGACACCGACGCCGGGAGCTACTGCTCCGACGCCTACTACGCGAACCACCAGCGGCTGCACCAGTACGCCGGGGACGTGACGGAGACCTGGGGCGGCGTGACGATGAAGATCGACCGCAACTACCTGGACGTGAGCACGTCGCAGCAGCCGCCCCCGCAGCAGTGGACCAC
Source organism: Micromonospora sp. NBC_01740 (assembly GCF_035920365.1). Classification (NCBI taxonomy): domain Bacteria; kingdom Bacillati; phylum Actinomycetota; class Actinomycetes; order Micromonosporales; family Micromonosporaceae; genus Micromonospora; species Micromonospora sp. NBC_01740. The sequence continues at coordinate 4,930,036 of NZ_CP109150.1, read as the reverse complement.
CACTATCGACAACACCACGTCCGGCCGGTTCACGGCGGGCGCCAACTGGAGCACGTCGTCGTACTCCGGGCAGCGCTTCGGCACCGACTACCGGTTCGCGAACCCGACCTCGGCCAGCGACGTCGCCTGGTACCGGGCGAACGTCCCCGAGACGGGGACCTACGAGATCTCGGTCTGGTACCCCGCCGACCCCGGATACAACGCCCAGACGCCGTACGTCGTCGCCACCGCCTCGGGCAACCGGTCGGTGACGGTCGACCAGCGCGTCAACGGTGGACGGTGGGTGTCGATCGGCGTCTTCACGCTCGCGGCCGGCGACGGCAACAAGGTCGGGGTGAGCCGCTGGACCAGCGGCAGCGGCTACGTGGTCGCCGACGCGGTACGCATCACCCGCGCCTGACCGTACGCTGCCGGGTCAGCGCCGTCGATCCGGGTAGTTCTCACCCAGTTCGATCTCGGCCCGTACGGCGAACTCGCGCAGCCTGGTGATCGCCTCGGCGGGCCCGCCGGTGGCCTGCACCATCGCCGACTGGGCCAGGATGATCAGCGCCTCGACCGCCTCCTGCGGCCGGGGGTTGACCAGGGCGGCGACCTGGCCCATGTCGTCGTCGAAGTAGGCGAGCAGGATCCGGCTCGCCAGCCCGATGGTCCGAGCGGTGTCCCCCGCGAGGTCGTCCGCGCCGCCCGGCGTCACGTCCCGCGCCCCGCCCACGGCGCCCTCCGGTGGTCGGTCACGCCCGGCCGGTCACCGGGGGCCCGAGGGTCTCGCCCTCGACCAGGGTGCAGGGCAGCAGCCGCTGGTGGTCGCTGTCGCGGCCGTGCAGGATGTCGTCGAGCACCTCGATGGCCTGCCAGCCCATCTCCCTGCGGGCGATGTGGAAGCCCGTGAAGTCGAGGTCGGTCTCGGCCTGCCGGGTGGGATCGCCGAGGGCCACCAGGGACAGGTCGCCGGGCACGGACATGCCCCGGGCCCGCGCCGCCTCGGCCACCGCCACCGCCTCGACCAGTTCCTCGCAGAGGACGGCGGTGACCCGGGCCGCGCGCAGTGCGTCGAGCAGCTCCGCCGTGGTCCTGTCGCCGACCGGCTCGTGCCGGCCGTCCACACCGGTCTCCCGGACCGCGGCGGTGAAGCCGGCGAGCCGGTCGGTGGCGGACTCGGCCCCGGCGCCGGCGCCCACGTACGCCAGCGCCCGGTGCCCGAGGCCGACGGCGCGATGGACGAGGGTGGCGGTGGCCCGGGCGTAGTCCGCGCCGACGTAGGGCACCGGACCGCCCGCCCCGGACGGCAGGTGGGCGTCGTCGCGTCGACCGACGGACACGAAGGGCATGTCCCCGGCGACCATCCGGGCCAGCTCGTCGCGGGGGATCTCCCGACCGAGCAGCACGCAACCGTCGGCGAGCCGGATGCGGTTGTTGTCGTGGAAGATCCGGCGGCTGCCGCCGCTCACGGGGGCGCTGGTGAACAGCAGCAGGTCGCACCCGATGCTCTCCGCGCACGCCTCGATGCCGGACATGAACGGGTGGTAGAAGTTCGCGCTGGTGCTCGGGAACACCGACTCGTAGGTGAACACGCCCAGGATCTGGTTGTGCTGTTGCAGCAGCCGCCGGGCGAGCGGGTCGGCGACGTAGCCCGTCTCGCGGATGACGCGCAGCACCCGTTCCCGGGTCTCCGGGGCGATCCGCCAGGCCGCCTCGGTCCGGTCGTTGAGCACGAGCGACACCGTCGTCTGACTCACTCCGGCCATCCGCGCGATCTCGTGCTGCGTCAGCCTGCCCCGCCCTGCGGACACGGATATCGGCCACCTTCTCAGCATCACGTATCGCCGATGGTTGTCGCGGAGGATGCTGCCCGGCCCGCAGAACCGGTGTCAAGGGCCGACGGACGCAGTAATACGTATTACGGCCTCCGGCGGTATTGACCCGGGCCTCTCGCTGATCCAAGACTCAGCGCATCCCCCGGCAACGCGAGGAGCCGACATGCCTGATCACGCCCTGTCCCGCCGTGGCCTTCTCCGGGCCGCCGGCCTCACCGGCCTCGCCGGCACCGGCCTCACCGCCCTCGGTCCGCCGGCGCACGCCCGGCAGAAGACCCCACGGCTCGGCACGATCGCCCTGGTCCCGCTCGACGACCGGCCCTACACCTGGTACGCCCCGCAACAGATCGCCACCGGCGCCGGCTACGACACCCTCCTGCCGCTTCGGGAGACCCTGGGGCGGCACTTCACCCCCGGCGACGGCCGCGCCGTCGGCCAGTGGCTCACCTCGTCCACCACGCAGGCGGACGCGCTGGTCGTCGCCCTACCGATGCTCGCCTACGGTGGACTGCTCAACTCCCGCAACAGCTCCGTGCCGGAGGCCGAGGCGTTCGCCCGGCTGGCGGCGGTACGGACCGTCCGACAGCGCCGCCCACACCGGCGGCTCTACGCCTTCGACACCATCATGCGGCTCACCCCCGAGGGGCCGTGGCGCAACGAGCTGCGGGCCTGGGCCACGGTGAAGGACGAGGTCGACAACCTCGGGATGGTGGAGAAGCGCCCGCAGCTCGACGCGCTGGAGTCCCAGATCCCGGCCGACGTGCGCGACGACTACCTGGCCACCCGGGCGCGCAACCACCGGATCAACCTGACGATGATCGAATGGGCGGCCGACGGGATCTTCGACTTCCTCGTGGTGGGCCAGGACGACGCCACCGGCCACGGCCTGCATCGACCCGAGTCCCAGGCACTCGCCGCCCGCATCGCCGAACTCGGCGTCGGCGACCGGGTGGTGATCTACCCGGGCGCCGACGTGGTGGCCGCCCTGCTCATTGCCAAGATCACCGTCAGGGACGCCGACGTGCGCCCCCGGGTCAGCGTCGAGTACTCCCGGGTGCCCGGCGAGGAGTGGACCGCGCCCTACCAGAACATCCCGTACGCCCAGCTCGTCAAGGGCTACGTCGACATCCTCGGCGGGACGGTCGCGGACCGGCCGGAGCAGGCCGACCTGGTCCTGATGGCCAACACGGGCGGCAGTTCCGCGTCGGTGGCGCCGTTCGCCGACCGCCTGGTGGCCCACGTCCGGGCCGGACGCCTCGTGGCCCTCGGCGACGACGCCATCGCCGGGCACTCCGACCGGCGGCTGCTGTCCCTGCTCAACGGCCGGATCCGGTACGTCGAGCTGGCCGGCTACTCCGGCTGGAACATCGGCATCAGCCTCGCCCAGGCGACGTCCCGCTGGGCTCTGCGGCAACGCTCGCTCCGCGGTGACCTGCCGCCCGGCGCGCCCCGCACCGTCGGTGAGCCGGTCCTGGCCGCCCGGCGGGCACTCCTGCACGACGCGGCCCGAGCCACCATCGAGTTGTCCATCTCGGAACTGGTGCAGACCGACTCGTACCGCGCCTCGAACGTCCGCACCGCCACCACCGCCTACGCGTCCGCGCTGGGTGAGCCGGACCCGCAGAACATCGCCACCCACTTCGCCGAGATCAACGCCTATGCGGTCGACAACACCGTCCCGCACGCGGAGAAGCTGTTCGCCGACGAGTTCGCCGGGGCCACGCTCGCCCTCGGCAGCGACGGACGGGCGCCGGTGACCGCCCGCGTGGACCGGCTCGACGCCTGGCACCTCTACCTGCCCTGGAACCGCACCGGCGAGATCGCCGCCGAGCCCCGGATCGTCCTGACCCCGGATCGGGGACGACGGTGAGGGCGCGGGCGGCCGCGCTGCTGGCCGCGCTCGTCGTCGCCGCCGCGACGCCGGTCCCGACCGCCCCGGCCGTCGCCGCCACCCCGGTCCCGCTCGTCGACAGCTACTTCGACTGGCTGGTGGCCTCACACGACGGGGTCCGCAACGGGTTGCGCCGGGACATCGAACACGTCCACGGCGACCAGCTGGCGATCGCCGGCAAGACCTGCACCACGGCGAGCCCGTGCACGATCGGCGGGCCGCGGCAGAGCACCGCCGCCTGCACCTCGCTCCAGTTCATCTCGGTCTACCTCGACCAGCGGGCGGCGTACGAGCAGCGGTCCCTGTCGAGCGTGGAGACCGCGCTCGTCGACGAGTTCGCCGGCGCGGTGCTCGCCCACCGGCTCGCCAAGGACCCGAACGCGCCGAAGATCTTCGACGACGCGGTGGCGAGCACCCCGGACGGCCAGCTCCGCTACTTCACCTCGTTCGGCAACGCGGCGTGCGGAGAGGCGCTGCTGGCCGCCCACCAGGCGACCGGCACCGCCGGGTACCTCGACGCGGCCGTCGGCATCGGCGAGTTCCTGCTCCGGATGCAGGACCCACGCGCCTACTACCTGACCCATGGCGTGCATCCGTTCGTCGACGCACTCGGCCAGCCCACCACCCCGCCGGGCGGCTATGTCGACCAGATCTCCAGCTGGAGCAACCTCTACTCGACGATCTCCACCTGGAACCTCACCGCGATCGCGTTCATGCAGCGGTTGCAGACGGCCGTCGCGCCGCCGGACAACCGGTACGGCCAGTCGGCCGCCACCGCCCGGCAGTTCCTCACCACGGGACTACAGCTCGGCGCGGACTGGTACACCTTCGACTTCGACTCCCCCGCCACCAGCCAGAACCGCGTGGTGGCGCAAAGCGCGTACCGCGCGGACTGCCGCGACAACCGGTGGCACCGCAAGGGCTCCTGCACCTACACCGACGGCCGGATCGCCGGCGGGACCCTGGGCACCGACATGATCGAGTACGGGCTGGCCGGACTCTACGACCACGAACGCCAGCTCAACGGCGCCAGTTCCGCGGCTGCCGCCGTGACGACCCTCTACACCACGTACACCAGCCTCCCGGGCTGGCACACCGCCTCGGCCAGCGACCCGCTCGACTGCGTCGACGACACCGCGTCCGGGGCCGTGGACCCGTACTACCCACCGGACAACCAGGGTGCGACGCCGACGGGTGACGCCCGCGACTACGACCCGCACCTGTCCTTCGGTGGCTTCTTCCGCCTCACCCCGCCCAACGAGAACGCCGAGGCGAAGTACTACGACATCGTCGGCTTCGGCATCCTCGCCGAGCTGCGCGAGGAGCTGGTGCCGGCCAAGTTCGCCGCCGGCTACCAACGGTTGCAGCAGGCCGACCGGCAGGACGCGCTCTACGCCCTGCTCGACCGTTCGCTGGCCGCGATGTTCCTGCCCACCCGCGACGCCGACGACCTCGACGGTGACAGCGACACGACCGAACACCTGTGCAAGGGCACCCGGGGCACCCTCCCGGTCGCCCACAACGGCCTCGGCATCCTCAAGGCCGTCGGGTACGCCGCCACCCGGTGACCGCGCCACCGATCCCCGATGACCTCGTCCACCACCATGACGAAAGTGAACCGATGCGTCGCACCAGACGACTGACACCTCGAACCCTCAGCGTGATCGCCGCCGCCGCGGTGGCCCTCACCTTCGCGGTCGCCCCGGCGGGGACCCCGGCCGCAGCCGCCGCGCCGCCGGCCAACCTGGGCCGGCTCGCCGTCGTACCGCTGGACGACCGGCCGTTCACCGCGCACACGCCCGTCGCGGTCGCCGAGGCCGGCGGACACGAGGCGCTCACACCCCCGAAGGACCTGCTCGGCGAGTACTTCACCTACGGCCAGGCCGACGCGGTCGGCGCCTGGTGGCGCAAGGCCGCCGCCGACGCGGACGGCTCGGTCGTCGCGGCCCCGATGCTCGCCTACGGCGGCCTGGTCGCCTCCCGGACCTGCCAGACCAGCCTGGCCGACGCCCGGCGGCGGCTCGCCGTGCTGGACGAGGTGAAGCGGAGCAACCCCGACAAGCCGCTGTACGCGTTCGACGTGATCATGCGCCTCACCATCGAGCCGACCAGCAGCTACCCGGGCATCCACTCCGGTCCCATCCGCCGCTGGGCCGTCCTGATGGACCAGGTGGAGAACCTCGGGCAGGAGGAGCGCCGGGCCGAGTACGAGCAGGTCGCCAGCGAGATCCCCGAGGAGATCAAGGCGGACTTCCTCTGTGCCCGGGCCCGGGACCACCAGATCAACCGGGACATGATCGAACGGGTCGCCAAGGGCACCATCGACTACCTGATCCTCGGCCAGGACGACGCCACCGAGCACGGCCCGCACCGCCTGGAAAAGGCGGGCCTGGCCGCGCTCACGGCCCAGCTCGGGGTCCAGGACCGGGTCAGGATCTACCCGGGCGCCGACATCCTCGGCGCGCTGCTGGTCGCCAAGCACGTCACCGAACGGCTCGGCGCCGCCCCGACGGTCGACGTCGAGTGGTCCCGCACCCCGGGCGAACAGTGGGTGGCGCCCTACCAGGACGTCCCCTACGCCACCCTGGTCGACGAGTACGTGCGTACCCTCGGCGCCCGATCCTCGGACGGTCCCGACGCCGACATCCTGCTGATGGCGAACACCGCCGGGGGCGGAGACCTGGAGCCCTTCGCCGACCGGATCCACGACGCGGTGGCCCGGGGCCGGCTCGTCGCGGTCGGCGACGACGCGCTGGCCGGCAAGGTGGACGCCGAGCTGCGGTCGCTGCTCGCCCCCCGGATCCGGTTCGGGGAGCTCGCCGGCTGGTCCGGCTGGAACATCGGTCTGTCGATCTCCCAGTCGGTGGTCCGCGCGGCGCTGTTGCAGGCGAGCCGGACCGGACGCCTGCCCAATTTCCCGGGCAGGTCGAAGGGGATCCCCTTCCAGCAGGCGCGCCAGGCCATCCTGCTGAACGCCGCCACCGCGCACGTCGAGTTGACGCTGCAGGAGCTGGCCCACACCGACGTCTACCGCAACCAGGTGCTCAGCCAGGTCCAGGCGTACGCCCGGGACAACGGCGACGATCCGCAGTACATGACGAAGGTGTTCGAGGGCGCCAACCAGCTCGCGGTGCAGCGGACCAGGGCGCTGGCCGACCAGCTCTTCGCCGACGAGTTCGCCGGCACTCCCCTCCGCGCCGGCAACGACGGCCGGCACGAGGTGACGGCGGTCGTGCACCGGCTGACGTCCTGGCAGATGACGCTGGCCTGGTCGCGCTACCAGGAGCTGGAGGCCTTCCCCACGCTCGCCCTGAGCACGGCCCCCACCGATCGCGGTGCGCTGCTCACCGTCTCGGCCCTGCCCCTGCGCACCACGGTCCGGCCGGACTCGGACGTGGACACCCGGATCACCGCGGTGCTCCGCAACGACGTCGGCACGCCGGTGACGGCACAGCTCAGCGCCGTCGTACCTGAGGGGTGGGTGGCCCCGGCGCCGACCGAGGTGCGCCTCGCGCCGTTCGCGGTGGTGGAGGTTCCGTTGACCGTGGGGGTACGCGGGCTCGCGGCCGAGCAGAGCGCCACCGTCAGGGTCGACGCCGCGCACGGGGTGTTGCCGGACCAGCCCCGACAGTTCACCGCGAGCGCCACCACGACCGTCGGTGCGGTGTGGCGCAACGTGGCACTGGCCGCCGAGGGCGCGAAGGCCAGCGCGTCGGGCTGGTGGCGGCAGTACATGCCGGCGCACGTGATCGACGGCAACCGGGTCAGCTCCGGTAGCCGCTGGATCACCGACCCGGCCGACAGCCACTGGCTGCGGATCGACTTCGTCGGTGCGGAACTGGTCGACACCGTGCGGCTGCACCAGTACGGCGGGTACGAGCTGACGTCGTACCGGATCTCCGGCCTGGTCGACGGCACCTGGCGGGTGCTCGACGAGGTCACTGGGAACACGACCCAGGTCACCACGCACACCTTCACGCCGGTCCGCGCGACCGCCGTGCGCCTCGACGTCCTCGCCAGCCGGGACCGGCAGGCCCGGCTCTACGAGATCGAGGTGACCTGCCGCGCCGCCTCCTGCGGCTGACGCCGACACCGCCGAGGCGGCGTCGACACACCGCCGCGTCCAGGTCCGGTCACCGGGTGGCTTCCCGCCCCCGGCGACCGGACCGGCCGGCGGTACGCGTGCCGCCGGCCGGTGTGGCGCAGCGCCGTACGCGGCAGGCGGACGACGCTGCGTCGCGGGGCGCGGCCACGACGCGCAGAAGAAATCGATTCCCTGCCATATAGGATCTCAGGGCCGACCACTCTCGGGCGGCGGGCCGCAACGGACGGTGGTGCTCGTGCGGTCGCATCCGGGGGTCCGGTGCGGGACCGGGCGCGAGACACCGACAGGGGACGACCGCATGACGACCATCTACGACGTGGCCCGGGTGGCCGAGGTCTCGGCGTCGACGGTGTCCCGGGTGCTCAACGGGCACTCGTCGGTGGATCCGGACCTGGCCGCGCGGGTACGCCAGGTGGTGCTCGACCTGGACTACCGACCCAACGCGGTGGCCCGCAGCCTGCGCCGGCAACGCACCAGTCTCTGGGCGGTGATCATCTCCGACATCGGCAACCCGTTCTTCACCTCGCTGGTGCGCGGCATCGAGGACGTGGCGCAGGAGGCGGGCTTCTCCGTGGTCCTGTGCAACGGCGACGAGGATCCCGAGAAGGAGACCCGCTACGTGACGGCGGCCCTGGCCGAGCGGATGGCCGGCGTGATCATCTCGCCGTCGGGACGACCGGCCCTGATCAACCGGCTCACCGAGGCCGGGATGCCGGTCGTGGCCATCGACCGGCAGCCGCACGGGGTGGCCGTGGACACCGTGCTCGTGGACAACGTCCACGGCGCCGAGACGGCCACCGCCCACCTGATCGACAGCGGCTACCGCCGGATCGCCTGCGTCACGGGACCGCGGCGGATCTCCACCGCCGTCCAGCGGTTACGCGGATACCAGCAGGCCCTTCGCGCGGCCGGCCGGAGCGTGCCGGAGGACCTGGTCCGGTACGCCGACTTCCGGGAGGACGGCGGCTACCGGGCCATGGCGTCCCTGCTGAACGCCGCCGAGCCGCCGGACGCGGTCTTCGTCACCAACAACCTGATGACGGTGGGCGCGGTGGAGTGCCTGGTCGACAGGGGTGTCGCCGTGCCCACCCGGTGCGGCGTGGTCGGGTTCGACGACATCCCCTGGGCCCACCTGGTGCGGCCCTCGCTGAGCACCGTCGCGCAGCCCACGTACGACCTGGGGCGGGCCGCGGCGTCGCTGCTCACCGAGCGGATCGCCAACCCCGCGAAGGCGTCCTCGACCGTCACCCTGCGGACGACCCTGCGGGTCCGCGAGAGTTCGGTCCGGTCCCTGCCCCCGCCCGACGGACAGCCCGCCGCCGGCGCGGGTGGGCCCGCCCGGGCCCGGTGAGCCGGCGGCGGGCCACCCGGACGGGTCACAGCGCCACGTCGCCGCACAGGTGCACCCGCACCCCCAACGCGTCGAGCATCGCGGCCTTGACCCGCAGGGCACGGTCGGCGGCGTCGGCGTCGTCGGCGTAGACCACGTTGACGTGGTTGGCCTTGTGCCGGGCCATCAGCTGGTCGCGACCCACGCCGTGCAGCACGGCGTGCATGATCGGCCACTGCGGGGTGGTGGCCCGCAGCCGACGCTGCGTCTCGGCGGCCGGCAGCTCGACCACGGTGCCCCGGCCCAGGTCGGCGTGCAGCACCCCGTCCATGATGAAGATCCGCGACCAGACGATCTCGCCCGGCCGGGAGACGCCGCTGAGGGTGCCGCCGCCCAGCGGGAAGTACATCGGCGGCTGCCGCATGCTGTACGACCGGTCGTAGCCGCCGTTGTGGGACGCGGGCACCGAGCCGGAGATCTCGAACACCCAGACGAAGTCCGTCCCGTACGGCTCCCCCCAGCGGATGTCGTGCAGGGTGGTGGCCGGGTCCATCCCCATCGCGGTCCAGATCCGGTTGGTGACCAGCGAGTCCACCGCGACGCCCTCGTCGACCTCGTTGAAGTGCGGCAGGGCCTGTCCCGCGTACAGCTCGCGTGTGCCGTCCCGGCTGGTGACCGGCGGCCGGGACACGTCGTTGAGCAGCCCCTCGGCCAGATCGCTCGCCGGCACCGTGTCCTTGAGCCCCTGCTGGTACTGGATGCCGACCGCGTCCAGGCCGAAGTCGTCGGCGATGCGCAGCGCGGCGACGTACATCTTGAACTGGCTGTGCAGTTGGGCGTCGGTCAGTTCGGTGGCCTCGTCCGTGCCGGTGTGGAAGGTCATCCCGGCGGCGTCGAGCCACGCCCGCACCGCGTGCGCCTCCGCGTCGGACACCCGCGACATCTCCGCCACCAGCGCGCTCTGCGACAGCCGCTCCTTGAAGATGCCGAGCGGGTTGAGCAGCTCGTCGTCGATGATCGCGTTGTACATGCCCATGCAGCCCTCGTCGAAGACGCCGACGACGGCCGGCCGGCGTCGCAGCTGACGGGCCAGCGCCACGCCGAGCGCGACCTCGGGATCGGGCGGCAACGGCGGCAGGTCCCGCACGTGGCTCTCGTCGTGGACCACCTCGCCGGTTTCCAGCCAGGCCTTCAGCCCGTCGCGCGCCCACTCGTCGGTGAAGTCCTCGCTCCACAGCGCCGAGTACCGCACGCCCGCCTTGGTGAGGCTGCCGGCGAGGTTCAGCAGGCCGACCAGGCCGGGGAACTCCCCGCTCCAGTTCGCCACGAGCAGGATCGGGCCGCGGTGGGCGCGCAGCCCGGCCAGCACGTGGTGGCTGTACTGCCACACCGCCTCCACGACGACGAGCGGGGCGTCGACCGGGATCCCCTGGAAGATCTCGATGCCGGCGCGCTGGCTGTCGATGAAGCCGTGGCCCGCGCCGGCGTCCACCGGATGGGCCCGCCGGGTCTGCCAGCCCAGGGCGGTCACCGCGTCGGCGAGGTCCGCCTCCAGGCGTTGCTGGGTCGGCCAACCGGTGACGTTCGCGGCCGGCCGCAGGTCGCCGCTGGCGACCGTGTAGACCGTCCGGGGGGCGGCGGCCGGCGGGTCGACCAGCACCGGCATGGTGTAGTTGCTCACGGGTTGACTTCCTCCACTGGCTCGTCGGTACCTGGCTGGGGCGGGGTCGCGAGGCGCGTCTGCCGGGCGGCCAACACGTGGGCGACGGATTTCGAGCCGGCGTAGAGCTGCCGGTAGAGCCCGTACAGCTCCGCGTAGTCGGCGGCGAGCGCCGGGCGCGGCTCCCGGACCTCCCGGATCGGGTTCCACCGGTGGATGTCGACCCGCTGCACCGCGCCGGCGGCGAGGAACGCGGCGCCGTAGCTCGCGCCGATGGTGACCGACGGGATGTGCTGTGCCCGGCCGGTGACGTCCGAGACGATCTGCGTCCAGAGGTCGCCCCGGGTGCCGCCGCCCACCGCCACGACGCGGCGGATGTCGCCGCCGGCCGCCTCGATGGTCTCGATGTTGTGGCGCACGGCCAGCCCGGTCGCCTCCAGCGCCGCCCGGTAGATGTCGCCGCGCCCGTGGGAGAGCGTCAGGCCGGCAATGACGCCCCGGGCGTCGGGATCGAGGATGGGGGTCCGCTCGCCGGCGAAGAACGGCAGCATGAGCAGGCCACGCGCGCCCGGCCCGGAGCGCTCGGCCAGGCGCAGCAGCTCGGGGTAGTCGGCGGCGTCGAACAGCTCCCGCAGCCACCCCGTGATCGCCCCGGAGGTCGCCATGCCGCCGGCCAGGTTGCGGGTGCCCGGCAGCGCGCCGACCGTGCCCCACAGCGCCGGGCTGGTCAGCGGGTGCGGCACCGTGTGCACGAGGAACATCGTGGTGCCGTACATGAGCATCAGGTCGCCGACGCCCTGGGCGCCCACGCTGACCGCCTCCGACCAGGCGTCGATCGTCCCGGTCACGACCGGGGTGCCCGGCGGCAGCCCGGTGGTCGCGGCGGCCCCGGCGGTGACCGCACCCGCCACGTCGCCGGGCCACCGCAGCTCGGGCAGCTCCAGCCCCGGGGCGATCTCGTCGGCCCAGGGCCGGTACCAGGTCTGCGCCGCGCTGTCGTACAGCGGCGTGCACTGGCTGGCCGAGTGCTGGTCGAGCAGGTACCGGCCGGTCAGCTGCCAGACCAGCCAGGAGCTCGGCATGAACAGCCGCCGGGCCCGGGCGAACAGCTCCGGCTCGGCGTCGGCGACCCAGGCGACCTTCGCCCCCGCCGCCTGGGTCGACAGCGTCGAGCCGCACCGGCGCAGGATCTCGTCCGCGCCGAAGCGCTCGGTCAGCCGGGCGATCTGCGGCGTGGACCGGGTGTCGACGCCGTAGAGGACGGCCGGGCGCAGGGGCGTGCCGGCGGCGTCGGTGAGCAGCACGCACGGCCCCATCCCGCTGACCCCGACCGACACCACGTGGGCGTCGCCGGGGGCCAACAGCTCACGGGTGAGGGCGACGAACTCGTCCCACCAGACGCGGCCGTCCATCTCCACCCAGCCGGGTCGTGGCCGGTCCACCCGGTGTTCCCGGACGCGGGAGCGCAGCACGCGCCCAGCCAGGTCGACGAGGACGCCCTTGCTGCTGGACGTGCCGATGTCGACCCCGAGCACCGCGGCCACCGTCATGCCAGGTCTCCTCCGCTCTTCCAGGTCCGGGTCGTGGCCCGCCGGGCCGCGCCGGCCCGGCGGTCAGGCGACGCCACCGAGCTTCGCGTACGTCTCGGCGGCGTTCTCCTTCGTGACGCGCATCGTGTCGAGGGTGGTGGTACGCGGAACGTCCTCGGCGCAGTCGACCAGGATCCGGCGGGCCAGGTCGACGGCCTCCCGGCCACCCGTGGCGTACTGGAAGGTCGCCGCCAGCCGGCCCTGCTCGACGGCCTTGATCCCGCCCGACGGCACCGGCAGGGCGTCGATGCCGGTGAACTTCACCTTCGTGTGCAGCCCGGCCGCCTTCGCGGCCAGGTACGCGCCCTCGGCCATCGGGTCGTTGTGGGCGTACACGGCGGCGGCGTCGGGGTGGGCCTTGAGCAGCGCGTCAGCCACCGACTGGCCCTTCTCCCGCAGCCAGTCCCCCGGCTGGGAGGCAACGACCTCGATCTTCGGGTTGGCCGCGATGCCCTCCCGGAAGCCCTGGGCGCGTTCGGCCGCCGGCGTGGAGCCGGGCAGCCCGGCAATCTCGATGACCTTGCCGCCGGCGGGCAGCAGCGTGGTGGCGTAGAACTCGCCGGCGGCCCTGCCGATGGCGACGTTGTCCCCGCCGATGAAGGCGGTGTACGCCTCGCCCTCCACCTTGCGGTCGAGCACGATCACCGGGACCCCCCGGTCGTACGCCTTGCGCACCACCGCGGTCAGCGGCTTGGCCTCGTTAGGCGAGATGACCAGCAGGTCGATCTTCTGGGTGAGGAAGTTCTCCACGTCGGCGACCTGCTTGCTGTTGTCCTGCGCCGCGTCGGCGACCACCACGGTGAACCCGGGGACGGACTTCGCCGCCGTCTGCACGTCGTTGTTCATGACCTGCCGGTAGGGCTCGGCGTTGTTGGCCTGTGACATGCCGATGAGGAAGTCCTTGCCGGCGCCGCACTTCGCGGCCGTGGCGTCGCCGCCGTCGGACGGCTTCTCCACGCTGCACGCGGTGGAGGTGACGAGCGCGCCGGTGCACAGCAGCGCGAGAAGGACGGTACGGGTGCGCATGATGACGCTCCTTGTTCGGTGGCGGTTCAGACGATGCTGCGGCGGAGCTTCTGCAGCCCGGCGGCGGCCACGATCACCAGCCCCTTGATCAGTAGCTGCACGTTGGCGTCGATGTTGTTGAGCGCGAGGATGTTGTTGAGGATGCCGAGCAGCAGCGCCCCGGCGAGGGTGCCGCCCATCGAGCCGGTGCCCCCGGCGAGGCTGGTGCCGCCGATGACCACGGCGGCGATGGCGTCGAGTTCGTAGCCGGCGCCGTCGTTGGGGCTGCCCTGGTTGAGCTGTCCGGCGTGGATGATGCCGGCCACGGCGGCGAGCAGGCCCGCGATCGCGAAGACCGCGACCTTGACCCGCAGCACGGGCACGCCCGAGAGGCGGGCGGCCTTCTCGTTGCCGCCGATGGCGTAGACGTGGCGGGCGAACGCGGTCTTGCGCAGCACGACGATCGCGGCCACCCCGATGCCGATGAACAGCACGGCCGGGACGGGCAGCACCCCGTTGATCGTGCCGTTGAGGATCTCGAACGCGGGGGGCGCCTCCTGCGGGCCGTCGCCGTAGGCGATCGGGATGCCGAGCCCGCCCGACCAGATCCGGGCGAGGCCGCGCGCGACCTGGAGTCCCGCGAGGGTGACGATGAACGACTGGATGCCGAGCCGGGCTGTCGCGTAGCCCTGCAACGCGCCGAAGAGGGCGCCGATCAGCAGCACGACGGTGACGGCGGGCAGGATGCCGAGCCCGGAGTCGACCATCAGCGTAGCGGTGCCGACGGCGGAGAGGCCGAGGATGGCGCCGACGGAGAGGTCGATGCCGCCGAGCAGGACGACGAACGTCATGCCGATGGCGATGATCCCGATCTCGGACACCGCGCGGACGATGTTGCCGAGGTTCTCCGTGGAGAGGAAGAGGATCTCACCGTCGCGGCGGGGCGAGACGGCGATGGCCAGCACGAACACCAGCAGCAGCGCGAAGAGGCTCTGCACGGCGAAGAGCCGCTCGACGAGGTCGCCCCGGCCGCCGGCCCAACGCCACCGGCCGGCGCCGGCCGCCGGGTCGCCGCCGGCCGGCGCCAGTGGCGTGCCGGGCCCCTTGTCCGGTGCGCGCAGGTGGGTCATCGGTCGTCCCCTCCGGCGGCCGTGCCGCCCATGGCCGCGGTCAGGATGTCCTCGCCGGTGCACCCGTCGGCCGCGAGTTCCGCGACGGCCCGTCCGCGCCGCAGGACCACGATCCGGTCGCAGACGCCGGTCAGCTCGGGCAGCTCCGACGAGGCGAGCAGGATGCCCATCCCGTCGTCGGCGAGCCGGCGCAGCAGCCGGTAGATCTCCGCCTTGGCGCCGACGTCGACGCCCCGGGTCGGCTCGTCGAGCAGCAGCAGGCGGGGGCGGGTGAGCAGGTGCCGGGCGAAGACGACCTTCTGCTGGTTGCCGCCGGAGAGCGAGCCGACCGGCGCGGCCGCGGACGACGTCTTGATCGCCAGGGCGGCGACCTGCTGGCGTACCGCGTCCCGCTCGCGTCCGGCGCGGACGACCCCGGCGGTGCTGACCCGGCGCAGGGCGGCCAGGACGATGCTGCGGCCGACGGGGTGCTCGAGCACCAGGGCGGAGCGGCGGCGGTCCTCCGGCACGAAGCCGACGCCGGCGCGCAGGGCGGCGCGGGGGCCGCGCGGGGCGTACGGGCGGCCGGCCAGCCGGATCTGGCCGCTGCGGCGACCGGGCGGGCCGGCGCCGTACAGGGTCTCCAGCAGTTCGGTGCGGCCCGCCCCCATCAGGCCGGCCAGGCCGACGATCTCCCCGGCGCGCACGGTCAGGCTGACGCCGGCGGGTTCGCAGCGTCCGGGCCGGGTGCCCCGGGGCCGTACGGCGAGGTCGTCGACCTCCAGCACCGCCCGCCCCGCGGGGCGGGCGGGCCCGGCGGATCCCGCGCTGAACAGCGCCTCGGCGGGGCGGCCGACCATCAGCGTGATGATCCGCTGCCGGTCGGCGCGGTCCGGGCGCAGCGTGCCGGCCACCTCGCCGTTGCGCAGGACGGTGGCCCGGTCGGCGATGTGCTCGATCTCCTCGAGGCGGTGGGAGATGTAGACGACGGCCACGCCGCGCTCGCGCAGCGCGCGGATGGTGGACATCAGCCGCCGCACCTCGGCGTCGGCGAGCGCGGCGGTCGGTTCGTCCATGACGAGGACGCGGGCGTCGAGGGAGAGCGCCTTGGCGATCTCGACGAGCTGCTGCTCGCCGACGCGCAGCGAACCGACGGGCCGGCGCGGATCGATCCGGGCGCCGAGCGGGCCCAGCCAGTCCTGGGCGGCGCGGGCCATCGCCCGCCGGTCGAGCGTCCGCAGCCTGGTGCGCGGTTCCCGGCCGAGCACCAGGTTCTCGGCCACGGAGAGCGCCGGCACCAGGTCGAGTTCCTGGTGGATCGTGGCGATGCCGGCGGCCTGGGCGGCTGCCGGGCCGGCGAAGCGCACGGGCTGGCCGCCGATCGAGATCTCCCCGCCGTGGTCGGTGACGACGCCGGACAGGATGTTGATCAGGGTCGACTTCCCGGCCCCGTTCTCCCCCAGCAGGGCGTGGACCTCGCCGGCGCGCAGGGTGAGGTCCACGCCGCGCAGGGCGTGGACGCCGCCGAAGCGCTTGGTGATGCCCGACATGGCGACGGTCACCTGGTCGCTCACGCGGGCCTCCGGGTAGATCGGAAATCGATTTCTGGCAACATAGACGGGCGTCGAAGTGATGTCAACGCCCCCGGTGCGGGCCGGGCCGCCGCCCCGCCGCCCGACCCGCACCGGCGGCCCCTCAGGGCACCGCGTTGACCGCCGCGTGCACGGTCTCGGCGAACGCGGTGTCCCGCCCCACCCCGCTGGCGGCGAACCGCCACGTCCCGCCCGGGTACGACCCCGGCGGCCACGCGGCGCCCCCGTTGCGCCACAGCGGCTGCCAGGACGCCATCGCGTGGCCGGCGTCGTACCAGGTGTTGTCGCCGCGCCACGCCGAGGCCCAGCGGTGGGCGGCCACAAGGGACAGATTCGCGCCGGAGGTCATCGACCACGTCGGCATCCCCGGCACGTCCCCCGTCGGCCGGGCCGCCACGGCGGGATCCCCGACCGCCGGCAGGGCACCGTCGACGTTGAACGCCACCTCCCACACCGGCGCCGTCGTCTGGCCGGTCACCGACCAGGTGACGTCGCTCTGCAGCGCCGGCCCGGTCCAGCGGGGCGCCACGGTCAGCAGCCAGTCGGCGGTGACCGGCTCGTCGCCCATCCGCATGCCGACCAGGTTGATCCGGGAACCGTCGGCGGAGACGTCCACCCTTGCCGGCGGGCCCGCCCGGTCCGTGACGTCGAAGCGGCCGACCGCCAGATAGGGACCGGTGCCCCGGTGCGACGAGTCCAACGCCGGCCGGTACGCCCCCGCGCCGGCCGGGTCGACCGCCAGGGACGCGATCCGGGTGTGCGGCCAGGTGCGCACGTCGGCGCGCAGGAAACCGGTGCTCACCTGGTAGCCGCGGGCGACCACCTGGGTGGACCAGGTCAGCGGGGCGAGCCACAGCCCGCCCTGGCCCCAGCCGGCGTGGCTCAGGTACCAGTTCTCCCCGTCGACCACGACCTCGGCGGCGTGCGCGTCGAGCACGGTCACCTTCTCCGCCCCCTCGAAGCGCAGGGGGTCGCGGCTGCGGTAGACGGCGGTGCGCCGGTACGCCGCGCCGTAGTCGGTGCCGTCGCAGCAGACGAAGAGGTACCACCAGTCCCCCCGGCGCACCACGAACGGCGACTCCGTCTGACCGGCGGCCCGGCCGGTGTGCGGCGACGCGTACGCCACACCACGCCCGCTCCACGTCCGCAGGTCGGCGCTGGTGCGGTACGCGACCACGTGGTTGCCGCCCTGCGGATTCGAGGTCGCCGTGTAGTACATGACCCAGCGGTCACCGACCCGGGTCACCATCGGGTCACGCGCCTCCCAGCCGTCGCTGAACAGCGGGTTGGCGGGGCTGCGGGTCCAGGTGAACAGGTCGGTCGAGGTGGCCAGGTGCATCCGGTAGTTCGCGTAGTCGGGGCTGCCGGCCGCGTAGAACATGTAGTAGACGCCCTGGTCGTGGACGACGTGGGGCGCCCAGATCCACTGTTCGCCCCTCGACGGGTCGGCCGTCAGCGCCGGTGGCCGCTTCGTCCACGGCCCGGTGGGCGTGGGCGCCGTGGCGTGGCCGAAGCTCTTCTCGTCCTGCGGCGCGCCGGGCTCGGCGTGGGCGATGGCGAAGGCGTGCCACAGCCCGGTCCGCTGGTCGCGCACGATCGTGTGGTCGTTGTAGTACCACGCCGTCGGCTCCCCCACGCCCGGGTCGTAGACCCGCGTCAGCGGCCCCCGTGCCGGCGTCTCGGCCACCGTCTCGTACGCCGTCGTGGTGACCGCCGCCAGCGGGCCGACGCGGCGCAGGGTGAGCGTGTCCAGGCCCGCGAAGAACCCCGTCGAGGAGGCGGAGCGGCCGGTCACCGTCACCGTCAGCCGGTGGCTGCCGGCGGCGAGCGAGGCCGATCCCAGCGGTACGGCCTCGACGCGCCGCACGGTCGGGGCGTAGCCGTCGAAGAGCTGGCCGACGGCCACCCCGTCGACGGCGAAGCGCAGGGTGCCGTAGTCGGCGGCGCGGGTGAGCACGGCGCCGATGTCGTACTGCCCGGCCGGCACCGGCGGCAGCGACACGGTGACCGAGTCCCCCGCCCGGGCGGCACGCAGCCAGAGCTGGCGGCCCGCCGACCAGGCGACCCCGCAGCAGTTGGCCTGCGCCTCGACCGGGGCGGTCGACGAGAGCACCGTCAGCGACTCCGCCTCGGCCCGGACCACGTCCTCGGCGGCGGCCGGCGTGGCCGGGACGGCCAGCAGGGCGGCGCCGAGCAGGAGCACCGCGAGCATCCGGGGCGCGCGCATCACGACACGCTCGGGCGGGGCAGGTCGGTGCCGGGCGCGAACTGGTCGTGCCACCTGACGCCCGGACCGAAGCCGCCGCCGGTCGACAGCGCCACGTACGTGTCCGCACTGGTTCCCCGCGTGTACGTCACGAGGTCCGCCCTTCCGTCGCCGTTGAAGTCGCCGATGCCGGGCAGTTCGTCGCCCACCGCGAACCAGTCGTGCCACCTGCCGGCCTGCGCGCCGAAGCGCGTGCCGTCGGAGAGCGCCACGAACACGTCGCCGGCGGTCCCCCGGGTGAACGTCACCACGTCGTCACGCCCGTCGCCGTCGACGTCGCCCAGCGCCGGCAGCTGGTCGCCGAGCGCGAGCGAGTCGTGCCACTTCCAGCCGTCCTCGACGAACCGCGTCCCGTCGGAGCGGGAGACGAACACGTCGCCGGTGGCGCCCCGGGTGAACGTCACGATGTCGTCGCGCCCGTCGCCGTCGACGTCGCCCACCGCCGGCAGCTCGTCGCCGAGCGCGAAGTGGTCGTGCCACTTGACGCCGGGGCCGAAGCCGCTGCCGGTCGACAGCGCCACGTACACGTCGGCGGCGGCGCCCCGGGTGAAGGTGATGATGTCGGTGCGCCCGTCGCCGTTGACGTCGCCGACGGCGGGAATCTCCGTACCCGTGGCGAAGAAGTCGTGCCACTTGGCCCCGGCGGCGTACGTCGTGCCGGTGGAGAGCCCCACGTAGACGTCGGCGCTGTCGCCCCGGGTGAAGGTGATGACGTCGGCCCGACCGTCGCCGTCGACGTCGCCGGTGAACGGGAGCTCCTCGCCGACGGCGAAGAAGTCGTTCCACCTCCGGCCGTCCGGCACGAACCGGGTGCCGTCCGACACCGACGTGGTCACGTCGGCGGTGGCGCCCCGGGTGAACGCCACGGCGTCGTCGCGGCGGTCGCCGTTGGCGTCGCTGGTGTTGCGGGTGCGGGTGGTGGCCGACACCTCGGCCGAGGGCGCGGAGGCGTTGCCGGCGCCGTCGACCGCGACGACCCGGTAGTGGCGGGTCTGTCCGGCCGGCAGCGGGCCGTGCCGGAAGGTGGTCGTCCGGGTCGTGCCGACCAGGTTGGCGGGGGTGGTCGCGACGTTGGGATTGCGCGAGGCGTAGACCCGGTAGGCGGCGACGCCCACGTCGTCCGGCGACGCCGACCAGGACAGGCCGAGGGCGTGCACCCGACCGCCGGCCAGGCCGAGCCCGGTGACCGCGCCCGGCCCGGTGACGTCGAGGAACGGGGGAACCATGCTGTCGGCCTCGTAGCGGGCCGCCGTCCAGGCCGGTGCGCCGGCCGCCGGGGTGAGGGTGATGGTGACCGTCGCGCGGCCGGCGGTCAGCGCGGGCGGGAGGACGAACTCGTCGGCCAGCCAGCGCTGCCTGTCGTTGCCCAGCGGTTGCCGCCACACGCCGGCCGGGCGGCCGTCGACCGACACGGCGACCTGCTGGTACGCGCCGGCCTGGTCGCCGTGCCGGCGCAGCCGTACGCCCTGGTTGGCGGGGTCCACGGCGAGCCGGAAGCTGGCGGCGCCGCCGGTGGCGCGCACCTGGCCCGCGACGGGAGCGTTGTCGTCGTCGCCCTCGTACGCGGCGGTCAGCGGGTACTGGGTTCCGGAGTCGGTGTAGGCGTGCCCGGCGCGGCTGGCGGCGTCGCCGGTGACCAGCGTGTCGGTGCGGCGCAGGGCGACGGTCGGCTGGGTGTAGAGGAAGGCGGTCGAGGCGTAGTTCGCCGGCATGTCGTTGGCGGGGCCGTGCTCGATGCCGAAACGGAGCCCCGTGGCGTAGGGCACCGCGTCGCCGATCATCAGCCGGTACATGGCGTCGCACTCGTCGGCACAGCCGCCGGAGCGCAGCAGGTGGGCGGTGTTGCCGGTGAAGACGCCGCTGTACTCGCCGCGGTTGAAGTACCAACCGGACTCGTAGAAGTCCTCGGTGCCGGTGCCGTAGATCTGCGGCGTGGGCGAGCCGTCGACGTGGACGCGCTCGTCGCCCTCCAGGTAGTTGCGGGTGTTGCCGCCGATGATGTGGCCGCGGGCGGTCTGGGACACGCCGACGAACCGTCCCCGGCCGGCCTGGTCGGCGACGATCCAGTCGCCGCCCCCGACCGTCTCCGCGCGGCGGGACTGGGTGGTGAAGTAGCCGGCGGCGCCGTCGGGGGCGAGGGCGCCGGTCCAGGCGGTGCCCGGCGCGGTGGTCACCTCCGCCTGGACGCCGGCGACGGGGGCGCCGGTGGTGTTGGCGACCGAGATCGTCGCGGTGGAGCGGAAGGGCATCGGCCACCAGGCGCTGTACCAGCCGCCGGGTGCGGAGTCCATGGCGAACATCAGCGAGCGTACGAAGCGCTCGCCGAGTCCGGCGCCGAAGAACTCGCCCACCGGGCTGTCGACCGTGGCGCGCCCGTCGAAGGCGATCCGCAGCCGCAGGCCCGACAGCGTCGAGGCGGTGGCCGCCGCGTCGGGCAGCCGCAGCCGCAGCGCCGTGACCGCGGCGGGGCCGGTGAGCGTGGCGAGTGTCGCCTGCCCGCCCGCCGGGACGTCGACCCGGGCGGTCCTGGTGCTCGCGCCGGGCTGGCTCGGCTTCGGGTCGCGCTGGCCGGCGGCGCGCAGCCTGTCCACCACGTCGGTGGCGGGGTCGGTGGGGTCGAACGTGGACACCCCGACCGCGTCGGCGAACGTGCGGTAGGTGACGTGGTGGAAGAGCGGGTTGGACTGGGTGGTGATCCGCATGGACTCGCGGTAGGGCATGGGGACCTTGACGGTGACCCCGCCGGAGGTCTGGTCGGCGTTGGTGACCAGCGGGAACACGAACGGGTGGCCGAGGCCACCGTCGACGAGGCGCTGGAGGCTGGTGTCGACCACCGTGACGCCGTCGAGTTCGACGCGGATCCAGCCGGTGGCGCTGACGTTGCCGTCGTCGCGGGTGAACCAGATCGACTGCACCTCGCCGGCTCCGCGGTCCTCGGCGATGACGCAGCCGCCGGCCTGGCGAAGGCACGAGTAGGTGCCGACGAAGCCGTCGTCGTTGGAGCCGTCCCGGGCGAAGCTCGAGAACTGCCGGGTCCGGCTGCCGGCCGCCAGCTCGGGCAGCCGGTCGAGGCGGCGGTAGACGTCCCAGCCGACCGGGCCCTTGTCGTCGACGACGGCGAGCGCCCCGACACCGCGCGGGACCGGGGCGGGCTCGGCGGCGTGCGCCGCCGCCGGGGGGATCATGGTCGCCAGCGCCGCGGCCAGAGCCAGCCAGCGGCGGAGGTGGGGCTTCATGGATGTCCCTCCAGGATGACCGTCGGAGCCGCGAGAAATCGATTGCTCGGGAGTTAACCGGGGGGCATCGCGAGATGTCAATACTTTACCGCCACCGCTCAGTTGCCGAAGGAAGATTCCAGGACGCATTGACAGCCGTCGGGGTCCTGGCGATACTCCTCGGCAATCGATTTCCCACCGACGGGGAGGTGTCGACGCGGCGACGCACCCGTCAGCCCGGGCGGCCCTCCTGGCGGCAGCGCGCCTCCGTGGCGGAACCGCTCGCCGCACCGCTGACACCCCTCAGAGGAGCATCGTGAGACGTACTCCCCTCGCCCTGCTGGTCGGCCTCTGCACCGCGCTGGCGTCGGTCGTGGCGACCGCGCCGGCGCAGGCCGACGCCCCGATCGGCACGCTGGCCTGTACCTCGATCCCCGCCAACCACGACCCCGCGATCAGCGTGATCGTCTACCGGGTCGCCCGCGCCCACAACGTCAACGACAAGGTCATGCTCTCCGCGTTCGAGGCCGGCTGGGTCGAGTCGCACATGAACAACCTGCCGTGCGGCGACAAGTCCTCGCTCGGGGTGTTCCAGCAACGGTGGGACTACGGCTGGGGCACGCCGGAGCAGATCATGGACCCGGTCTACGCCAGCACGCAGTACGTCACCCGCGCGATCGTCTGCGACCGCAACAACCCCCGCTACACCGCCGGCCAGGTCGCCCAGTGCGTCCAGCGCTCCGGCTTCCCCGACCGCTACGACCAGGTGGCGACGAAGGCGCGGACCCTGCTCGACGAGGCGGCACGGACCCACGCCATCGCTGGCGGATCCGCCACCGACGTCAGCGGCGACGGACGCGACGACATCGTCAGCTTCACCCAGAACGCGCTCGCCGACGTCTACGTCAGCACCTCCACGGGCGCGGGCTTCGCCGGGACCTCGGTGAAGTGGAACGACTTCTTCTCCATCGGCGGCGAGACCGCCTCGACCGGCGACGTCGACGGCGACGGACGCGACGACGTCGTCACCTTCGCGCACGGCAACACCGGCGACGTGTACGTGGCGTTGTCGAACGGCACCAGCTTCGGCGGCGGCCAGAAGTGGCACGAGTGGTTCGCCCCCGGCGCGGAGATCGGCGCGGTCGGCGACGTCAACGGCGACGGCCGCGCCGACATCGTCGCCTTCACCCACAACGCGGCCGGCGACGTCTACGTGGCGCTGTCCACCGGATCATCGTTCGCCGGCACCGCCGTGAAGTGGCACGAGTACTTCTCCATCGCCGGCGAGTACCCCGCCCTGGGCGACGTCAACGGCGACGGCCGCGACGACGTCATCACCTTCACCCAGGGCCCCGCCACCGCCTCCGACGTCATCGTCGCCCTCTCCACCGGCAGCGCCTTCGGCGCGCCCCAGAAGTGGCACGACCTCTTCGCCGTCGGCGCCGAACTCCCCCGCGTCGGCGACATCAACGGCGACGGACGCGACGACATCGTCACCTTCACCTGCAACACCAACGCCGACGTCTACGCCGCCACCTCCACCGGCACGTCATTCGCCGGCACCACCGTCAAGTGGCACGACTTCTTCTGCCTCGCCGGCGAGTTCCCCTACCTCGCCGACGTCAACGGCGACGGCAAGGACGACATCGTCGTCTTCACCAAGGGCACCACCAACGACGTCCACGTCGCGCTCTCCACCGGCACCACCTTCGGCGCCAGCGCCAAGTGGCACGACTTCTTCGGCCTGAACGGCGAGACCACCCTGTGAACCGCGGACGGGAGACCACCATGAGACCCGACAGACTCTCCTGGCGCGGGGGTGCCGCCGTCGTCCTCGCGGCGGCGCTGCTGAGCCCCGTCGCGCCGGCCGCCGCCGCGCCGGCCAGGCCCGCCGGTCCGCTCGACACGGCCTTCACGCGAGCGGCCGGCGAGTTCGACGTACCCAGGGACCTGCTGGTCGCCGTCGGCTACGGCGAGACCCGGCTCGACGGACACGAGGGGCAGCCCAGCCAGGCCAACGGCTACGGCGTCATGCACCTGGTCAGCAACCCCCGCCAGCGCACGCTGGAACGGGCGGCCGCACTGACCGGGCAACCGGTGGCCGCCCTGAAGTCGGTGACCTCGGCCAACATCAGGGGCGGCGCGGCCCTCCTGCGGGACATCGCCGACGCCGAGCGGCTCACGGCCGCCGACCGGGACCGGATCTCCGCCTGGTACCCGGTGGTCGCGCGGTACGCGCACGCCGCCGACGACGCAACGGCCCGCCTGTACGCCGACCACGTCTACGACCTCCTGCGGGCCGGCATCACCGCGCCCTCCGCGCGGGTCACGCCCCAGCGGGTGCAGCCGGAACTCGGCCGGTACGCCCGCGTCGCCCCCGCCGGGGTGGCGGCACCGGGTGCCCTCGCCGCGGCAGTGCCGGAGTACGCGCCCGCCCGGTGGATCTCGGCGTACGGCGGCAACTACGCGGCGGGTCGCTCCTCGCGGATCACCACTGTCGTGGTGCACGTGACCCAGGGCTCGTACGCCGGCACGGTGAGCTGGTTCCAGAACCCGTCGGCGGGAGTGAGCGCCCACTACGTGGTGAAGTCGAGCAACGGCGAGATCACCCAGATGGTGCGCGAGGGCGACACCGCCTACCACGCGCGGTCGGCCAACCCGTACTCGGTGGGCATCGAACACGAGGGCTTCGTCGACAACCCGAGCTGGTTCACCGAGTCCATGTACCGCTCGTCTGCCGCGCTGACCCGCTATCTCTGCGACAAGTACGGCCTGCCGAAGAACCGTACCGCGATCAAGGGGCACCACGAACTGCCGGGCAACGACCACACCGACCCGGGTCCGCACTGGAACTGGAACCACTACATCTCCCTGGTCAACGCGGGTGGCGGGTCCGGTGGCCGGTATCTGGCGGGTTCGCCCACCGACTTCACCGGCGACGGACGCGACGACATCGTCACCTTCACCCAGGGCACCCTCAACGACGTCTACGTCTCCACCTCCACCGGCACCAACTTCGCCGGCACCTCCAACAAATGGAACGACTTCTTCGGCCTCAACGGCGAAACCCTGCTCACCGGAGACTTCAACGGCGACAACCTCGACGACATCGTCGCCTTCACCCACGGCACCCTCGCCGACGTCCACGTCTCACTCTCCACCGGCACCACCTTCAGCCCCAGCACCAAATGGCACGACTGGTTCGCCCCCCACAACGAAGTCGCCGCAGTCGGGGACGTCAACGGCGACGGCAAAGACGACATCATCACCTTCACCCACGACACCAACGCCGACGTCTACGTCGCCCTCTCCACCGGCACCTCATTCACCGGCACCGCCATCAAATGGCACGAATACTTCTCCATCCCCGGCGAACACCCCGCCATCGGCGACGTCAACGGCGACGGCAAAGACGACATCATCACCTTCACCCAAGGCCCCAACACCGCCTCCGACGTCATCGTCGCCCTCTCCACCGGCACCACCTTCGGCCCACCCCAAAAATGGCACGACCTCTTCGCCGTCGGCACCGAACAACCCCGCGTCGGCGACATCAACGGCGACGGACGCGACGACATCGTCACCTTCACCTGCAACACCAACGCCGACGTCTACGCCGCCACCTCCACCGGCACCACCTTCACCGGCACCACCGTCAAATGGCACGACTTCTTCTGCCTCGCCGGCGAATTCCCCTACCTCGCCGACGTCAACGGCGACAACAAAGACGACATCATCGTCTTCACCAAAGGCACCACCAACGACGTCTACGTAGGACTCTCCACCGGCACCACCTTCAACCCCAGCACCAAATGGCACGACTTCTTCGGCCTCAACGGCGAAACCACCCTCTGAACCGTCCCGCGTAGACAGCACGCTCCGCGCCACAGTTCGCGTCCGCCCGGCGCGGCTTCACCCGATGGAGGATCCATGGACAACACCCCTGCCGCCCGCCGGCCCGTCAGCCGCCGCCGGCTCCTGACCGGCGCCGCGGGAGTCGCCGCCGCCGGCACGTTCGCCGGCGCCCTCGCCGCACCGCTGCCCGCGTCCGCGGCCCGCGACGGCCACGGCCTGCGCATCGTCGACCGCAACGAGAACGGTGGCCGCCTTCAGTACTACCGGTTCGCCACCGACGCCATCGAGTGGGACCCGGCGGTCAACGTCCTGCTGCCCGACGGCTACCACACCAGCGGCAAGCGTTACCCGGTGCTGTACCTGCTGCACGGCGGGGCAGCCGACTTCCGGACCTTCCACATGCAGGACAACATCATCAACCTGACCGCCGGCAGAGAGATCATCGTCGTCATGCCGGACGCCTCCACCGGCTGGTACTCGAACCCGGTCCACAGCAACACCGGTCCCCGCAACTGGGAGACCTTCCACATCGCGCAGCTGCTGCCCTGGATCGAGTCGAACTTCCGCACCTTCCCGGAGTACAACGGTCGCGCCGTCGCCGGCTTCTCGATGGGCGGGTTCGGCGCCCTGAAGTACACCGCGAAGTACTACGGCCACTTCTGCTCGGTCAGTTCCCACTCCGGGCCGGCCAGCCTGCGCCGCGACTTCGGCCTCGTCGTGCACTGGGCCAACACCACCTCGGCCGCGATGGACCTCGGCGGCGGCACCGTCTACGGCGCGCCGCTGTGGGACGAGGCGCGGGTCACCGCCGACAACCCGGTCCAGCGCATCGAGAGCTACCGCAACAAGCGCATCTTCCTGGTCGCCGGCACCTCGCCCGACCCGATCAACTGGTTCGACTACGTCAACGAGACGCAGGTGCTGGCCGGTCAGCGCGAATTCCGGGCGGCCCTGGGTCGGGCCGGCATCCCGCACGAGTGGCGTGAGCTCCCCGGCGGCCACTTCTTCCGGCACGACATCTTCGTCCAGGACCTCAACGGGATGCTCGGCCGCCTGCGCCGCGCCGGCTGAGCCTCGTCGACGACGCGCCGCCACCGCAGACATCCGTCGCGGCCCGGCGGCGCGTCGTCGACGGCGCCCCACCGCGGCCCGACCGTCCCGCCCACCGGGTGGCATCCGCCACGCCGACCGGCGTGCCCGCTCCCCCGACCCCATCCGAGCCTTCCCTGACGGGAGTCACCCCATGTCACGGCCTCCGAGGACCGGGGCGCGTCGCGTCCTGGCCGCCCTGCTCACCCTGGCGGTGGGCGTCCTGACCGGCGCGGTGGCGACATCGTCCCCCGCGCTCGCCGCGCCGAACTTCAAGGCCCCGTTCCCGTGCGGGCAGCGGTGGACCTACGACCACCACAGCGCCGAGGTCCGGCAGGCCCTGGACTTCGTGCGGGCCGACGGAGGTGCCACCGCGGGCACGCCGCAGGTCGCCTCCGCGGCGGGCGTCGCCCGGCGGTACTCGCAGCCCAGCGGCGCCGGCAACTACATCGTCATCGACCACGGCGGCGGTTGGACCACCTACTACTTCCACCTCAGCACCTACTCCGTGCCGGACGGGGCGTACGTGCAGCAGGGCCAGCAGATCGGCACCACGGGCAGCACCGGCAACTCGTCGGGGCCGCACATCCACTACGAACAGCTCTACAACGGCGTGGGGCAGACGATCGTGATCAACGGAACATCGCTGGCGCCCTACCCCGGCCAGTACCACCAGAAGTACCTGGTCAGCGACAACTGCGGTACGTCGCCGACGGGTGGCCGGTATCTGGCGGGTTCGCCCACCGACTTCACCGGCGACGGACGCGACGACATCGTCACCTTCACCCAGGGCACCCTCAACGACGTCTACGTCTCCACCTCCACCGGCACCAACTTCGCCGGCACCTCCAACAAATGGAACGACTTCTTCGGCCTCAACGGCGAAACCCTGCTCACCGGAGACTTCAACGGCGACAACCGCGACGACATCGTCGCCTTCACCCACGGCACCCTCGCCGACGTCCACGTCTCACTCTCCACCGGCACCACCTTCAGCCCCAGCACCAAATGGCACGACTGGTTCGCCCCCCACAACGAAGTCGCCGCAGTCGGCGACGTCAACGGCGACGGCAAAGACGACATCATCACCTTCACCCACGACACCAACGCCGACGTCTACGTCGCCCTCTCCACCGGCACCTCATTCACCGGCACCGCCATCAAATGGCACGAATACTTCTCCATCCCCGGCGAACACCCCGCCATCGGCGACGTCAACGGCGACGGCAAAGACGACATCATCACCTTCACCCAAGGCCCCAACACCGCCTCCGACGTCATCGTCGCCCTCTCCACCGGCACCACCTTCGGCCCACCCCAAAAATGGCACGACCTCTTCGCCGTCGGCACCGAACAACCCCGCGTCGGCGACATCAACGGCGACGGACGCGACGACATCGTCACCTTCACCTGCAACACCAACGCCGACGTCTACGCCGCCACCTCCACCGGCACCACCTTCACCGGCACCACCGTCAAATGGCACGACTTCTTCTGCCTCACCGGCGAATTCCCCTACCTCGCCGACGTCAACGGCGACAACAAAGACGACATCATCGTCTTCACCAAAGGCACCACCAACGACGTCTACGTAGGACTCTCCACCGGCACCACCTTCAACCCCAGCACCAAATGGCACGACTTCTTCGGCCTCAACGGCGAAACCACCCTGTGAGGGTGGCTCGAATTCCTACGTAGCGGGTCCGGGGCAGGAGGCGCCGAGTCTCGGACGACCGTGAATCGGCGGTGGTGCGCGGACTGAACGAGGCGAGGGCCTCCCGAGACGATGTCACCTCGGGAGGCCCCGCGCTGCGGATCAGATGCCGCACGAGACCCTGGCACCCCCACCGGAGAGCAGATCGCTTCGGGACCAGCCCGACACGCCGGTCGCGCGGTTGTGCAGGTAGGTCCAGCGGGCGCCGTCGTGCCCGGTCCGCCAGCAGCGGAACGTCGCGGTCTGGCCGGGCTGACCCTGGCCGCGCGAGGTGCAGTCGGAGCCGGGCCCGGTGCGGATGTTGATGCCGGTCCCGGCGAACGTGCCGTTGACCTGCGGCTCGAAGCTGGCGATCCCCTGCGGGCAGGACGCTTGGGCCGGAGCGGCCACCGCCAGCACGGCGGCGCTGCCCAGCATGACGGCGGCGATCGAGATGCGTACGAGTCTCATGCGGATCTCCCTTGACGACGTGACGGAACTGTCAGCTCCGCCGGTGGATGCGGGATCAGAAGTGGGGATCGAGACCGCTACCCCAGGTGTACGAACCGGTGGCGGACAGTTGGAAGTCACATTGGATGTGGTACGACCAGCCGCCGTCCTCCTCCGTGAGATAGCTGTGGTGCCGGTAGGTTCCGACGCTGGGAACGCCGGGCCAGAGCTGGTCCGTCCAGGTGTACGTGCCGGGCAGGATGCGGCCGGTGTAGGTCTGGCACGGTGCCGATGTGGGGAACGTCCACCAGCCGTAGGTGCCGTCCCGCAACGTGATCTCGCGGCTGACCGATGCGATCGGCATCCCGCTGTTCGGCCTGGCTTCCAGGCGTTGGTTCTTCTGGTTGTAGGCCACGTCGGCGGCCTGCGCCGTGCCGGACACGACCGGCAGCATGGCGAGGGCCAGGACCACGGCGGTGACCCGGCAAAGTTTCCTTGCCCACAAGCGCATGATTTCCCTTCTCAGTGCTGTCGCTTCGGATGAGCCGACTACCTGAGACGAGACTGCCCGCCGCATCCACTCATGTCGCTGTGGCTGGGCGCACAGGTGTTTAGTCTCCGTGCACGGTGCGGAACCGCTGGCGGAACTCGGTGGGCGATCGGCCGTAACGGGCGCGGAACGCCTGACTGAAGTGCGCGGCGCTGGTGAAACCCCACCGGGCGGCGATCGCGTTGATCGTACGGGCGGCGAGCCGGGGTTCGGCGAGGTCGCGTCGGCACCGTTCGAGGCGCTGTTCGCGGATCCAGCCGGCGACGGTGTGCTCCTCCCGCTGGAACAGCTTGTGCAGGTAGCGCACGGAGATGTGGTGCGCTGCGGCGATCATGTCCGGGGTCAGGTCCGGGTCGCCGAGATGGTCCTGGATGAAGGCGCGGATGCGGGCGGTCAGCGCCCGCCGGCACGTGTCCGCGGGGACGATCCTCCGGGTGTCCAGCGCGTCGGCCAACGCCGCGATCAGCACGTCGAGCGTCAGGGTGGCCAGCCGCGCGGTCTCGGCCGGGGTCAGCTCGTCCATCTGGTCGGCGAGCTGTAGCAGGAAACGCGACGACAGCGCGCCGACGCCACGGGCGCCGGGAATGCGGACGGCGCTCAGTTCACGCAGTTCCCGGGGAGGAAACGGCAGCAGCGCCCGTGGGAAACGCAGGAGCAGCATCCGGCTCGTCGAATCGTCCGGCCGGAGTTCGGCCACGTACGGACGCGAGGTGTCGTAGAGCACGAGATCTCCGGCGCCGAAATCGGCGCGTCTGCCGTCCTGCGTCAGCGTGCCGCTGCCACTGACCATGCAGCTCACCTTGAACACTTCCGGGTCGGCCTGCCGGATCAGCCGGGGCGTGCGGCGCACCGAGTGCGCCATCGTCGTCATCAGGGTCGCCTGCACCGGGCCGAACTCACTGATGCCGACCCGCGCCTCGAAGCCGGTCTCCGCCTGCCGTTGCCGGGCCAGCTCGTACGGCACCCAGAGCTTCGCGCTGACCTCGCGCCAGAAGGCGAACCGGTCACCCGGCGAGACGTCGGCAGTGCTGACAACGTCCATCGACCAACCATAGTGACCGACACGGCCGAGCCCATCCGATGAACCGCCCAGCGGCCACCCCGTACTCGCCGAAGGAACCCCGGCCGGACGCGCAGCCCCGCCCCGGACGCGGGCGGTCGGGGCGGCGGACGGCGCGGTCAGCGGGCCCGTCGGTTGGCGCGCAGCGCGCCCAGGAGCACGCCGGGGGTGGCCAGCGAGTTCGGGTGCGCAAGCATGGAGACGACCTCGTTGAAGCGCCGGGCGGTCGGCACGTCGGTGACGGTCGCCGTGACGATCTGCCTGCTGGCCCAACTGGAGAGCCGGTAGCCGCGCGGGTAGGGCCCGTCGACGTGCGGCAGCGCCAGGTCGGCGGAGGTCGACATCGACCAGGCGACGTCGACCACGACCTTCTGCAGGGCGAAGAACCGGCGCGCGGGCGCGCCCAGGTCCGGGCCCGACCGCAGGTACGCCGACAGGCAGGCCGCGTGCAGGGCCGCCGCCGTCATCCCCTGCCCGTACACCGGATTGAACGACGCGACCGCGTCGCCGACGCTGACGAGCCCGGCCGGCAGGCGCCTCAGCCCGTGGAAGTCGCGTCGCCGGCTGTCGGCGTGGCGGTAGGTCTGCACCTCGCCGAGCATCTCGTTCGCGGCGACCTCGCCGAACTCCGGCGGGAACTGCTCCCGCAGCCGGCGGACGAAGTCGTCCGCCGTGCGCCCTGGGCGGTTGGCGCCGTAGCCGGCCATCATGGCCATCCACCGGCCGTCCTCCACGGCGAAGAACGCGGCGCCGGCCACGTCCGACGACATCCTCGCGGTGTGCAGTGCCAGGACGACCGTGGCCTCCGGTTCCGCCTCCGGACGCCGGAACAGCGCGGTCGCGTAGTTGAGGTCCACGGTCATCCGCCGCAGCGCGGGCCGGTCCCAGCCGGCCTGCTCCAACCACTCGGAGAGCCTGCTCGAACGTCCCATCGCGTCCACCACGAGGTCACCCGACTCGACGCCCGTCGCCCCGCCGGTCTCGCAGTGGACGCCGGTGACCACGCCGCCGTCGCACACCAGACCCGTGGCGCGGGCGGTGACCGTCTTGACGTTGGGCAGCCGCAGCACCTGCTCGCGGATCAGCCCCTCCAGGAGGGGCCGGGTACCCGCCAGGCTGTCGGCGTCGTCGGGTACGACGACCTTCAGCCGGCCGTCGAGGTAGTTCCGCCTGGCCGCCGGTGGCGCCTCGATCGCCCCCTGGGCCACGGCCCGTTCGCGGAATCCCGGAAACAGGCGTTCGAGCTGGAGGAAGCCGCCGGGCAGCAGCGCGTGCAGCTGCGATCCCTGTGGCACGCCCGGCCGACCGCCGGTCACGTGTGGATCGTCGCGGTCGACGATGACGACGCTCTCCGCGTAGTCGGACAACACGCGGGCCGCCAGCAACCCGGCGACGCTGCCGCCGACCACGACGGCCCTGCCGATGACCGGCGACGGCTGGTCGGGTGGCCGCACCGCGTTCAGCGCGGCGAGGACCCGGGCCGGGGACAAGGACATCGTGCTCTCCAAGGGGTACGAGGTGGGGGCCTTCCCGCATGCCTGCCAGAGATCGGTGTGTGGGTGGACCGGCGGGGCGGACCGGACGGCACGACGTCCGACGATCGTCGCACAGACATCGGCCACCTTCGAGCAGGTTCGCGGGGTGTCCGGGCGGGTCAGCCGCCCGTCCGCGCCAGGATCTCCGCAGCCGCCCGCTCGCCGGCCTCGATCGCCCCGTCCAGGTAACCCGCCCACCGGGTGGCGGTCTCCGTGCCGGCCCAGTGCACCCGTCCCACCGGCTGGCGCAGCTCCGGGCCGTAGCCGCACCAGGAGCCGGGGGTCGGCGCCCCGCAGAAGCAACCGCGCGTCCACTCGTCCGCCGACCAGTCGTACTCGACGAACTCCTCGGGCCGCCGGGCGGCCGGGCCGGCGACGGCGGCGAGGGCGTCGAGCAGGCGCGCCCTGCGGTCCCGCGGCGGCATCCGGCGCAGCGCGTTCGCCTCCGGGCCGTAGCTGAACGCGGTGAGCACCCCGCGCGGGGAGGCCGGGGTGCTGTTGTCCACCGTCTCGGTCACCGGCCCGGCGAGGCAGAACGCGACGCCGGAACGGCCGTCGGCGCGCCAGAACGGTTCCGGGTAGACCGCGTGCACCTTGATCGCCGAGCCCATCGGCATCCGCTGGGTGAGCGCGTCGCGCAGGGGCGGTAGCGGTGGGCCGTACCGGATGCGCCCGGCCAGCGTCGGCGGCACGGCGACCACCACCGCGTCCGCCTCGACGCGGTCGGTGTCGGTGTGCACGACCACCCCGGCGCGGTCCTGCGCGATGGCCCGCACGGGCGCGGACAGCCGCACCGCGTCCGGGCCGAGGGCGGCGGCCAGCGCCTCGGCCAGCACCGGCGGTCCGCCGACGATCCGGTCCTGCTGCGCGCCGCCGACCATCGCGAGCAGCGCCCGGCTGCCGCCGCCGGAGCGCAGGTAGAACGCCAGTTGGAGCACGGAGATCTCGTCCGGGCCGGCGGCCAGCAGCCCGCCCGCGAGCAGCCGCCCGAGGTACCGGGCGGTGGCCGGGTCCGGCGCGGCCGTGCGCAGCCAGCCGGCCAGCGTCGTACGGTCCCACTCGGTGGCCTCGGCCCCCGCCCACGGCGCGACCGGGTCGACCCGTTCGGCGTACGCGTCGAGCAGATCGAGGACCCGCGCGGCGGCCTCGGGGGCACCGGCGTGCCGGCCGTCGGGGAGGATCACCGGCGACGCGCCGTGCGCGGCGGACGGGAAGGTGGCGATCCCGTAGCGGGCGAGGAGCCCGTTGACCCGGTCCTGGGTGGGGCCGACCCACTGGGCGCCCAGGTCGAGCTGGGTGCCGTCGGCCAGCCACCGGGTGAGCACCCGCCCGCCCACCCGGTCGCGCGCCTCCAGCACCCGCGTCCGCACCCCGGCGCGGGCCAGCGCGAGCGCGGCGGCCAGCCCGGAGAAGCCGGCGCCGACCACGACGACCTCGGTACCCATGCGGCGGCATACCCGTTTACGCCGCCGCCATGACCGCGACGCCGGATCGCGGCAGCCGGCGGAGCGGCGTGCAGCCCCGGCGATCGGGCGGGTCGACCGCCGGCCGTCGCGATGCGCGTCGATCGTCGGCATCGAGACACGTGAGCGTGCGGGGCTGCGCGGTCGGCCCCGGACAGGCCATCCTTGTCCGGTGCGGTGTCGCCCGTCCTACGACGGTGGGTGCGGCGCGCGGACCGGAAGTCAGTGAAGGACACGAAGGAGGATGCCGTGCGCTACGTCGACGGCCCGGCGGTCGAGTGCGACCTGCACGTGGCAGCCGATCCCGCCCGGGTGTGGGAGCTGGTCACGGACATCGAGCTGCCCGCGCGGTTCAGTCCGGAGCTGCGCCGGGTGCGCTGGCTGAACGGCAGCCAAGGGCCGACGCTCGGCGCCCGGTTCGAGGGGCACAACCACCATCCGGCGCTGGGCGAGTGGCGCACCATCTCGCACGTCGTGCGGTTCGACGCGCCGCGGGTCTTCGGCTGGGTGGTGCTCGACCCGGACGACCGCTTCGGCGGCGGCCCCACCGACCTCGACCAACCGGGTGCCACCTGGCAGTACCGCCTCACCGCCGAGGACGGCGGGTGCCGGGTGTCCCACTCCGTGCGGATCGGCCCCGGCCGCACCGGGCTCAGCCTGGTCATCGACCGGGCCCCGGAGAACGAGGAGCAGGTCATCGCACGCCGGCTGGACGCCCTGCGGGACGCCATGACCGGCACGTTGCAGGGCATCCGGGACCTCGCCGAGCAGCCACGCTGACCACGGCGCCGGCGGGCTGGGCGGCGCCGGCGGGTGAGCCACTCAACCCCGACGGGCGTCGCCTGCCGGCTCCGGCGCGGAGGTGCCGAAACGTTCCGCGAACGCGCCGTACACGGGTGTGCCCGACAGGTTGTCGCGGATGGCGAACACCACCCGGTCGAACCGGTCCACCATCCGCAGCGCGTCGGCGAAGGCGTCCGCCACCGTGGCGGGGTCGTTGCGGAACACCCCGCACCCCCACGCGCCCAGCACGATCGTCCGATGCCCGTGCGCGGCGGCCACCTCGAGCACCCGCCGCGCACGCCGGCGCAGCACCGCCGGCACGTCGGGGGCGTGCGCGGGCTGGTTGCGCACGATCGCGCCGAGGTTCGGCGCCGCGGCGGTGAGGAAGGACGTCTGGTACGCCACATCGAGCAGCCCGCCCTTGTCGTCGCGGAACACCGGCACGCCCGGGGAGTAGATGATTCGGTCGCTGTACCGCAGGTCGCGTTGGCCGCGGTGGAACGCGTAGAAGTCGGGCGCGGCGAGCAGGCACGGGTAGAGCGCCGACGATCGTGCGACGCTCTCCTCCTGCGCCTTCGCCCCGCCGAGGAACCCGCCGCCCGGGTTCTTGGCCGACGCGAACACCAGACACGCCGCATCCGGACCGAGCCGGCGGGCCGCCTGCAACGTCGACTGGTACGTCACCTCGACGTCGCCGGCCCCGACCCGCGTGTCGCCGATCGTGAGCGTCCCGTCGGGAAGGTGGTGGCGGGTGCCGGCGACCGCGGCCCGCACCTGCGCACCGATGACGACCTCGTCGCCGGCGCCGTTGCGGTACCGGCCCGACTCGGCGATAGCCACCGTCTGTCGGGCGATCTCACGAAGGCGGCTGCTCACCGGCGCACCCGGCGCATCCGCCGGCAGGGGGCGTGCACAGCCAGCAGGCTAGGCCGCCACCCGTTCCGCCGACAACTGCTTTCCGAGCCCGCTCAGTGCGCTGCCACGACCACCCCGTCCGGCTCCAGGCCGGCGAGCCGGGACGGTCGCACGACGACGAACAGGACCGCCGTCGCGGCCAGCATGCCCCCCGCGACGACGACGGACATGGCGACCGCGCCGGTGCCCAGGACGCCCACCAGGGGTGCGGCCAGCGCCCCGACGCCGAACTGCACGGCGCCGAGCAGGGCGGAGGCCGTGCCGGCCGCCTCGCCGTGGCGGGACAGGGCCAGGGCCGGCGCGTTCGGCATCGCGAGGCCCGCCGCCGCGAGCACCACCCACAACGACACCAGCAGGGCCGGCAGCCCGCCGAACCCGGTCACGGCGAAGGCGAGCAGTGCCAGTCCGGCCACGCTCCCCGCGGCCAGGGCGACCACGAGGATCCGCTGCGGCGGGTGGCGGCGCAGCAGCCGTACGTTGAACTGGGTCGCCGCGATCAGCCCGACCGCGCCCGCCCCGAAGGCCAACCCGAACTGCTGCTCGTCCAGGCCGTACTGGTCCTGGAAGACGAACGACGACCCGGCGACGTACGCGAACAGGGCGGCCATGGCCAGCCCGGCGACCAGGACCAGGCCCACGAACGTGCGGTCGCGCAGCAGCGAGCCGTACACGCCGATGGTCGCGACCACGCCGCCGCGCCGGCGCCGCTCGGCGGGCAGCGTCTCGCGCAGGCCGAACGCGGCGACCACCACGAGCAGCACGCCGAAGGCGGCCAGCGCCACGAAGACGCCGCGCCAGTCCGTCCAGCGCAGCAGCCCGCCGCCGAGGGTCGGCGCGAGGATCGGCGCCGCCCCCATGACCAGCAGCAGCCGGGAGAGCAGCTTCGCGAAGGCCGCACCGTCGAACAGGTCGCGGACGACGGCCATCGCGACCACCGAGGCCGCGGCGACGCCGAGGCCCTGCACCACCCGCAACGCGCCGAGAACCGCGATGCTCGGCGCGACGACGCAGAGCAGCGACGCCACGACGTGCAGCGCGATGCCGGCGATCAGCGGCGCGCGCCGGCCGACGGCGTCGGACAGCGGGCCGATCAGCAACTGGCCGAGGGCGAGGCCCGCCAGCGTGCCGGTGAGGGTCAACTGGACCGCCGCCGACGTGGTCTGGAATTCGTCGACGATCGTGGGAAGCGCGGGCAGGTACATGTCGATGGTCAGCGGACCCACCGCGATCAGCGACCCGAGGACGAGGACGAGCCGCAGGCGTTGCCGGGGGCTCATCAGGTCACCGGGCGTCAGCGGGGCTGCCGGCCCCTGCGGGGCGTCGACGGCGGCCGTCATCGGCTCGCCGCCGGCCGGTCGGTGGGCAGCCGGGCTGGGAAGAGTGCAGGAGTCACATCTGGCTCCAAATCCGGATCCGGTGATCTCATTCCCGCCGGGCGGCGAGGTAACGGAGTTCACAGTCGGGCGGCGGCGGCCGAACGGCGATCGGAGCCGCTGCGCGCGGCCGGGTCCCGCCGGTCGGGCCCTCGCGCCAGCACCATGTTGTCACCCGTGGCAGCTAATCTGCGCGGGTGTGGGAAACGATGGTGCGGAGCGACCCCGATGGCTGACGCCGACGACGTCCGGCACCTGGCGCTGGCGCTGCCGCACGTGGTCGAGATCGACAGCGAGGGCTTCGACTTCCGGGTCGCCGACAAGGGGTTCGTCTGGTCCTACCCCGAGCGCAGACCCGGCACGTCGCGCCTGATCCGGACGGACGTCGCGGTGCTCTACGTCGGCGACGAGGCGGAGAAGCAGGCGTTGCTCCTCGGCGAGCCCGAGGTCTTCTTCACCACGCCCTCGTACGAGGGGCTGCCCCTGGTCATGTTGCGGCTGGCGCAGGTGGACGTCGACCGCCTGACGGAGCTCGTCACCGACGCGTGGCGGATGCGTGTCCCGGGCCCGCTACTCAGCGACGTCGACGGTGGCACCGGTCCCGGCTGAGGCTCCGTCGCGACACCGTTCGACACGAACCCGCCAGTAACATAAGCGCGCCCCGGGCGCATCACCCTCCCACGAAGTGGACGGCCGCAACACATGCCGGGAAACGATCACGGTTGTGTCAGGCGTTTTGGCTGGTCAACGCCGCAACATCGTCCGTTCGCCGAACGGATTCGGACCCCTGACCTTTTGATCCACAGGCACGAGGGTGGACACTGCCGAAGGTGCCGCCGCGTCGCGGCCCGCGCATCATTGGTCTAAAAGGAGGGCTCGATCGGTGTTCAGTCGTGTCGCCATCGTCAACCGTGGTGAGGCCGCCATGCGGCTCATCCACGCCGTACGGGACATCGCCGCGGAGACCGGGACACGGATCGAGACCGTCGCCCTGCACACCGACGTCGACCGTACGGCCACCTTCGTCCGCGAGGCGGACCTGTCCTACGACCTCGGTCCCGCGTCCGCGCGCCCGTACCTCGACCTGAAGGTGCTGGAGCGCGCGCTGGTGGAGAGCGGGGCCGACGCCGCGTGGGTCGGCTGGGGCTTCGTCGCCGAGGACCCGGCGTTCGCGGAGCTGTGCGAGAGGATCGGCGTCACCTTCGTCGGACCGAGCCCGGACGCCATGCGCAAGCTGGGCGACAAGATCGGCGCGAAGCTGATCGCCGAGGAGGTCGGCGTACCGGTCGCGCCGTGGAGCCGTGGCGCGGTCGAGACCCTGGACGCCGCCCTGGCGGCGGCGGCCGGGATCGGCTACCCGCTGATGCTCAAGGCGACCGCGGGCGGCGGCGGGCGCGGCATCCGCGTGATCACCAACGAGGCCGAGCTCGCCGACGCCTACGAGCGCACCAGCCAGGAGGCCGCGCGGGCGTTCGGCAGCGGCGTCGTGTTCCTGGAACGCCTGGTCACCGGCGCCCGGCACGTCGAGGTCCAGGTGATCGCCGACGGCCAGGGCACCGCGTGGGCGCTCGGTGTCCGCGACTGCTCGGTGCAGCGGCGCAACCAGAAGGTCATCGAGGAGTCGGCGTCGCCGGTGCTCGGTCCTGAGCAGACGGCCGAGCTCAAGACGTCGGCCGAGCGGCTCGCCGTCGCTGTCGGCTACCGCGGCGCGGCGACCGTCGAGTTCCTCTACCACCCCGGCGACCGGCTGTTCGCGTTCCTGGAGGTCAACACCCGCCTCCAGGTCGAGCACCCGATCACCGAGTCCACCACCGGCTTCGACCTGGTCAGGGCGCAGCTGCACGTGGCGTCGGGCGGGCGGCTCGAGGGCGAGCCGCCGGTGGAGCGCGGGCACGCCATCGAGGCCCGGCTGAACGCCGAGGACCCCGACCGCGACTTCGCGCCCTCCCCCGGCCGCATCGCGCGGCTGGACCTGCCCGCCGGGCCGGGCATCCGCGTGGACACCGGCGTCAGCGAGGGCGACACCATCCCCGCCGACTTCGACTCGATGATCGCGAAGATCATCGCGTACGGCCGCGACCGCGACGAGGCGCTCGGCAGGCTGCGCCGGGCGATGGCGCAGACCACGGTGATCATCGAGGGCGGCGCGACGAACAAGAGCTTCGTGCTCGACCTGCTCGACCAGCCCGAGGTGATCGACGCCAGCGCGGACACCGGCTGGATCGACCGCGTCCGGGGCGAGGGCAGGCTGGTCACGCACCGGCACTCCGCCGTCGCGCTGGCGGCCGCCGCCATCGAGGCGTACGAGGAGGAGGAGCGCGTCGAGCGGCAGCGGCTGCTGTCGACGGCGTTCGGCGGCCGCCCGCAGGTGCAACACGAGAGCGGCCGGCCGCTGGACCTCAAGCTGCGCGGCGTCGACTACCGCGTGCGCGTCGCGCGGGTCGGCGCACACCGGTTCCGCGTCGGCGTCGAAGCGGGCGGCACCGTACGCACCGCCGACGTCGAGCTGGACCGCTTCGACCGGCACACCGGGCAGGTCGTCGTCAACGGCACCCGCTACCGCCTGCTCATCGGCACGCACGGGCCGATCCACCTGGTCGAGGTGGACGGCGTGGCGCACCGGGTCACCCGCGACGAGGGCGGTGTCCTGCGTTCGCCCAGCCCCGCGCTGGTCGTCGCCACGCCGTTGAAGGTCGGCGCCGAGGTCGAGGCGGGCGCGCCGGTGCTGGTGCTGGAGAGCATGAAGATGGAGACGGTGCTGCGGGCGCCGTTCAAGGCGCGGCTGAAGGAATGCGTCGTCTCCGTGGGCACCCAGGTGGAGACCGGCGCGCCGCTGCTGCGGCTGGAGCCGCTCGCCGACGACGCCGAGGCCGGGGAGACCGCGGCGACCGAGTCCGTCGAGCTGGACCTGCCCGAAGCGCCCGCCAGGATCCCGGCGCGGGAGCGCGCCACGCGCGGCCAGGAGGACCTGCGCAGCCTGCTGCTCGGCTTCGACGTCGACCCGCACGACGAGCGCCGGCTGCTCGACGACTACCTCGCCGCGCGCCGGGCCGCCACCGAGGACGGTCACCGGCCGCTGGCCGAGGAACTCGGCCTCATCGACGTGTTCGCCGACCTCACCGAGCTCAGCCGCAACCGGCCGACGGGCGAGGACGGCGGCGGCGCCGGCCACGTGCCGAGCGCCCGCGAGTACTTCCACACCTACCTGCAGTACCTCGATGTGGACCGGGCCGGGCTGCCGGAGACGTTCCAGGCCAAGCTCGCCAAGGCGCTCGGGCACTACGGCGTCACCGAGCTGGAGCGCTGCCCCGAGCTCGAAGCCGCCGTGTTCCGGATCTTCCTCGCCCTGCAACGCGCGTCCGCCGACGCCACGGTCGTCGCGACGCTGCTGCGCGCCTGGCTGCGGGAGCCGCCGCCGGACGAGTCGCTGCGCGAGCCCGCCGGTCTCGCGCTGGAGCGGCTGGTGGCCGCGACGCAGGTCCGCTTCCCGGTGGTCTGCGACCTCGCGCGCGGCGTGGTGTTCGCCTGGTTCGCCCAGCCGCTGCTGCGCCGCAACCGCGCCCGCGTCTACGCCGACGTGCGCCGGCACCTGCGCCACCTCGACGCGCACCCGGACGCGCCGGACCGCGCCGAGCGCGTCGCCGAGATGGTGCGCTCCACCGAGCCGCTGGTGCGGCTGCTCGGCCAGCGGCTGGTCCGCGACGACGTGGACAACGCGGTCATGCTGGAGGTGCTGACCCGGCGCTACTACGGCAACAAGGACCTCAACCGCGTACGCACCAGCGAGGTCGAGGGCTGCACGTTCGTGGTCGCCGAGCGGACGGGCTCGTGCGTGGTCTCCGCCGCCGTGGGCTTCGACGCGCTGGGCAGCGCGCTGCGCGGCCTCGCTGAGCTGGCGAGCGGCCACGACGCCATCGACGTCGACATCTATCTGGCGTGGGAGAACCAGCCGGCGGACTTCGACGCGATGGCGGCGGCGCTGCACGAGGTCGTCAGCGCGCACCCGCTGCCGCACCAGGTCCGCAGGCTCACCACCACCGTCGCGGGTCGCAGCGGCGCGGTGATGCACCACCACTTCACGTTCCGCCCGTCGACCATCGGGATGATGGAGGAGCGGCTGATCCGCGGCCTGCACCCGTACATCGCGCAGCGGATGCAGATGGAGCGGCTGAGCAAGTTCGACCTCACCCGGCTGCCGTCGTCGGACGAAGAGGTCTACCTCTTCCAGTGCGTGGCGCGGGAGAACCCGTCGGACGACCGCCTCGTCGCGTTCGCGCAGGTGCGCGACCTGACCGAGCTGCGCGAGCACGACGGGCGGCTGGTGGCGCTGCCCACCGCCGAGGACGTCCTCGCCACGTGTCTCGACTCGATCCGTCGCGCGCAGTCGCGGCGGCCGTCGAGGAAGCGTTTCAGCACCAACCGGATCGTGGTCTACGTCTGGCCGCCGAGCGACCTCACGCGCGCGGAGCTGGAGATGATCGCCCGGCGGGTGCTGCCCACGACCGCGGGCGCCGGGCTGGAGGAGATCCTGTTCATCGCGCGGCAGCGCGACCGCCGGACCGGCGAGCTGACCAAGATCGCCGTACGCGTCTCGTTCGACGCCACGGGCGGCACCGCGCTGACCGTCGGCGAGCCGTCGGACGAGCCGGTCGAGCCGCTTGACGACTACCGGCAGAAGGTGCTGCGCGCGAGCAGCCGCAACGCGGTCTACCCGTACGAGCTGACCGCCCTGCTCGGCACCTTCGTCGAGCACGACCTCGACGACGACCACGCGCTGGTGCCGGTCGAGCGGCCGAAGGGGCGTAACAGCGCGGCGATCGTGGCGGGCGTGGTGACCACGCCGACCCGGCGGCACCCGCAGGGCGTCACCCGGGTCGTGCTGCTAGGCGACCCGACGAAGGCGCTCGGCGCGCTGTCGGAGCCGGAGTGCCGCCGCGTGATCGCCGCGCTGGACCTGGCCGAGCGGATGCAGGTGCCGCTGGAGTGGTACGCGCTGTCCGCAGGCGCCCGGATCTCCATGCAGTCGGGCACGGAGAACATGGACTGGGTGGCCGCGGCGCTCAAGCGGATCGTCGAGTTCACCCAGGACGGCGGCGAGATCAACATCGTGGTCGCGGGCATCACCGTCGGGGCGCAGCCGTACTGGAACGCCGAGGCGACGATGCTGATGCACACCAAGGGCATTCTGGTGATGACGCCGGACTCGGCGATGGTGCTCACCGGCAAGCAGTCGCTCGACTTCTCCGGCGGGGTCTCGGCCGAGGACAACTTCGGCATCGGCGGCTACGACCGGGTGATGGGCCCGAACGGGCAGGCGCAGTACTGGGCGCCGAACCTGGCCGCGGCGCGCGACGTGCTGATGGCGCACTACGAGCACACGTACGTCGCGCCCGGCGAGCAGGGGCCGCGGCGGGCGCGGACGACCGACCCGGTCGACCGCGACGTCTCCGCCTTCCCGCACGTCGTGGCGGGCAGCGACTTCACCACCGTCGGCGAGATCTTCTCCGCCGAGGCCAACCCGGACCGCAAGAAGCCGTTCGACATCCGGACGGTGATGCGGGCGCTCTCCGACCAGGACCACCCGGTCCTGGAACGGTGGGCGGGCATGGCCGACGCGGAGACCGTGGCGGTGCAGGACGTACACCTCGGTGGCATGCCGGTGTGCCTGATCGGCATCGAGTCACGGTCGGTGCCGCGGCGCGGCTTCCCGCCCACCGACGGCCCGGACACCTACACCGCGGGCACGTTGTTCCCGCGGTCGTCGAAGAAGGCCGCGCGGGCGATCAACGCGGCCAGCGGCAACCGGCCGCTGGTGGTGCTGGCGAACCTGTCGGGCTTCGACGGCTCGCCGGAGTCGATGCGCAATCTCCAGCTGGAGTACGGCGCCGAGATCGGCCGCGCGATCGTGAACTTCCGCGGGCCCATCGTGTTCTGCGTGATCTCGCGATACCACGGTGGCGCGTTCGTGGTGTTCTCGAAGGCGCTGAACCCGAACATGACCGTGCTCGCGCTGGAAGGCTCGTTCGCCTCGGTCCTCGGCGGCGCCCCCGCCGCCGCGGTGGTGTTCTCCGGCGACGTCAACGCCCGCACCGCGGCCGACCCGCGCGTGCGGGAGTTGGAGGCCCGCGTCGCGGCGGCCTCCGGCACCGACCGCGCGGCGCTGACCGCGGAGCTCGACGAGCTGCGCTCGACGGTGCGCGTGGAGAAGCTGGGCGAGGTGGCCGCCGAGTT
The DNA here is from genome assembly GCF_035920365.1 of Micromonospora sp. NBC_01740. Taxonomy (NCBI): domain Bacteria; kingdom Bacillati; phylum Actinomycetota; class Actinomycetes; order Micromonosporales; family Micromonosporaceae; genus Micromonospora; species Micromonospora sp. NBC_01740. The sequence goes on along the minus strand of NZ_CP109150.1, from coordinate 4,887,463 downwards.
CGACCGGGTGCACAACATCCGGCGCGCGGTCGAGGTCGGCTCCGTCGACGCCGTCATCCGCGCGGCGGAGCTGCGCCCGCGCATCATCGACGCCATCGAGGGCCGCCTGCGCTGACGCGGTGACGCGCCACGGCGAGGTCCTCGCCGTGGCGCGTCACGCCGTCCGTCCCTCCGGGCCCTGCCGACCGTCGACCGGCAGCGGATATCGAGAAAATATGGCCGACGACGTCAGCCTCACCGCGATGGACCGATCTCGCGGTGAGGCTGATGATCTTCATGATCGATCTTGATGTCGTGGACCGCCTGCTCGGAGCACCGCCGGACCTGCCCACCTGGCGGGTCGCCGACATGGCCAACCGCAAGGGGATCCTCGCCACCTGGCTCTCCTCCGCGGTGGCCCGGGGCGTCGAGCTCAACGAGGCGGAGGGCGCGTACCTGCGCCGGTGGGAGCAGCGCGTCGAGACCCTCCACGCGACCGGCGCCGAGCTGGCCGGCCGGTACGGGGCGACGGTCCTCAAGGGCCCGTGCATCGCCCGGCACTATCCCCGTGGGCTACTGCGGCAGTCGGGAGACGTCGACCTCTTCGCCCCCAACCAGGACGTCCTGTGGTCCTGCGTACGGGATCTGGTCGACCGTCGGGGGGCCGTACCTCAGGCGGTCAGCATCCTGGAGGGGCTCGACGAGCCGCACGTCGGCGTGGCGATGAAGTGGCCCGCGACCGAGCCGCACCTCGACAAGCCGATGGGCGCCGACGTCACCACGTTCACCTTCGCCGGCGACCTTCGTGGCGTCCCGGTGCGCGTCGCGCCGGTGGAACAGGACGACCTGTGCGGGCTCTTCGCCGTGGCCGAGGAGCGGTTCCAGCGCAAGTTCCGGATCAAGGACCTGCTGGACCTGCTGGTCCTGGCCGATGCCCTGGAGCAGCGGCTGGGCGACGACCTGACCGAGGTGATCTGCGAACACGCCGTGCGCCTGGCACTCGCACCCGAGCTGCGTCAGCTCGTCGTCCGTACGGATGAGTGGGTGAGCGTGTCCGAGCGCTGGCGGCGCACCGCCGACGCGCTCCGGCCGCTGGCGCGCCGGGAGAAGGACATGCGCCGCCCCGGCCGGCAGGGCGTACACCGGCTCAGTTTCGGATTTCCGCTCGACGAGCGGCCCGGCGCCGCCTCCCGTGTGGACGTCCACCGCAGGGCCGGCAGCAGCCTGGTGACGACGCCGGTCGGCACCTGCCTGCTGACAGAACGGCTGGTCGTGAACGAGGACGAGCTGACGGACGCCCTCGAACACGCCCGGTCTCTGACCACCACCAGTTGAGAGGAGGTGCACAGATGCGTCACATCATCCTGGGTTCGTTCCGCGTCAAGCCGCGGCCGTCCGCCGCCGCCAAGTAGCAGGTAGTTCCGGTGTGGTCCCCGGCCAGTGCAGGCCGGGGACCACAGCGTCGGATCCCCCACCGCGTGACGACCGGACGCACCGGCGGACGGGTCCCCCGTCAGCTCTACCGCAGGACGCCCTCGTGCAGCGCCCGCAGCACCGCGTTGGTGCGGTCCCGGGCGCCGAGCTTCAGCAGGATCGCCGACACGTGGTTCTTGACCGTGCCCTCCGCGAGGAAGAGCAGGCCGGCGACCTCCCGGTTGGTGTAGCCCTCGGCGACCAGCCGCAGCACGTCCAGCTCCCGCTCGGTGAGCTCCTGCGACGGCGGGGCGCTCACCCCGACCGGGGACGGCGCCGAGCGGATGGCGCGCAGGAGCCGATCGGTGATCGACACGGCGATGAGCGTTCCGCCCGCGGCGAGGGTCTCGACCGCCCGGGTCAGCTGCTCCAGCGTGACGTCCTTGAGCAGGTAGCCCCGCGCCCCGGCGCGCAGCGCGTCGAGGACGAGGGTGTCGTCGTCGAAGGTGGTGAGCACCAGCACCGGCACGTCCGCCCCGCGCTCGCGGAGCCGTCGGAGGACCCAGATGCCGTCCCGGCGCGGCATGCGCAGGTCGAGCAGGACGACGTCGGGCCGGGTCGCGTCGATCGCGGCCAGGGCGGCCTCGCCGTCGTCGGCCTCGCCGACCACCTCGATGCCCGCAATGTCGAGCAGGGTGCGGATGCCCTGCCGGACCAACGTCTGGTCGTCGACCACGACCACCCTGGTCATGTCGCCTCGGCCGCGCGGGCCGGCCGGATCGAGCATGCCGGTCACCGGGCCGGCATCCGGGCGGTCACCCGGAAGCCCGCGCTGCCGTCGTACGCGATCTCCCCGCCGAGTGCCGCGAACCGCTCCGCGAGGCCCCGCAGGCCGTTGCCGGGGACCACGCCCCGCGCGCCCTGCCCGTCGTCGACCGCCGTCAGTCGGATCGCCGCACCGTGGCGGACGATCGTGACTCGCAGCTCGCCCGCGCAGGCGTGCCGCAGGGTGTTGGTGATGATCTCCTGTACGGCCCGCACGAGCGCCGCGGTCTGTTCCTCGTTCGGCTCGACGTCCTCGCCCACCTCGACCGTCACGTCGAGCCCGGGGATGTCGCGGCCGACGTCGCGCAGCGCCTCGGCCAGGTCGGCGGCAGACCCGGCGCGCAGCGCGCTGACGGTGTCGCGCACGTCGGCGAGCACCTCCCTGGCCACCCGGCCGGCCCGTTCGACGTGCTCCCGCGCCGGGTCGCCCGCACGGTGCCGGGCCGCCTCCAGCTCCAGGGTGAGGACGGTGAGCTGGTGACCGAGCAGGTCGTGCAGCTCACGGGAGATGCGCAGGCGTTCCGCCGTGCGGGCGGACCCGGCCAGCAGCAGGCTGGCCGCCCGCAGCTCCACGTGTGCCCGGGCCAGCTCCCGGCGGTGCTGCTGCTCCCGGCGGACCGCGGTCACGCTGAACGTCGTGGCGATCTGGATCAGCCCGTAGAACACCCCGGACACGAGCGGCGCGACCGGGTCGTCGTGGACCCGGCCGACGGTCAGGGCGATCACGGCCGTGTTCAGCGCCACCACCAGCAGGTTGACCGGCAGCCGGAGGGTCTCCGGTCCGAGCGCGGCGATCACCACCAGCAGGATCGGCAGCATGCCGGCGCGGGGGGCCGTCGCGACCACGCCCCAGCCGGCGACCACCGCCGCGCCGTAGGCCGCCCACCTCGTCCGGGGTGCTCCCCACTCGGCCACGGCGCCGAGCGACGCGCCCAGGGTGACGACGAAGAGCCCCACCCACACCGGTGCCGGGATGTCCGGCTCGACCAGGCCGAGCATCACCGGCGACCCGACGCCCACGCACACGACGAGCATCACCAGGCCGGACCACTCATCGAGCCCGAGCCGCCGCATGCGGCAACCCTAGCCGCCGCGGCCGGCGAGCCACGGGTGCCGAAAGTCATGGCCGGCAGGGCTGACCTCCGGCACAGGCGGCGGACGGGTGGCGCCGACCAGCATGGAGAGCATGAGCCAACCCGCCATCGAGGTCGAGAACCTGCACAAACGGTACGGCGACGTCGTCGCCGTCGACGACATCAGCCTGACGGTGGCCCCCGGCGAGGTGCTGGGCGTCCTGGGCGTCAACGGGGCTGGCAAGACCACGATGATCGAGCTGATCGCCGGCCTGCGGGTCCCCGACCGGGGACGCGTCCGGGTGCTCGGCCGGGATCCGCGCCGGGACCGCGCCGCCGTACGCCAACTGCTCGGGGTGCAGTTGCAGCAGGCCGAGCTGCACGCGGCCCTGACCGTCGGTGAGCTGCTCGGCCTCTACCGCAGCTTCTACCCCGATCCGCGCCCCGCCGACGAACTGCTCGACCTGGTCGAGCTGCGGGGGCAGGCCGGGACGCGGTTCGAGAAGCTCTCCGGCGGCCAGCAGCAGCGCCTCTCCATAGCCCTCGCCCTGGTCGGCCGACCGCGGGTGGTGATCCTCGACGAACTCACCACCGGGCTGGATCCCCGTGCCCGCCGGCGCATCTGGGCGGGCGTGGAGGGGCTGCGCGACGAGACCGTGCTGCTGGTCAGCCACGCCATGGACGAGGTCCAACGGCTCTGCGACCGGGTCGTGCTGCTCGACGCCGGCCGGATCGTCGCCCTGGACACCCCGGCCGGGCTGGCCGCCAGGGCCGGCACCGCGAACCTGGAAGAGGCGTTCGTCCGCCTCACCGGCAAGGAACTCGTCACGGAGGAGGACGCATGAACGAGGTGACCGTACGACGACCCGGGGCAGGCTCGTGGCTGACCCTGATCGGGTGCGAGGCGAAGATGGTCGCCCGGGACACGGCCGGGCTGGTCGTACCGATAGGGCTGCCGCTGTTGATCCTGGTCATGAACGCCGCTGCCGCCGGTGACCAGGAGGTTGCCGGCGGGCGCTCGGCGCTGGACCTCTTCGTCCTTCCGCTGGTCTTCACCATCGTCCTCGCCACGATCGGCATCGTGAACATGCCGAGTTTCCTGGCCTACTACCGCCGCAGCGGGGTGCTGCGCCGGCTCGCGGTCACTCCGGCGTCGCCGGCGATGGTGCTCGTCGCCCAACTGGTGGTGAGCCTGGCGCAGGTGCTGGTGGGGATCGGGCTGGCGTACGCCGTCGCCGTCGTCGGCTTCGGCGCACGTCCGCCGGCCCACGTCGGCATGGCGCTCGCCGTGGTCGGGCTCTCGGTGGCCGCCATGTACGGGCTGGGCCTGATCGTCGCCTCGGTGGCGCCCACCCCGAACTCGGCGGTCGCCATCGGCCTGATCGCCTTCTTCGCCCTCGGGGCCGTCGGCGGGTTGTTCGGCGGCACCGCCTCCCTGCCGGAACCGGTGGCCCGGGCAGCCTCGTGGCTGCCGTTCGGCGCCACCGTCGAGGCGCTCTCCAGCGCTTGGGCGGGGACCTCGGTCGACGCATCGAACCTGGCGGGTCTGGCGATCACCGCAGTCGTCGGTGCGACCGTCGCCGCGCTCCTGTTCCGCTGGAACTAGGGCGCGGCGGCGGTGAACGCGGCGGGCGGCCCGGGACCGGCCCGCCGCGCCGGTTCAGAAGGCGTACAGGTCCAGTGCGATCCCGTCCGAGCCTCCGGAGTGGCTCACCGCGACCCAGTCGTCCCCAGCGCCGGCGAGCCAACCGGGGTACCGGCCGAGCTGGCGACCGGTCGACACGTCGTAGACGAGCACGACCGGTCGTTGCTCCACCGCGCCGCTGACCGCCACGAGGCGTCCGGTCACGCTCGACCGCCAGCTCGCCGAGGTGCCGGACAGTCCCGGGTCCGGCGCGCTCCACCGCGTCGCGCCGGTGGCCATGTCGAGCAGGGCCAGCTCGCCCTCGTCGGCGGTGCGCCGCACCAGCACGGACCGGTCGTCCCCGTCGATCGGTACGCCGGGGGCGACACCCTCCCACTGCGCTTTACCGGTCCGCAGGTCGATCATCTGCGGCCGGCCGGCGTCCGTGACCGCGACGAGCCGGGTGCCGGCCCCGATCAGGGTCAGCCCGCTGCGGTCGTGCGCCAGTCGCTTGGCACACTCGCCGTCCTCGCGACGCCCGCTGAAGACCTCGCCGGACCAGCCTCCGGCGCCGGTGGCCGCGTCGACGGTGGCGATGCTGACGGTGCACCGCCGGTCGTCCCGGGGCGGGTCGTGGTCGGTGGTCACCAGCAGGTTGCCGGCCACGAAGCCGTGCCAGGCCCGGCTCGGCAGGCGTCCGGCGCCGGCCTTGCCGGTGGTGGGTGCGACGCTCGTGTAGGTTCGCCCGTTCAGCCGCACCGACACGTACCGCTGGGTGGGCGCGGCGTACGGCGCGCGGACGCCGAGCGCCTCGTCGCTGACCCGGGCGAACCGGTCGGCGGGCAGTTTCCACAGTTGGCGACCGTCGCGGATGTCCCGGGCGATGACGACGCACTTCGCGGACTGTCCGGTGCCGACGCACTCGCGGTCGTACACGACCTGCTGCTGGACGACGACGTCCTGGGTGTCCTCGGTCCGCCAGCGGGTGGCGCCGGTGGCCGCGTCGAGCACCTCCAGCAACCCTCCGTTGCTGGCGCTGAGCACGATCAGGTCGCCGGCGACCGCGTACTGGTAGGCCATCGGGAACGGGCGACGCCAGCGGTCCTGCCCCGTCGCGCGGTCCACCGCCCGCAGTTCCCGCCCGTCCGGCACGACGACGACCTGGCCGAGCTGCGTCAACGGCTGGTCGAGCCGCCTGGCCGTCACCGACCAGGTGGGTTCCGGGCCCTCCCCCTCCGCTCCGGTCCCGCCGCCGCGCAGGCTCTCCTGGGTCACCGCGATCCCCGGCGCCGGCCGCTCGGGCGGCTCCGCCCGTGGCGCGGTGCAGGCGGCGAGCCCGACGAGCACGCTCAGGGCCGCCCCTGCGACGCACGAACGGGGCGGGCGGTGCGACGGTGACAACGGTCTCTCCCTCGATCGGTGGCAGAGCCCACCATAGGATCCGCCCGCACCCCACGACCTGGGGGTGGCAGCGGAGAAGGGCCAGTCCCGGCGGGACTGGCCCTTCTCGACGATCAGCGCGGTGCGGTGGTCAGCTGACCGACTTGTTGTAGCTGTCGATGGCGCCCTGCACGCTCGCCGCGGCGTCCTTCATGGCCTGCTCGGCCGGCTTGCTGCCCACGATGGCCGCCTCCAGGCCGTCCTCGGAGGCCTTGCGGGCCTGCGGCATCACGCCCAGCAGGCAGCCGGCCGACGCGACCGACGGCGGCAGCGCGTGCAGCTGGTCGACGGCGGTGCGGAACTGGGGGAACTTCGCCATCCAGTCCTTGTCGATCTGCTCGTCGAGCGCCTTGGCGTTGATCGGCACGTACCCGGTGCTGGTGTGCCACTTGGCCTGCTCGACCGGGCCGGAGGCGAACTTCACGAACTCCCAGGCGGCCCGCTTCTCCTTGTCGTTGTGGCCGACGCCGTTGATCCACAGCGACGCGCCACCGATGATCGGTCCGCCCGTGGAGGAAGCGCTCACCTTCGGGTACGGGGCGGTGAGCACGGTGAACTTGCCCTTCGCGGCGTCGACGTAGCCGCGCAGCACGCTGGTGGACTCCAGGTGCATGGCGACCGTGCCCGACTTGAAGGCGGCCTGGGCGTCGTCGGTCTTGCGGCCGGTGTTCGTCGCGTAGCCGCCCTTCACCAGGTCCGTCCACCACTGCGCGACGCGCACGGCCGTCTCCTGGTCGAACTGCACCTTCGTGGCCAGGCCGCTGCGCCCGTTGCCCTTGTCGCAGTACTCCTTGCCGTCGGTGGCGAGCAGCTGCTCCACCAGCCAGCCGTAGATGGCGGCGTTGAAGCCGTACTGGACGGTCTTGCCGCTGGCGTCCTTGACCGTGAGCTTCTTCGCCAGCTCGCCGATCTCGTCGAGGTTCTTCGGCGGCTTCGTCGGGTCGAGCTTGGCCCGCTCGAACGCCTCCTTGTTGAGGTACAGCAGGGGCGTCGAGGAGTTGAACGGCATCGACCAGAGCTTGCCGTCGACCGAGTAGTAGCTGGCGATGTTCGGCTCGATGTCGCCGGCGTTGAAGCCGTCCTTCTCGATGAACTTGTGCATCGGCACGACCTGCTTCGAGTCGACCATGAAGCGGCTGCCGATGTCGTAGATCTGCACCAGGGCCGGCGTGCTCTTCTGCTGCACCGACGCCTTGTACTTCGCGATCGTCTCGTCGTAGCTTCCCTGGAAGACCGCCTTGACCTCGACCTTGCCGCCGCTCTGGGCGTTGAAGTCGGCCACGAGCTGGTCGACGGCGGTGGCGTTGGCCCCCTTCATCGCGTGCCAGAACTCGATCGTGGTCTTGTCCGTGGCCTTCTCCAGCACCTCGGCGCCGGGCGCGTCGAGCGCGCCGCTGCCGCCGTCGGTGCCGGACCCAGAGTCGCCGCAGGCCGTGAGCGCGGCGGCGGCCACGACGGCGACGAACGCCGCCGCGGTCCGACGGAGCCGAGGTCTTCTCATTGCTTCTCCTTCTCGATGGTTCAACGCAGCGCCCCGGCGGTCAGCCCGCGGACGATGTAGCGCTGGCCGAAGATCACGACGGCCAGCGTGGGAAGCAGCGACAACGCGACGCCGGCGAGGACGAGGCCCGGCTGCGCCGCCTCGGCGTCGTTGAGCTGGGAGATGCCGATCTGCAGCGTCTGGAACTCGGTGTCGCGGATCAGGATCAGCGGCCAGAAGTACTGGTTCCACGCCGAGAGGAAGACGTAGACCCCGACCGCCGCGATGGAGGGCTTGGACAGCGGCACGATGACCCGCCACAGCAGCCGCCAGTGGCCGCACCCGTCGATCACCGCGGCGTCGCGCAGCTCGGTCGGGAACTGCAGGAACGCCTGCCGCAGCAGGAACGTGCCGAACGCCGAGGCGAGGAAGGGCAGCACCAGGCCGAGGTACGTCAGCCCGCCGCGCGTCAGGCCCCAGTCGGAGATGGCGAGGTAGTTGGGGATGATGATCGCTTCCCACGGCACCATGAGGGTGGCGAGGAAGAGGCTGAACGTCGCCGCCTTCGCCGGCAGGCGGAGGAACGCGAAGGCGTACGCGGCGAAGATGCTGGTGACGACCTGCGCCACGGTGATGATCCCGGCCTGCACGGCGGAGTTCGCGTAGAAGCGGCCGAGCGGCACCGAGCGGAACACGTCGGTGATGTTCTGCCAGTGCAGCGCGCTCGGCACCAGCGCGGGCGGATAGGTCGCCAGGTCGCCGGGGCCCATCACGGCGCCGACGAACCCGTAGTAGACCGGGAACAGCACGGGGATCGCGGCCAGGCCGAGCACGACGTAGACGGCGACCCGGCCGAGGTTGAGCTTTTTCATCGGTAGTGGACCCGCCGTTCGAGGACGCCGAATTGGACGGCCGTGCAGCCGAGCATGATGACCAGCAGCACGACGGCCTGCGCGCTGGCCGCGCCGAAGTCGGAGGAGCCGAAGGCGAACGCCTTCTCGTAGATCGAGTAGACCAGCGTCGTGGTGGCCTGGTCCGGCCCGCCCTTGGTCAGGATGTGGATCTGCCCGAAGCTCTGCAGGGCGTGGATCGTGGACACCACGACGAGGAAGAACAGCTGCGGGGAGAGCAGCGGCACGGTGATCCGCGTCGCCAGCCGCCACCCGGTCGCGCCGTCCAGCCGCGCCGCCTCGACCACCTCCGGCGAGATCGCCGAGACCCCGGCGGAGAGCACGAGGATGTTGTAGCCGAAGTTCATCCACACCGTCGCGGCACAGACGGCGGGCAACGCGATCGACGGGTCGGTGAGCCAGTTGACCCGGTCGAAGCCGAGAGAGCCGAGCAGGCCGTTCGCCACCCCGATCGCCGGGTTGTAGATGACGGCGAAGATGACCGAC